>NZ_JAEVHM010000241.1 GCF_016802865.1 Micromonospora parastrephiae | reverse complement strand
CCCCCACCCCACCCCACCCTGTTGATCATGAAGTTATTGCCGTGACACGCCGAGGCGGAGGGCAATACTTATGATCGACGCCAAGAGGCCGGGGGTCGGGAGCCGGGAGGCCGGGGGTCGGGAGCCGGGCTGCGCGGTTAGTGGTTGGGGGGGATTACTCGGAGGTGGCCTCGCCGGCCCGTCTGGTGGGGATTGTCGTGTTTCTGGTCGGGCTCCGGAGGGCGCGGGGCAGGGCGGGCGGCCTCACGGACCGCTTCGGCCAGCGCGACCAGGTCGTCGGTCGTGGGCGGCGGAGGCTCGAACTCGCCCTCGTGCCGGACCACGTCCCAGCCCCGGGGGGCGGTGAGGCTGCGGGCGTGCGGCTCACACAGGTCGTACGTGTGCGGCTCGGCGAACGCGGCCAGCGGGCCCACCACCGCCGTCGACTCGTTGTAGACATAGGTCAATGTGGCGACCGCTTGCCGGGGGCAGCCGTTACGGGAGCAGCGCCGTGGTGACCTCACGGCGGCAGGGTATCTCCATTACCGGGTCCGGCGCATCGCTTCGCGTTCCGACACGCCCGTCGTGGTGATCACAATTCCCCGTCCCGGTACGCGCCGCGCCACGCGCGCGGCGCTGCCGCTGGCCAGCCCGGAGCGGGGGCTACCCTTTGCCTCATGACGAGTCCGGAACACCGCCGCCCCGGTGCCGGTCGGCGTGCGCACCGCGACCGGCACGGGCGCGGGCTACGCGGACGGCTGGTGCCGGCGACGGTGCCGCTGGCGCGCACCAAGGCGGAGGTCTTCGACGACCTGGTCCTGGACACCGTCGAGACGCTGGAACGGCGGTTCGCCAAGGAGCTGGCCGGCGTCGAGTTCGCGGTCGAGGATGTCCCACCGGACCTGAACGTCTACGACTCCGATGTGCTGGAGGACGGCGAGGTCCCGTTGGCCCGGCTGCTACCCGGCCGCCCGGGTCGGCAGGAGGTGCCGCCGCGGATCGTGCTGTACCGGCGGCCTCTGGAGTTCCGGGCGATGGACCGTGAGGACCTCGCGACCTCGTGCACGACGTGATCATCGAACAGGTGGCGAACCTGCTCGGGGTCGACCCCGACGAGCTGGCCTGAGCCGTCCCGTGCCGGGCCGGTCGGGCAGCCACGCCGGGGGCGAGTCGGGCGGCCCCCACCGCCCCGACTCCGCACCGCTCAGGCGACCCGCCGCTTCAACTTGCGCCGCTCCCGCTCCGAGAGCCCACCCCAGATGCCGAACCGCTCGTCGTGCCCGAGAGCGTATTCGAGGCATTCGGTCTTGACCTCGCAGCGCGAACAGATTCGCTTCGCCTCACGGGTCGAGCCGCCCTTCTCGGGAAAGAACGCCTCGGGGTCGGTCTGCGAGCACAGCGCCCGCTCCTGCCACTCCGGCGCGTTTCCGAGCAGGTCGCCACCTCAAGCTGGCCGTCCATCAAATGCCTCCTTGTCGCGCACCGGCGTCATCGCCGCTGCAACCCCCCACGCGAAAGGCGTGCTTGTCCGTCCGGTCCCGTTTTGTTGCGTTCCGTGCGAACAACCCCATTCAAATTACACGCGTGTAATGCGTGCGCCGTCAAGCCAAACTTGATAATGGAGTCGCCCTCCCGACACCCCCGGCCGACCACTCGGGCCGTCCAGCCTCGCAACCTGCCCTATCGATTCAGACCCCGGCCGAGTAACGCCCTCTCCGGCGAGTTGCCCGACTTTTCTGCCGTGGCGCGCCTCCGACGAGTCGCCGCCATGACGACGCCAGACACATCGGACGACCCCCTTCCATCAAGCTGATCTTGGTGGGGGACAGGTTAACGCGGCGCGGCGCAGACCGCCCGTCGAGCCGGGGACAGCGTTCGCGCCCCGTCCACATCGTGGACGCGCGACGGCAGAGATGACGGTGAGGTCAGCCGGTGACCCCGAAACCGCTGCTCGGCCAGACGAACTCGGTTATGACTCCACCATGGACGGACACTGTCCCGGCTGACGTATCCTCGTCCCACCAGATGGTATAAATGCCGGCGGGTAGATCCGGATAGACCGCACTGTGGAACGACCCGTCCCGCACCCGGCGCTCGCGCACCGCCGAGTGGACCCGCCGGTCATCGCCCCGACTGATCTCGATCTCCCGACCGTGCAGATCCCGGCCGGTGTACAGGATCAACGCACCGGTCTCACCGCCCAGTTCGAGGACGACGCTCCCGGTCTCCGACGGCCCGTACGCGTGCTCGTGCATCCGCCGCTCCCCCGCCGGTCAGGACGACGCCGACGGGTTGTTGAACCCGTCGTACGGCGTACCCAGATAGGGGAAGTTGCCGAGGAACGGCGCGGTCACGTCGGCGGCGCTCAACCCGGGGGTCACCGCGCCGGCTGCCGCGTCCGGACGGAACGTCTTGTCCACCAGCGGGACGGTCACCCCGGCGATCGCCCGCAACGCGATGCTGACCACGTCGTCGCCGACCCGCCGTCCGTTGGGGAAGCCGGCCAGGTCACCGCCGAGCACCCCGAACCGGTCCGGCTGGCGGGTCGGCGGGATCGCGGTGTTCAGCCGCAGCATGTCGGCCTGCACGTCGCCGGTGGCGTTGGTGAAACCGTCGATCAGACCGGCGGGTACGCCGGTGAGCAGAATCGCCACCAGGTCCGCGCGGGCCTTCTTCGCCTTGTTCAGCCTGTCCAGGTTGGGAAAGACGTCCGGGTACAGCGCCGGCAGCAGCGCCGCCAACTCGGGCTGCTCGACGAACCTCGCGAACCGCTTGTCCTCCGACGGCGGCAACGAGTTCCACAGGTCCTTCTTCGACATCGGCACGATGACCTCGTTGAACAGCGGATTGCCCAGCCGGGAGACCTGGGTGAACGGACCGGTCGACGTGTCCGCCGCGCCCCGGTCGCCGAGCACCCGGACCTGCCGACGTGACGCCGACGTCCAGACCCCGATCACCGATGCCTGGTCACCCGCCCCGTACCGGTTGGCGCGCCGACGCACCCGGCTCAGCGGCACCTGCACCGCGATGCTGTGCACGTTCATCCGGTCGGTGGCGTTGACCGGCTCCCCCTCGGCCTTGA
The DNA here is from genome assembly GCF_016802865.1 of Micromonospora parastrephiae. Classification (GTDB taxonomy): domain Bacteria; phylum Actinomycetota; class Actinomycetes; order Mycobacteriales; family Micromonosporaceae; genus Micromonospora; species Micromonospora parastrephiae. The sequence continues at coordinate 3,732 of NZ_JAEVHM010000241.1, read as the reverse complement.
AGATCTTCTTGCCGGCGACGTGCAACTGCTGGAACGGCCGCAGCGTGCCGAGGTCGAAGATCGCCCCCAGGTCGACGAAGAAGCCGTCCGCGCGCTGCCCCGCGAAGACCCGCTCCCCCGTGGAGAGCGAGTAGGTGGCCTGCCGGACCAGGTCGGCGTACTTCGGGGTGGACAGCGGGCCGACGTTGCACGGCGGGCAGGGCAACTTGTGGGCCAGCCGGTGCTCCCGGCCGTCGGCCACCCGGGTCAGGCTGTAGAACTGCCGGCGGTTCCAGTTCGCGCTGTCCAGCGAATCGATCGGACCGGTGTTGTAGAGGAAGCTGTTCGGGTTCGTGATCTCGGTGGTGAATTCGAAGCGGTAGGTGACATCCGGGCTGCCGTCACCGTCGTTGTCGATATGGATCTCGTACCGCACGTCGTCGCCGAACTCGAAGAAGTTCGGCCCCCCGGAGGGCAGCTGCAACGGCACGTAGTTGGCGATCAGCGTGACCGTGTCGGGCTTGTCGGGGCTGACGAAGGCGTACAGGTCGGAGCTGTCGGCGACCGGATCCTTGGCTATCTCCGGGGCCTCGCGGTGGGAAGACATGACGGACCAACCTCACTGGGCGGGGGCAGATGGCGGGAGTGGAGCGTCGGATCAGCGCCGGGCGGCGCGCCGCAGCCGGTCCGCCAGGCCGCGGTCACGCACCTCGATCCGGGACTCGCCGACAAAGACGTCCATCGTTCCGGAGGCGGCGTCACGCAGGTGCACGACGATCGGCTCGTCGGCCCGGCCGGCCGCGCCCGGGGCGTTCTGGGCGGCCGACAGACCCGGCACGGTGAGCGCGGCGGCACCGAGGGTGGCGCTGGCCGCGGCGGTCAACGTCTGTCGGCGGGTCAGTCGCGGCCAGGGCCGCTTCCGCTGATCACTGGTCATGGGCAACCTTTCCGGCTGCGGCGCGAACGCGCCCGCGGTGACGGACGGGTCCGGTGCCGTCTACCGACGCCGCCGGGCCCCTGGGGGACACCGGCGGCGATCCTCGCCGCGACCGCCGCCGGCACCGCTTGGTACGGCCGGCGGCGGGAAAAGGTTCGACCTCAGGGCCGGACGTGACCGTACGCGGTCGAACGCTTGCGCGCCGGCCGTCCGGCCGTCGTCGCGATGGCCCGCAACTGCTCCTCGGTACGCGCCGAGCCGTTGCCGGAACCGGCCATCCGGGAGATGGTCTCCTCCATCAACGTGCCGCCCAGGTCGTTGCAGCCGCCCTGGAGCATCGCCACCGTGCCCTCGTCGCCGAGCTTCACCCAGGAGCACTGGATGTTGTCGATCCGGCCGTGCAGCAGCAGCCGGGACATGGCGTGCACCACCCGGTTCTCCCGCCAGGTCGGCCCCGGACGGGCGATGCCGGCCAGATAGATGGGAGCGTTGGTGTGCACGAACGGCAGCGCCACGAACTCGGTGAACCCGCCGGTGCGGTCCTGCACCCCGGCCAGCACCCGGAAATGCGCCAGCCACTGCCCGGGGTGGTCGACGTGGCCGTACATCATCGTGGAGCTGGACCGGATGCCCAGCTCGTGGGCGGTGCTGACCACGTCGACCCAGGCGGCGGCCGGCAGTTTGCCCTTGGTCAACACCCAGCGCACGTCGTCGTCGAGGATCTCCGCGGCGGTGCCCGGGATGGTGTCCAGACCGGCCTCACGCAGTTGCGTCAGCCAGTCGCGCACCGGCACGCCCGCCTTCGCGGCGGCGGTGACGATCTCCATCGGGGAGAACGCGTGCACGTGCATCTCCGGCACCCGGGCCTTGATCGCGCGGACGATGTCCGCGTATCCGGTGACCGGCATCTTCGGGTCGATGCCGCCCTGGAGGCACACCTCGCTGGCACCGGCCGCCCACGCCTCCTCGGCCCGGTCGGCGACCTGCTCGACGGAGAGCCGGTACGCGTCGGCGTCGCGCTCGCGCTGGGCGAACGCGCAGAACCGGCAGCCCACGTAGCAGACGTTGCTGAAGTTGATGTTGCGGTTTACCACGTAGGTGACGTCGTCGCCGACGACGTCGCGGCGTACGTCGTCGGCGAGCCGGCACACCTCGTCGAGCGCCGGCCCGTCCGCCGCGAACAACGCCAGCGCCGCATCGGTGTTGCCCGGTTCCAGCAGCGCGGCCGGGTCGTCGGCGGCGAGCCGCAGCCCCGCACGCAGGTCGTGGTCGCCGGCGAGGGCGGCCGGCCCGGCGGTCACCTTCGTGGCCACCTCCGCCCAGTCCCCGTAGACGCTGTCGAAGTCACCGCGCCGGTCGTCGGTCCGGCCGGTGGTGTCGATGGTGGCGTGCAGGTCGGTCCGCCCACCGAACACCTCCTCGGGCTCCTGCCAGGGACGCCCCTGCGGCACGGCCGACTCGACCGCCATCCCGGAACCAGGCTCGGCCAGCGCGTTCACGTGCGGCAGCAGCCGAGGATCGAGCCACGGGTCGCCGGCGCGCACGTACTCCGGGTAGATGGTCAGCCGCTCCCGCAGCGTGAACCCGGCCAGCTCGGTGTGCCGGGCCAACTCCTCGATCTGCGGCCACGGACGTTCCGGGTTGACGTGGTCCGGGGTGAGCGGCGAGACACCGCCCCAGTCGTCGATGCCCGCGCGCAGCAGCAGGTCGTACTCGCCGGCGATGAGGTTCGGCGGCGCCTGGATCCGGGCCTTCGGGCCGAGCAGCAGCCGGGCCACCGCCACCGTGGCGGCCAGGTCGTGCAACTCCGCGTCGGGCATGCCGCGCATCGCCGTGTCCGGCTTGGCGCGGAAGTTCTGCACGATCACCTCCTGGAGGTGGCCGTACTCCCGGTGGGCGCGGCGGATCGCGAAGAACGCGTCCACCCGCTCGGCCGGCGTCTCACCGATGCCGATGAGGATGCCGGTGGTGAAGGGCACACCGACCCGCCCGGCGTCGTCGAGCACCCGCAGCCGGACCGCCGGCTCCTTGTCCGGCGAGCCGAAGTGCGGGCCGCCCGGCTCGGACCAGAGCCGGGTCGCGGTGGTCTCCAGCATCATGCCCATGCTCGGCGCGACCGGCTTGAGCCGTTGCAACTCCGACCAGGACAGCACGCCCGGGTTGAGGTGCGGCAGCAGCCCCGTCTCCTCCAGCACGGCGACCGCGCAGGCGCGCAGATAGTCCAGCGTGGAGTCGTAGCCCCGCTCGTCCAGCCAGCTCCGGGCCGCCGGCCACCGCTCCTCCGGCCGGTCACCGAGGGTGAACAGGGCTTCCTTGCAGCCCTGCGCGGCGCCGGCCCGCGCGATGGCCAGCACCTCGTCACGGTCGAGGAACGGCGCCGGCAGCCGGTGCGGCACCGTTGCGAACGTGCAGTAGTGGCAACGGTCCCGGCAGAGCCGGGTCAGCGGGATGAAAACCTTCTTGGAGTACGTGACCACGCCCGGCCGCCCGGCCTCGCGCAGCCCGGCGTCGCGGATCCCACCGGCCACCCGGAGCAGTTCGTCGAGGGCGTCACCGCGGGCGGAGAGCAGCGCGGTCGCCTCGTCGACGTCCAGTGCTCGCCCGGTCGCGGCCCGGCCCAGGGCCCGCCGCACGCTCGCCTCGCTCGGACCGGAGTGGGTGCGATCAACCATCCACTCAGCCTATGCGCAGCGCGAGCCCGCTCGACCGACCAGTGTCCGGGTGCGCGAAGCCGAGCAGGGCATGCGGGAGGAGGCTCGCCGTCGGGCCACCGAGGAGCGGCTACGCATCGCCCGTGAGTTGCACGACGCGCTCGG
>NZ_JAEVHM010000240.1 GCF_016802865.1 Micromonospora parastrephiae | reverse complement strand
ATCGCGGCAGCGAGGCGAACCGGCCGGCGGCGCGGTCGTCCACCGACTCGTACGCCTCCGCCGCCGCCCGGACCCCGCCGGCGGTCGCCGCCACCAGGGCGCCCAGCCGGCCGAACCAGGCGTGCCCGGCCGCCTCCAGCTCGACCAGGGACGCGGCGGCCCGCCAGCCAGGCGCCGACACCAGCAGCCCGGGCACCCCGGCCAGACCCAACGCCAACCCGTGAGCCTCGACGTCGAGCGCGGCGGCCACCGCGCGCAGCGCCTCCGGCTGCACCGCGAACGGCTCCTCGGTCATGACCCACCCCCACAGATCGGTATCGACGCGCTGACGCTAGGCGGGAGCCGGGCGGCCGGTGGTGCCCTGTGGACAGCGGCGACGGTCGTACCCCGGGCCTGTCCACAGGCGTTGCCCACGGCGGACCCGACGGCTAATCTGCCTCCCGCCCCGCCGGTAGGGTGAAGTGGTGATCGTCGCTGTCGGCATCGACGTCGTCCTGGTCGACCGGTTCGCCCGGGCCCTGGCACGGACGCCGCTGCTCGCCGACCGGCTCTTCACCGACGCCGAGCGGTCCACCCGCTCCGGCAACCCGCGATCTCCCGAGTCGCTGGCCGCCCGCTTCGCCGCCAAGGAGGCCGTCGCCAAGGCGCTCGGCGCCCCGGCGGGGCTGAGCTGGCACGACTGCGAGATCGTGCCCGACCCGGACGGGCGCCCCTGGCTGGCCGTCTCCGGCACGGTCGCGGCGGTGGCCGTCGAACGCGGGGTCAACCACTGGCACCTCTCGCTGTCGCACGACGGCGGGATCGCGTCGGCGATGGTGGTCGCGGAACGGTGACGTCGACCGGGTGGGCCGACCAGCACACCCGCGAGCGGATTGGGACACGGTGAGATGAGATCGGTGTGGCGGGTGGCCGACGTACGGGCGGCCGAGGCGGGACTGATGGGCACGCTGCCGGAGGGCACGCTGATGCAGCGGGCCGCCGCCGGGCTGGCCCGCCGGGCCGCGTTGCTGCTCGCCGAGCGGGGTGGGGTGTACGGCGGCCGGGTGCTGCTGCTGGTCGGCTCCGGCGACAACGGCGGCGACGCGCTCTACGCGGGGGAGCGGCTGGCCCGCCGGGGCGTGAACGTGTCCGCCCTCCTGCTCACCCCCGGACGCGCACGCGGCCGGGTTGGCGGCCCTGCGCGCCGCCGGTGGCCGGCTGGTGGACGGCCCGACCGACCCGGTCGACCTGGTCCTCGACGGCATCGTCGGGATCGGCGGCACCGGCGGCCTGCGGGCGAGCGCCGACGACCTGGTCCAGCGCCTCGGCGAGCTGCGCGGACGTGACGGCGGCCGGGCCACCGTGCTGGCGGTCGACGTCCCCAGCGGTGTGGCGGTGGACACCGGGCACGTGCCGCTGTCCGCGTCCGGCCGGCCCACCGCGGTCCGTGCCGACGTGACGGTGGCGTTCGGCGCGTTGAAGCCCGCCCTCGTGGTCGGGCCGGCGGCCGCCCTCGCCGGGCAGGTGGAGCTGGTCGACATCGGGCTGCGGCCATGGCTGCGAGGCACCCCCGCGCTGCGGGTCACCGAGTGGTCCGACCTGGTCAGCTGGTGGCCGCGACTGGGCCCGTCGTCGGAGAAGTACACCCGGGGTGTGGTCGGCGTCGCGACCGGCTCGGCGACGTACCCGGGCGCGGCGGTGCTCTCCGTCGGCGGGGCCCTCGCCGGACCTACCGGCCTGGTCCGCTACGCCGGCGGCGCCCGGGCCGAGGTGCTGCACCAGCACCCGTCGGTGATCGCCACCGACCGGGTCGCCGAGGCGGGCCGGGTGCAGGCCTGGGTGTGCGGCTCCGGGCTGGGAACCGGCGAGGAGGCCGCGGCCGAACTGCGGGCCGTCCTGGCCGCGCCGGTGCCGGTGGTGCTCGACGCCGACGCGTTGACCCTGCTGGTGGACGGGTCGCTCGCCGACCGGCTGCGCGGTCGGGACGCGCCCATCGTGGTCACCCCGCACGACCGGGAGTTCACCCGGCTCTGCGGGGAGGAACCCGGCGCCGACCGGGTCGGTGCCACGCTGCGGCTGGCCGCCTGGATGAACGCGGTGGTGCTGCTCAAGGGCGACCGCACGGTGATCGGCACGCCGGACGGCCGGGCGTACGTCAACCCGACCGGCACCCCGGCGCTGGCCACCGGCGGCACCGGTGACGTGCTGGCCGGGCTGCTCGGTTCGCTGCTGGCGTCCGGGCTGCCCGCCGAGCAGGCGGCGGCCTCGGCCGCGTACCTGCACGGGCTGGCCGGGCGGGAGGCGGCCCGGGGCGGTCCGGTGACCGCGCCCGACGTGGCGACGGCGCTGCGCCCGGTTGTCGCCCGGCTGGGCTGAACGTCACAGTTGCGGGCACGCCGAGGGGATCGACCGCCGGGACGTGCGTCGCCGCCCGGCGTGATCACAGCGGAAAGTAGGCTGGGCGCATGTGGCAGGCCGAGGTACGCGTCGATCTTGATGCGATCCGTGAGAACGTGAGCCGACTCCGGTCCGGCACCACCGCCGAGTTGATGGCGGTGGTGAAGGCCGACGGGTACGGCCACGGCATGCTCCCGGCCGCCCGGGCCGCGCTCGACGCCGGGGCGGACTGGCTCGGGGTCTGCACCCTCGACGAGGCGCTCACGCTGCGTCGGGCGGGCGTGACCGCGCCGGTGCTCGCCTGGCTGCTCGCACCCGGGCTGCCGCTGCACGAGGGGGTCAGCGCCGGGGTGGACCTCGCGGCGGCCAGCCTTCCGCAGCTGGACGAGATGGTCGAGGCGAGTCGGCTCGCCGGGCGTCCCGCCCGGCTGCACCTGAAGATCGACACCGGGCTGTCCCGGGGCGGGGCGACCGTCGCCGACTGGCCGGCTCTGCTGGACGCCGCCGCGAAGGCACAGTCCGACGGCCAGGTCGAGGTGGTCGGCGTGTGGAGTCACTTCGTGTACGCGGACATGCCGGGCCACCCGACCACCGACCGCCAGTTGGCCGTCTTCCACGAGGGGCTGGCCATGGTCGAGCGGGCCGGGTTGCGTCCCCGCTGGCGGCACCTGGCGAACTCGGCGGCCACCCTGACCCGCCCGGACACCCACTTCGACCTGGTCCGCCCCGGGCTGGCCATCTACGGCCTCTCCCCGCTGGCCAGCGAGACGTACGGGTTGCGCCCGGCGATGACCGCGCGCGCCCGGGTGATGCTCACCAAGCGGGTGCCGGCCGGCACCGGCGTCTCCTACGGGCACACCTACACCACGCCGGCGGACGCGAACCTGGCCGTGGTGCCGCTCGGGTACGCCGACGGGGTGCCCCGGCACGCGTCCAACACCGGTCCGGTGCAGCTCGCCGGCAAGCGGCGGACCATCTCCGGCCGGGTCTGCATGGACCAGTTCGTGCTCGACTGCGGCGACGATCCGGTGGCCGACGGCGACGTGGCGACGCTCTTCGGCAGCGGTGCCGACGGCGAGCCGACCGCCGACGACTGGGCCGAGGCGGTCGGCACGATCAACTACGAGATCGTCACCCGGTTCGGGGGGACGCGGGTGCCGCGCGTCTACGACGGCGAGCGGCCATGAGTCCGTACCGCATCCCGCGTCCGCGAACGGCGGCCGGCCGGGTCGCCGGGATCGTCGGCGCCGCGGTCGGGGTGGCGGCGGCCGGCCTGGCCGCCGGCGTCGCGACCGAGCGGACCCTGGTCCGCCGGCTCAAGACCGACCCCGCCGACCGCTACGCGCACGAGACGTTCGGCGAGCAGCGGTACGACGAGGCGTTCCGGCTGGAGCTGCCGGACGGCACGGACATCCACGTCGAGGTGGTCGAGCCGACCCGGCCGGTGCCGGGGCACCCGACGGTGGTGCTGGTGCACGGCTTCTGCCTGGACATGGGGACGTTCCACTTCCAGCGCCAGATGCTGGCCGCGCGTGGCGACTACCGGATCGTGGCGTACGACCAGCCCGGTCACGGCCGGTCCGGCCGTCTGGAGACCGGGGAGTACGACCTCGCGGTTCTCGGGCGGACGCTGCGTCGGGTCATCGACCGGACCGCCCCGGAGGGGCCGCTGGTCCTGATCGGACATTCGATGGGCGGCATGACGATCATGGCGTTCGCCGAGCTGTTCCCGGAGCTGTTCGGTGACCGGGTGGTGGGCACGGTGCTGATGGCCACCTCGGGCGGTCTGGTCGCGGAGACCAAGTTGGTCGCGCCGGCGCTGCTCGGCCGGGTCGGCGGTCCGGTGCTGTACATGGTCAGCAACGCCACCCGGTACGGCGGTCCGGTGATCGACAAGGCCCGCAAGTCGACGTCGAACGTCGCCTGGCTGTTGACCCGCAAGTACGGCTTCGGCACCCGCAAGCCGAGCCCGGCGCTGGTGTCCTACGTGGAGACGATGAACTCCCGGACGTCGGCCGACACGGTGACCCGCTATCTGCGGACCCTGGCCACCCACTCGCGCTTCCCGGCGCTCGCGGCGCTGGCCGCGACGCCGGTGCTGGTGGTGGTCGGCGACAAGGACATGATCACTCCGGTGACCCACTCCGAGGAGATCGTCCGGCGGTTGCCGCACGCCGAGTTCGTGAAGATCAAGGACAGCGGGCACGTGGTGATGTTGGAGCACGCGGACGAGGTCAACGCCGCGCTGGCGCGGTTTCTCAAGTCACTGCAGAGCGTGGAGGAACGGTGAGTCACGTCGTCAAGTTGCCGACCGTCGAGGACACCCAGGATTTCGGCCGCCGGCTGGCGGGGCTGCTGCGCGCCGGTGACCTCGTGCTGCTGACGGGTCCGCTGGGCGCCGGCAAGACCGCCCTCACGCAGGGCGTCGGCGCCGGGCTCGGTGTGCTCGGCGACATCACCTCGCCGACGTTCGTGATCGCGCGGGTGCACCGACCCGATCCGGCGCGGGGCGGCCGGGTGGCGCTGGTGCACGCCGACGCGTACCGGCTGGGGGACGCCACCGACCCGCGCGCCGAGATCGACGACCTGGACCTGGACGCCTCGGTGGACGAGTCGGTGACCGTCGTGGAGTGGGGCGAGGGTCTGGTGGAGCAGTTGGTCGACGCGCACCTGCGGGTCCGTATCGACCGCCGCGACGACGACACCCGGATCGTCGAGCTGGATCCGGTGGGTGGAGACTGGGCACGGCGATTGGCCCACCTGAAAGGTTCCTGATGCCCGACGACGCCCCCGCCCTGGATCTGCTGGCCCTGCTGCCGGAGTCGTGGCGTGCCGTGCTCACCCCGCACCTCGACCCGGCGCGCACCGCCGCGCTGGGCGAGTTCGTCGCCCGGGAGTACGCGACGCAGACCGTCTTCCCGCCGCTGGAGGACCTGTTCTCGGCGTACCGGCTCTGCCCGCCGCAGGGCGCCCGGGTGCTGATCCTCGGGCAGGATCCCTACCACCGGGCCGGGCAGGCGCACGGGCTGAGCTTCAGCGTCCGCGACGGCGTGACGGTGCCGCCGTCGCTGCGCAATGTCTTCAAGGAGCTGGGCGAGGACGTGGGCGTGCCCAAGCCGCGCAGCGGCAACCTCGACGGCTGGGCCGCCCAGGGCGTGCTGCTGCTCAACGCGGTGCTGACCGTCCGCCAGGCCAGCCCGGGCTCGCACGCCAACGCCGGTTGGGAAGAGTTCACCGATGCCACCATCCGGGCGTTGGACGCGTCGCCGGAGCGGGTGGTCTTCCTGCTCTGGGGCGGGTACGCCCGTAAGAAGGCCGCCCTGGTCACCAACCCGCAGCATGTGGTGTTGGAGGCCGGCCACCCGAGCCCGATGAATCCGCGCGGCTTCCTGGGCAGCCGACCGTTCAGCGCCGCCAACAAAGCTCTCGCCGACGCCGGTCTGCCCACGGTCGACTGGGAACGCACCGCCGGCTGATCAGCCCGGCTGCCGGGCCCGGAAGCGACGCAGCAACTCGGCGGCCCGCGGCTCGGTCAGCTCCAGCTCGACCAGCGGCACCACCTGGTAACCCCGCCCGGCGTGGCGCACCTCGATGGTTTCGGGCAGCTCGTCGCACATCGTGGCCCTGATCTCGCCGTAGCGGGTCGACCAGCGGTGTTCGCCCTGCTCCTCGGGCTCCAGCCACACCCCGCCGAACTCACCCCAGCGGGCGTTCCACCGCTGACCGTAGTTCGCCTCCAGCCAGCGGGTGAACGTCTTCGAGTCCCGCCATCGCAGGGCGATCTCCGGCGCGTCAACCGGCACCGGCGCGCCCTGCAACAGCGCCGCGGTGTTTCCGGTGAGCACCTGCGGGATGTCGGGGAGCCGCTCCAGCATCCGATCGAGTCCCAGCTCGTCGATCCGCTCGGCGATCGGCCGGGCGGCCAGGTCGTCGATCCGGGCGTCGAGGTGCGCGTCCAGCGGCTCCACCCCGACAACCAGCTGCACGTCCATCGCGGCGAGCAACGCCTCGAGCACGGCGATGCTCGGCGCTCGCCCGCCGTTCTCGATCCGTGCCACCGTCGCCTGGCTGACGCCGGCCGCCTCGGCCAGCTCGCACTGGGTCAGCTCGCGCAGGTGCCGTTGCTGTCGGACGGCACTGCCGAGCAGGGTGACAAGGCGCGTGGTTGGCATCCCGGGATGGTGAACCATGCCGGGCCGATGCGGATACCGCTGAGCCGGATTCACGACTGGACGGCCTTCGTTCCGGTTTGCAGAGGCAGGGGTGGCGTGCCTCGGCTACCGGGCCACGTCCGCTGACGAGCGTTATACCTGTGAGTCATATTTATGACTCACAGGTATAACGCTCACTGGAGGACGCGCCGCCGCCCCTCGGCCAGTCCGGATCACCCGGCCGGTCCGGCGGTGGGGTCGGTTTGTCCGACGGTTCGGGCAGCCCGGCCGGGCCACGACGAGCGGCCGTGGCGGTGGCGAGCGGCGGTGGCGGGCGGCTGTGGCGGTGCCGGGCGGCACCG
>NZ_JAEVHM010000024.1 GCF_016802865.1 Micromonospora parastrephiae | reverse complement strand
GTGCTCGGGACCCTCGTCACCGAGGATCCCGATCGGGCCCGGGTCGCCGGATTCTTCCTTCACCTCTGCGCCGGTCAGGGTTTCGCTCTCGACGAGGCGCCAGAGGGCGTCGGTGTCGAGGTGCTCCTCGACCAGGTCGCCGGGCAGGTCGAGGGCGCGTTCCCGGGCCGCGGCGAAGCTGGTGTCCGGCGCGACGCGGAACCCGGTGCGCCCGGCCAGCCGAGCCGCCTCGGTGAGGAACCAGCGGCGGAACGCGTCAGACTCGAACGCCCCGTGCCAGTGCGTGCCGTGCACCGGCCCGAGCACTGCGCCCTCGCCGACACCGTCGGCCCCGGTCAGCAGCGGGGTCAGGGTGGGGTCGGTCTGCGAGACGTACCCGTGGTGGATCTCGTAGCCACGCACCGGAAGGTCGCCGTGGGCGGTGCCCACCGACTGCCGGACGGTCTTGCGCGGATCGAAGGTGATCTCGATGGGCAGCAGGCCGAGCCCGGGCACGCTGCCCCGCCGGCTCTCCACCGGGTCGTGGATGGCGCGGCCGAGCATCTGGAAGCCCCCGCAGAGGCCGAGCAGTGGCTTACCGGCCGACACGTGTGCGGTTACCGCGTCGGCGAGGCCGGTCTCGCGTAGCCAGGCCAGGTCGGCGACGGTCGACTTGGAGCCGGGCAGGACGACAAGGTCGGCGGCGGCCAGTTCGGCTGGTTCGACGGTGAGGCGTACGCGGACGCCCGGCTCGGTGGCAAGCGCCTCCACGTCGGTGGCGTTGCTGATCCGGGGCAGCCGGACGACGGCCACGTCCAGCCATTCGGTGCCTCGCGGGACGGCCGGTCGGCCGAGCACCCGCCCGTAGGCGAGCGAGTCCTCCGCGTCGAGCCACAGGTCGAGTGCCCAGGGCACCACCCCGTACGCGGGGCGACCGGTGACGTGGCGAAGCATGTCCAGCCCGGGTTGGAGCAGGCCGAGGTCGCCCCGGAACTTGTTGATCACGAAGCCGGCGATCAGCGCCTGGTCGGCGGGGTCGAGCAGGGCCACGGTGCCGAACATCGAGGCGAAGACGCCACCCCGGTCGATGTCGCCGACCACGATGGTGGGCAGGTTGGCATGCCGGGCAAGGCCCATGTTGACGTAGTCACCGGCCCGCAGGTTGATCTCGGCTGGGCTGCCGGCGCCCTCGCAGATGACCACGTCGTACGTGTCGCGTAGTTCGGCCAACGCCGCGTACGCGGTCTGGGCGAGTCGGGGACGCAGCTGCCGGAAGGTGCCGGCGGTGATCGTGTCGACGGCCTCACCGAGCAGCACGACCTGGCTGGCCAGGTCACTGCCCGGCTTGAGCAGCACCGGGTTGAACCGCAGGTCGGGGGCCAGCCCGCAGGCGGCGGCCTGCATGGCCTGGGCCCGGCCGATCTCGCCGCCACGCCCGTCCGGCCCGACGACGACCGCCGAGTTGTTCGACATGTTCTGCGCCTTGAAGGGCGCCACCTTGACACCTTGGCGGTGCAGCCAGCGGCAGATGCCGGCGGTGAGGACGCTCTTGCCGGCGTCGGAGGTCGTGCCGGCGACGAGCAGCCCGCCGCTCACCGCCCGCTCCCCCGGCCCGGCCACCCGGTGGCACCGAGCGCACGGCCGACCCGCGGCACCCAACGCCACGGCGACCCGCGGCACCCGAGCCCACGGCGACCTGTACGTGCCGAGCCCACGGCGACCCACCGCGCCGAGCCCACGGCGACCTGTAGTACCGGGCCCACGGCGACCCACCGCGCCGAGCCCACGGCGGCCTGCGGCAGCAACCAGGCGGCCGAGGGTCACCGGGTAGGCGGCGGCCAGGCCCACCGCGGCCAGACCGACCGCGCCGGAGATCCGGGCGGCCCGCTTGAGGTGCCGCGCCTCGGGACGCGGGCCGTCACCGAGGAAGGGACGCACCTCGGAGCGACCGAAGTAGACGTTGCGACCGCCGAGGCGGACACCGAGCGCACCGGCCATCGCCGCCTCGCACTGGCCGGCGTTGGGGCTCGGGTGGTCGTTGCGGTCACGCCGCCACACCCGCCAGGCCCGATCCCGGTCGCCGTTCGCCACCGGAGCGACGGCGACGGTGAGCAGTCCGGTGAGCCTCGACGGCACCAGGTTGAGCAGGTCGTCCAGCCGAGCGGCCGGGGTGCCGAACCGTGCGTAGCGTGCCGACCGGTGCCCGACCATCGCGTCGAGGGTGTTCGCGGCGCGGTAGCCCAGCAGCCCGGGCAGGCCGGCGACCGCACCCCACAGCAGGGGAGCGACGACCGCGTCGGAGGTGTTCTCGGCGACCGATTCGACGGTGGCGCGCGCCAACTCCGACTCGTCCAGGGTCGACGGGTCCCGGCCGCAGAGGTGACCGAGGCGTCCCCGTGCGGCGGGCAGGTCGCCGTCGCGCAGGGTGCGACCCATGACGGTCGCCTCGTGCCGCAGCGTACGACCGCCGAGCACGGCCCACGTGCCGGCGGCCACGAGCACGGCCCGGGTCACCGGCCGGCGCCGGGTGGCCGCCGTGGCGACCGCCCCGAGCAGCACCGGCCCGCCCACGGCCAGCGCGGTGAACGCCGTTCCCGCGGTCCGGTTCGGCCGGTAGAGGCGGCGCTCCAGCGCGCCGGCGGCCTGCCCGAAGCCGGCCACTGGGTGCCACCGACGCGGGTCGCCGAGCAGCCTGTCCAGCGCGTACCCGGCCAGCAGCCCCACCGCGTTCGCCATCGGCGCTGTCCGTCGCACGCGCACCACCCCCGGCCAGCCAGCCTAGACGAGCGTCCCGTGCACCGGCCGGGCCTGCCGCGCCTCGCGTACGCCCCGGCCGGCGCCCGCGGATCGGAACGCGGTGGACTGGGCAGTGGCCACGCGGGGTGACGACGCCGGTCGCGTCGCCACCCCGCCCCCGTCGTGCCGCGCCGCCGGAGCCCCGCACGGACGCTGCCCGAACGCCACCACCTACGGCTGCCGACACCGCCAAGGCCGTTGCGGCCGAGGACCCTGTCGGGCACCGCCCCGGTCACTGCCGGAGCACTGCCAGCGACGTCAGGTGGCCGGCCGGCCGCTCGGCCCGCGATGGCCGAACCGACAGGTCACGCCGGCTGCGGAACCCGGCCGCGTCGCCGCCGACCGGTCGGAGCGGCGTCCGGCTCACCCTCGTCCGGCACCGGCCCCAACTCGTCGTCGGGATCGTCGTCGGCCGGGTCGTCGTCGGACGCCGCGGGTGGGACGGCCAGTTCGTCGTCGTCGAGCCCGCCCGGCCGGCTCGGCCCGTCACCGTCGAGGGAGCCACCGCCGAGAGACTCCTCGTCGAGGAACCCTCCGCCGAGAGAGCCGCCGAGGGAGCTGCTGTCGGACGCGCCCGCGCCACCCGGGCCGGTACGCGGGGCTCCGAACTCGGGCAGCTCGAAGTCGTCGTCCAGTGGACGGTCGTCGGGCGGTACGGGGGCCTGCCCGGCGGGCACCGGCTCGGTGGGCTCGCCGTGCACCCGACTCTCGGTTTCCGCGTCCTCGACGGTGCTGGTGGTCATGCTCGGCCGGTTACGCAGGAAGCGGGCCCGGCCTCGGGACAGGTCGTGGCCGACGGCGACCGCCTCCAGTTCGTAGAGGGTCCGGTGGTTGCCCGCGTCGTCGGTCCAGTCGCGGGTGTAGAGCCGGCCGCAGACCACGACCGGGTCGCCGATCATCACCGAGGCGGCCACCCCTTCGGCGAGCTTGCGCCAGCAGTTGACGCGTACCCGAAGGGAGTTGCCGTCGACCCAGCGGCCGCTGTCCCGGTCGAGGCGGCGGGCGGTGGAGGCGACCTTGAAGTTGGCCACCAGGGTGTTGCTCTGGGTGGTTCGTCGCCACTCGGGCGTGGTCAGCACATTGCCGACGATCGTGACGTACGTGTCGAACATCGTCCCTCCAGGGGATCGGGGGCCTGCCAGCGCGAGTCGACTCGCCATCGAGCCTGGGCGTCGGAGGTTCACGCGACCAGCACGAACCCTCGACCTGTGGATGACGAGGCCACCTGTGGACAACGCCCTGATCACGCCCGGATGTGGTACGCCGACCCGCCCGACACGACGTCGACGGTTTCCCGGGCCGGCCGAAATGGGTAAGGACTTGATCAACGCAACACCGACAGCTCCACGTCGACGAGAGGTCAGCGCCATGATGATCACCACCATCGGCTCCGCAACCGCTTCCGAGGCGCAGCGATGAGCGCCGTGGCGAACCCGGCCACCGTGGCCGAGTGCCTGCGTGTGGGTGCCGGGTTCTCCCAGGGCGATCGCAACTGGATCGCCGAGCAGTTCGCCACCCTCGACGCCCGGCTGGCCGGCTTCCACGCCGACGCCACCGAGCTGGAGGTGTCGGTGAAGGACCGCGAGGCCCGGGGGCAGAAGGTCACCCTGGAGTGCTGGATCGCCGGCCGGCAGAAGATCGTCACCACGTCCGCCGAGGAGGACCTGCACGCCGCCCTCAACGACGTCCGCGACGACCTGCGCCGCCGGCTCAACGATGCCAAGACCCGCCAGGAGCCCCGGCACAACAAGCACCTCCGCGACATCCCCCAGCCGCAGGGCGAGGTCGACGAGTCCGTCGATCCGACCCGCGCCGACGCGGAAACGGCCTGACCCACGCCGTACCCCCGCGATCTTGCACTTCCGGGTCCCGAATGTCGGCTGGCGCCGACGCCGAGCGCAGGATCGCGGGGCGGGCGGCCGAGGGCTACCGCCCGGTAGCTTCGCGGCGTAGCGTCGCGTTCGTGGAACCGGACGTGTTGGGGCCGCCGTACGAGCGGCAGACGATCGACCTGGGCACCGACGACGAGGGGCCCGTCGTCGCGACCCTGGTCCGGCGGCGGGCCGAGCGCCCCACCGGGCGGGCCGTGCTCTACGTGCACGGCTTCGTCGACTACTTCTTCCAGACCCACCTGGCCGACTTCTTCGCCGAGCGGGGCTGGGATTTCTACGCCCTCGACCTGCGCAAGTACGGTCGCAGCCTGCTCCCCGGCCAGACCCCGAACTTCTGCCGCGACATCAGCGACTACTTCCCCGAACTGGACGCCGCCGCCGAGATCATCCGCAACGACGACGGGCACGACACCCTGTTGGCGATGGGCCACTCCACCGGCGGCCTGATCATCTCGCTCTGGGCGGACGCCCGCCGCGACGGCGGCACCATCGACGGCCTGGTGCTCAACAGCCCCTTCTTCGACCTGAACGCCCCCTGGGCGGTCCGTCGACCCCTCGCGGCCGCCGTCTCCCGGCTGGGCCGCAGGGCGCCGCACCGCATCCTGCCGTTCGGGCTGGGCACGGTGTACGGCGAGAGCATCCACGCCGACCACCGCGGCGAGTGGAGCTACGACCTGGCGTGGAAGCCGCTGGCCGGGTTCCCCGTCCGGGCCGGCTGGCTGAACGCGATCCGCACCGGTCAACGCCGGCTGCGCGCCGGACTGGACATCCAGGTGCCGGTGCTGCTGGCCTGCTCGACCCGCTCCTTCCGGGGCACCAGGTGGCACGACAACGCGACCCTGGCCGACGCCGTGCTGGACGTCGAGCACATGGTCCGGTACGCGCCCCGCCTCGGCCGGCACGTCACCCTCGCCCGCTTCGACGGAGGGCTGCACGATCTCACGCTCTCCGGACCCGCCGTACGCCGGAAGGTCTTCGACGAGGTCGGTCGCTGGGCCGAGGCGTTCCTAACCGCCGGCCCCACCGCCCGGGCCGACTCCGCCGCCGGCACCAGCCCGAGCACCGGCGAAGCCCGTGTCCCGGCGAGTCGACAGCCGACGACCGACCCGGCGGGCGCGACGACGCCCGGCGGCTGACCAGGCGGCTCAGGCGTCGCCCGGCGTACCCGGGAGGACGGCTCCGATCCGGTCGAAGGTCGCCACCTGATGGCCGTCGGCGCCGGGCAGCACCAGCCCCAGGCAGTACAGCGACACGTCCCCGGCGGCGTCGGCCTGGACGACGAAGACGGGCGCCCCGACGTACCCCGCCGGCAGCTCCCCGGTGATCCGCACGTCGTCCCCGTCGCGGACCACCCGCTCGATCGCCACCTCCAGCGGGCGCGACCCGTCCTCGCGTACCCCGTGGGCCAGAACGAAGGCGGAAGCGGCGTCGGCGCCGAGGCGGGCGACGGCCTCAGGCCCGGCGGCGATCCCGGCGGGCACCGGCTGCACCCGCCAACTCCAGCCGCCGTCGCCGGCGTACCGGTGCAGCCCGGCCGTCGGCAGCACCGCGACCCCGTCGCCCGGGTAGCGGGCCCAGCCGGGCACGATCTCGACCTCGGGAACAGCGTCGGGGGCGACACCGGCCGGCTCGGTGACACTCCCCCGCAAACCCAGCTCACCACCCGGGGAACCCACCACGTCGGCCGCCGTCAACAGCGCCTCCCCCACCGGATCGTCGCCGCTCCGGAAGAAGAACGCCGTACCGAAGGCAGCGGACGTGCGGTACGGCAGGATGGCGCGGCCGACGACCTGGCACAGCTCGTAGGCGACGCCGCTCTCGGCATCGGGATCCAGCAACACCAGCCGAGGGTACGGTCCACCGTGGGATCGGCCTGCGGGAACCCGGATGCCGGCCGCCCCGCCTCCGTGAGACCCTGCTCGGCAACGTGGACGCGGGCACCCTTTACCCCGTCGCGCCGTGGGTCGGCGGTACCCTTCTGGCGCGACATCCACGCCACGCGCCCGTAGCTCAGCGGATAGAGCAGGGGACTTCTAATCCCAAGGCCGCAGGTTCGAATCCTGCCGGGCGCACCCTCCCCACCGCAGGTCAGCGGTTTTCCCTTCGGGTCTGCGTGCCGACCGTGGACGGGCAGACGACGCCGGTGCGCGACGGGCGGCTGACCTGGGCGCGGCGGCTCATGCTGATGCTGCCGATGCTGGGCCCGCAGGAACTGTCCGACGACGCCGTGGCTGTCGTGCACAGGGCGCTGGATGGGATCGGTGCGACGAACCGGTTGGCGGTGGCAGGGAGGCTGCTCGACCGCCTCAACTGGCGGTAGACGCGCGCCCCTCCGCTTTGCCCCCCATCGAGGGACATCGTTGACTTGTGTGGGCAATTCATCTTTGATGGTCGATGTCAATTGTTCGACGTGGTCGAGCGCTGGGTCGCCTGGGGCGGCCGGTCGATGCCCTGACCCTGGAGGACGGATGCGTATCTTCGCGCGGACCAACCCGCGTCGGCCCCGGCGACGGTTGCTGCCGGCGGCGATGGCAGCGGTGACGCTGTTGACGGTGGCCGTCGGCGCGCCGGCGGCGGCCGCAGCTCCCTCGACGGTGGTGGGCGTGGCCAGTGGCCGCTGCCTGGACGTGGTCGGCAACGTCAGGACGCGCGCCGGCCTCAACATCTACGACTGCAACGGTCAGGCCAACCAGTCGTGGACTCTCACCTCGGCCGGTGAGCTGCGGGTCTACGACGAGACGATGTGTCTGGACGTGGTCGGCCAGGACACCACCGCGCCGGCCGCGGTGCAGATCTACGGCTGCACCGGCGGCGCCAACCAGCGCTGGCGGGTCAACGCCGACGGGAGCATCGTCGGTGTCCAGTCCGGCCTGTGCCTGGACGTGACCGGCGGCGGCACCGCCAACAGCACCGCCGTGGGCCTCTGGACGTGCAACGGGCAGGGCAACCAGCGGTGGACGACGGCCCTGGGCAGCACCGACAGCCAGCCGCCCACGGCGCCGGGCAGCCCGCGGGTGAGCGGTCTGACGTGCACCTCGGTGACCTTCGCGTGGAACGCCTCGACGGACAACGTCGCGGTCGCCTTCTACGACGTCTACCACGACGGTCAGTTGATGACGTCGGTGAGCGGTACGACGTTGTCCACCAGCCTCACGGTGGTCGCCGGGGCGACCTGGGGCCTGTACGTCAACGCCCGCGACGCCGCGGGCAACGTGTCGCAGGCCAGCACCACCGTGTCGATCACGCCGCCGCCCTGTCAGGCCGACACGCAGGCACCGACCGCGCCGCAGCAGCTCACCGGCGCGGCGTCGGGCACCACGGTCACGCTGCGGTGGACGGCGTCGACCGACAACATCGGGGTACGGGCGTACGACGTGCACCGCAATGGGGTGAAGGTCGGCACGGTGACCGGCGCGCCCCCGGCCACCACGTTCACCGACAGCGGTCTGACGGCGAACACCGCCTACCAGTACCACGTGGTGGCCCGGGACGCGCAGGACAACGTGTCGGCGCGCAGCGGCACCACGACGGTGACCACCGGCGCCGGCTGCGGCAACCCGGTCTGCGAGGTGCGGCAGGTCACCACCGACACCGACGTCCCGTGGGGGCTGGTCACGTTGCCGGACGGCAGCGTCCTCTACAACCGCCGCGACGCGCACGACATCATCCAGCTCAACCCCACCACCGGGGCCAAGACCAACCTGGGCACGGTGCCGAACGTGCAGAGCACCGACGGTGAGGGCGGGCTGCTGGGCCTTGCCATCTCGTCCAGCTACGCCAGCGACCGCTGGCTGTACATCATGCACACCTCGCCCAGCGACAACCGCATCGTCCGGATCCGGTTGGAGAACGGTCGGCTCAACACCGCCAGCGAGCAGGTGCTGCTCAGCGGCATCCGGCGGAACAAGTACCACGACGGCGGTCGCCTGCGGTTCGGCCCGGACGGCAAGTTGTACGCCAGCACGGGTGATGCGCAGAACGGCAACTACGCGCAGGACCGGTCGAGCCTGGAGGGCAAGGTCCTGCGGCTCAACCCGGACGGGACCGTCCCGGCGGACAACCCGTTCGGCAACTACGTGTGGAGCTACGGCCACCGCAACCCCCAGGGCCTGGCGTTCGACTCACAGGGCCGGTTGTGGGAGCAGGAGTTCGGCAACTCGGTCATGGACGAGACCAACCTGATCACCCGGGGTGGCAACTACGGTTGGCCCGCGTGTGAGGGCACCAGCGGCACCTGCGGGACGGCCGGGTTCATCGCGCCGGTGCGCACCTATCCGACCGCGGAAGGATCCTGCTCCGGCATCACGATCGTGCGCGACGCGCTCTACGTGGCCTGCGCGCGGGGCGCTCGGATGTATCGCGCGGTGATCAGCGGTAACAGTCTGACGAACGTGCAGACGTACTTCAGTGGCACCTACGGTCGGTTGCGGACGGTCGAGCCGGCTCCCGACGGGGGTCTGTGGTTGACCACCACCAACCAGGGTGACAAGGACAGCACTCCGAACAACAGCAACGAGAGAATCCTCCACGTCACGCTCGGGAACTAGCCGGCCGCATCCTCTGGCGCGGGCGACAGGTTGCGCCCACGTCGGAGGATGGCCCGGTGAAGAAGCCACGGCGCGGTTCGCCGGCACCACCTCGCACTCAGGCGGCGGCGACGCAGAACTCGTTGCCCTCCGGATCGGCCATCACCACGTGGTGCCGGTCGACCTCCTCCAGGACCGTCCCGCCCGCCTCCACCAGGCGGTGAGCTTCCGCCGTGATCCGCGCCCACCGCTCGTCGGGGTCACCGTGCACCGGCACCCGGATGTCGATGTGGAGGCGGTTCTTCGCGGTCTTCGGCTCGGGGACGTTGAGGATGGAGAGGCGAGGGCCGACGCCATCCGGGTCGCACAGCCACGCGCCGTGCTCGGGGAGGTCGTCCTCCGGCAGGTCGAACTGGGCGAGCCACTCCGCGCGCGTCGTGAAGGGCGCGGGCGGCGGCTCGTCGATGTAGCCCAGGGCCGTCTTCCAGAACGCGGCGAGCACCTGCGCGTCGGCCGAGTCGAGCGTGAGATCGATGCTTGCTGCCATGGCCGGACCGTAGTGCACCCCTCCGACCGAAAGCAGGTGCTGACCCGTCGCGGCGGTGCCATATGCTGCGCGCGTCGGTACGGGGGCACAGGGAGATGGACATGCGACGCCAGGTCACGGCAGCGGTTACGGCTGCGTTCGTCATGGTGGTGGTGGCGGGCTGCGGCACGCCGGCCGGGACGGACGGCGACCTGTCCGACGACTGGCGGCCGATGGCTCAGGCGCAGCAGTTCGCGCCGGAGGCCGGCGAGTGCCACGTGATCGCCGACCCGACCGCGTACCTCACCAGCTACGCCCCGGTGGACTGCGCGAAGACCCACCTGGTGGAGACCTTCCACGTCGGCACGTTCACCGGAGCGTTGGCGGCGCGAACCACTCCACCCCCGGTGGAGTCGGCGACGATGCGTTCCACGTTCGCCGACTGCGACACGCGGGCCAAGCAGTTCGTGGGCGGCGACTGGCGCACCGCGCGGTTGTCGGTGCAGGTGGCGCCGACGTCGCCGGCCGGCTGGAAGGGGGGCGCCCGCTGGTACCGGTGCGACATCTTCGAGCTGGACGAGGTCAACGGCCCCAACGGCGAGTCCGACGCGGCGATCCAGCGGACCGACTCGCTCCGGGGCGCCCTGGCCAGCCGTTCCCCGCTGACGCTCGGCTGCATGAACGAGGACAAGTGGGGCATGCTGCGGACGGCCGGCTGCACCGCCGGGCACCAGTTCGAGTTCGTCGGCATCTGGACCGCCCCGGACCGCTCCTGGGCGGACGCCGCCAGGGACGAGGCAGCCATCCACACCGCCTGCCGGGCCGTCATCGCCCGCTACGCGAAGGTGCCGGTGGACGGCAAGCTGCCCTACCGCACCGGGACCGCGTACCGTTTCCCGTCCCGGCCGCTGTGGGAACGCGGTGACCGGGGCGTGCGCTGCTACTACTGGTCCAGCGGCACCACGGTCAAGCGGTCGATCGCCGGCGGTGGCACGGCGGTGCTGCCGATCCGCTGAGCCGGTTCAGACGGGGCCGAGCAGGGCGGCGAGCGCGGCGTCGCCCTGGCCGAGCTGCGCCCCACCGGCCGGCGGTACGACGAGGAAGCGCCGGCAGCCGTCGAGTTCCACGTACCGGTCGGGTCCGCCGGCGCCATTGAGCGGTCGGAGTACCGCGAAGCGGGACGCAGGGGTGGCACAGTTTCCCGCCGGTCGGGCGCCGGCGAGTGCCCGGAGCACGCCCGCCTGACGATCGGCCGGCAGCGGACCGCCGTACACGAAGTCGCCCGCCGGCTTGCCGCCGCCCTGCTCGGAGGCGGGCACCTGGTAGACGCAGAGGCGCAGCGGCCCGCCGGTCGGTGCGGCGGCCGACGGGGGCGGTTGCGGGCGTCCGCTGGTCGTCTCCACCCACACCATGTCCGCCCACCGTTGCGCGCAGCCGGCGGCGTCGGCCTCCGCCGATTCGACCTGCCCGACGGGACGGGTGTCCACCGTGGTCAGACGCAACTCGGCCAGCGCGGCGCTCACCTCGGCGCGCGGCTTGCCGCAGGAGTTCGTCGGCAGGTACGGGCGCAGCCAGCGTCCCCGCTCGTCGAGCAGGGCGAGCCATGGCGGGACCACCATGTCGAGGGTGCACGCGATGTCCCCGTCCGCGCGCTGGTCAGGTAGGCGCAGCGCGTCGACCAGCGCCTTGATCTCGTCGGCGCGTCGCTCGGAGGCCACCTGCTCCTGACCGCCACCGGGACGCGGCCGGATCTCCCGGACGCAGAGCACGGCGGCGACCGGGGTGAACGAGGGGTCGATGCGGCCGATCTCCGGCTCGTCCCCGGCGGGCTTCGGCGTGTCCGGCAACGACAGCACGCCGCCGGCCCGTGGCGCCGCCTGAACGCAGGAGGTCCAGGCGTCGACGATCTGGGCCGGGCCTGGTTCGTCGGCCGACCCGTCCACCGTGCCCGCGCAGCCGCCGAGACCCACGGCGATCAGCGCCATCACCAGTACGTTCCGTCCCGAGCGCATGACGATGAGACGGCCGCCGGCAGCGCCTGGTTCCCGGCCCGCCCATCGCGAGGCGCTCGTTCGCAGGTGTTCCGCACTGTTCGGCACCGTTCCGCACGGCCCGCGATCTGGCAGACGTACAGCCCGGCCGGTGGAATTCGAGCAGGACATGGATCAATTCGGAAGGAGAGGCCAATGCGCAAGCGTCACGTAGCCGCGGGTGTCGCCGTTGCCCTGGCACTGGTCGGTCTGGAGGCGAGCCCCGCCGCCGCAGCGGCGTCCTGGAACGCCACGGGCAGCGCCGGGGACAAGGTCGGGGCCTGGGGGTACGGCTCGCTCACCTACAACACCGACAACGGCCGGGTTGAGGTGGCGGCGACCATCGAGGACACGAAGAAGGACGGCCACCGGGCCATCCTCAAGATCCAGGCTGAGTACCAGGACAACTCGGTCCGAACCGAGGAGATCGCCGACACCACCGGCAGCAGCGACTCGTCCTACGGCTCCGGGTGGTTCACCTTCGCGAGCGACGTGGACAGCATCTGGGTCCAGGAGTGTGTGGCGAGTTCCTGCGCCGGCGGCTGGTACCAGATCTGGTGAACGGTCAGGCCCGGAAGACAACGATCAACAGGGGAGGAACCGAAATGCGGAACATGATGAAGAGGATCGGCGTGGCAGCCGGTGCCGGAGTGCTGGCGTTCGCCGGCATCGCGGCCACCGGTACGCCCGCGATGGCGGCATCCAGCTGGACGGCCCAGTACACCGACGCCGACATCGTCGGGGCGCACGGCTACGGCACGTTCGAGTGGTACACGACCACGACCACGACCGCCCGGGTGACCGCCACGGTCAAGGACACCGCTACCGACAGCCACGGCGCGCGGCTCTACGTCCGGTGGGAGAGGAATGACGGTGTCCGGCAGGACGCGGGCTACGTCAGCGCGTCGGGCAAGGATGACAAGGCGACCAAGGTCTTCAGCCTCCCGGCAACCCAGTACTACGCGTTCGAGGTCATGGAGTGCTTGACCGAGGCCGGCGCGACCATGTGGGGCAGCTGCGGGGATTGGTCGTACCCGGGCTGACGGTTCGCCGCATCGGGGGGTAGCCCGTGCGGTGGGAGCCGTCGCGCGCTGACGGATCCCACCGCACGGGCCGCGAAGCTCGCCGGCAGAATGACCGAATGGCACATCTGGGACTTGTCGCGCTGCTGGTCAGGGAGTACGACGAGGCGATCGACTTCTACGTCGGGAGCCTCGGCTTCGAGTTGGTGGAGGACACCGCCCGACCGGACGGCTCGCGCTGGGTGGTGGTGCGCCCGACGGGCGCCCGGGAGACGGCGCTGCTGCTGGCCCGGCCGAGCAGCCCGGAGCAGCAGGCGCGGGTGGGCGACCAGGCGGGTGGCCGGGTCGGCCTGTTCCTGTACACCGAGGACTTCGCCCGGGACCACGCGCGGATGGTGGCGGCCGGGGTGCGGTTCCTGGAGGAGCCACGGCACGAGTCGTACGGCTCGGTCGCGGTCTTCGCCGACCTCTACGGCAACCGGTGGGACCTGCTCCAACCGCGCAGCACAGAGTGACACATTAGCGACACTCCGCGCACAACTGGCATCGGCCATGCTATTGTCCAATGTCGATCTATGCCGCGCGGACCCGGACCGGGTCGTTGTCGGAAGGACACTTCCCGATGCCGGCCGTTGCCGCCCCGACCGCGCCGCCGCCCGCGCTGGACAGTCCGGCCGGTGGCGCGTTCACCCTCATCTTCACCACAATTCCGGCGCTGCTGCGGCTGACCTGCGGGCTTGTCGCTGCGGCGGTGGCGCTGTCGGTGCGTACCCCACCGGTCGAAACGGCCCTGCTGCTGCCGGTCGTCGCCGCGCTGACCGGCTGGTCGCTCTGGTACGCCGTCCGCGCGCTGCGCCACGGGTTCACCCCCGCCCTGGTCGCCGGTGACGTCGCGGTCACCGCGGTGGCCTGCCTGCTCATTCCCGTGCTGGTGGCACCCGGGGTGTTGCCCGGCGAGGGCAGTTGGATCGCGGTGCTCGCCAGCACCACGGTCATCAACGCACAGGCCACCGGCGCGCCACGGTGGTCGGTTCCGGCCGGGCTGCTGGTCACCGCCACGTACGCGATCGGCACGTACTCCGCCGGCAATCCCGCCGAGGCGCGGGCGCACGCGGCCACGCTGCTCGTGCAGACCGGCTGCACGGCGATGATGACCGCGGTGATGCGCCGGCGGATCGGGCGCGCGGACCGGGCGTTCGCCGAGCATCAGAGGCTGACCGGGGAGGCATTGGTCGCCCGCGCCGCCCGGGAGGCCGAACGCCGGCAGAACCGCGACCTGCACGACACCGTGCTCGGCACGCTGACCATGGTGGGGCTCGGCGCGGTGGCCGGCCCGTCGGCCGCGTTCCGTGAACGGTGCGCGTCCGACCTGCGTACCCTCGTCGCGGTGGCCGACGTCGGCCCGGTGCCCGGCGACGGCCCGGTGCGCCTGGACGGGCGGCTGCGCACGGTGCCCGACCGGCTGCCCGAGCTACGGGTGGCCCTCGACCTGGCGCCGTGCGCGGTGCCCGCCGGGGTGGCCGACGCGATCACCGAGAGCACCTACGCGGCACTGTCCAACGTGGTCCGACACGCTCCGGGAGCACGGGCCACGCTGCGGCTCACCCGCGACGCGATCGCCGTCGTCGTCGAGGTCGCCGACGACGCCCCGGCTTCGACCCGGGCACCGTCCCGGCCCACCGGTACGGGCTACGCGAGTCGATCCGCGGCCGGATGGCGACCGTCGGCGGACGGGCCGAGGTGCACTCGGCACCCGGCCTGGGCGCCCGGATCCGACTGGAGTGGCCCGGTGTCGGCTGACCTGGGCGCCGCGGCGGAGGCGCCGGTCCAGACCCTGGTCGGTGTGCCGGCGCCCCGCGGGTCGGCGTCCACGGAGGCACTCGCCGCGCCGGCCGCCGTGGCCCACGCGTCCGACCGGGGTGCCCGGATCGTCGCCGTCGCCATCGCGCTGGCCTGGCACATCGCCATCGGGTTGCCGGCGGTGCTCGCCGCCCGCGCGGAGTTCACCGCGCCGGTGGTGGTGCTCGGTGGCTGGGTGCTGGTCCTGGCCGCCGGCACGACGGCCGGGGTGCTGCTGCTGCGTGGTACGCCACTGGCACCGTGGCCGCTGGCCGGGCTGCTGCTCGTCGTCGACGCGGCGGTCTTCGCCTCCGCCGGCGAGCGGCAACTGTTCACCGCCGCCAACTGGGTGTGGGGCACGCTCGGCTGGTTCTTCGTGCTGGCGTTGTGGGGGCGGCGGGTCGCCGGGCTGGTGGCGCTGCTGACCACGCACGCGTTGATCGCGCTGGTCGCCGTGCTCGGGCACGGTCCCGACGGCATCGACCTGGCCCGGTACGTGATGTACGTCTACGGCACGTCCTCACTCCCGGTGGCGATCTTCGTGGGCAGCACGGTGATCGTCGGTCTGGCCCGGGAACGGGCCGCCGCCGCGGCCGCCATGCACACGATGGCCGCGGAACGGGACGCCGCCGAGCGGGGCCTGCGGGAGCGCCGCGACCGGCTCGCGCTGGTCGGGGCGACGGCCGGGCGGGTGCTCGACGAGTTGGCCACCGGTCAGGCCGACCCGGACGACCCGGAGGTGCAACGGCGATGCGTACTCGCCGCCGCCCGGCTGCGCCGCCTGATCGCCGAGTCCGACGACGTGCCCGACCCGCTGCTGCACGAGTTGCGGGCGGCCGCCGACCTGGCCGAACGCAACGGGCTGCCGATCGACCTGGTGACCATCGGCAGTCCCCCGCCGCTGCCGGTGGAGATCCGCCGTCAGCTGGCCGACCCGCTCACCGGCATCTCGCGGGCGCCCGGGAGTGGGCCCGGCTGACCGTGGTGTCCAACCCGGACGAGGTGGTGGTCAGCCTGGTCACACCGGACCGGCAGGGACCGGAGGCGACCGGTCCACCGCTCGGGGAGCACGACGACGGGCCGATGCAGCACCTCTACGAACGGGACGGAAACATCAGATGGGCGCAGACCCGGTGGCGGAGATGACCGGCGGCCGGCCGGTCGGGGTGGCGATCGTCGACGACCACCCGGTGGTCGTCGAGGGCGTCCGCGCGTGGCTCGCCACCGAGGCGCGACTGACCGTGCTGGCCACCGGCGACGATCCGGACGAGGTTCTACGTGCCGCCCCGCACGCCGACGTGGTCCTGCTCGACCTGCGGCTGCACGGCAGGATGGTGCTGGACAAGCTCGCCGAGCTGAGCGCCGCCGGGCGGCGGGTGGTGGTCTACTCGGAACACACCGACCCGGACACGATGCTCGCGGCGCTGGATGCCGGGGCGGTCGCGTTCCTGGCCAAGCACGAGGGCCGCGAGCACTGCGTGGCGACCGTGCTGGCCGCCGCGAGCGACCGCCCGTACGTGCCGCCGGCGCTGGCCGGCGCGATGGTCGGCGACCCTCGGCCGGACCGGCCGATGCTGTCCGACAAGGAACGTGAGGCGCTGCTGCTCTGGTTCCAGTCGATGTCCAAGGCGTCGGTGGCCCGGCGGATGCAGATCAGCGAACACACGGTCAAGCAGTACGTGGACCGCGCGCGGATCAAGTACACCCGGGCGGGGCGTCCGGCCGCCACAAAGGCGGCATTGCTCGCCCGGGCGATCGAGGACGGCCTCGTCCGCCCGGAGGAGATCGGCATCTACCGGTCACAGGCGACGCACGACCGGCCGACCCCCTAACGGGCGTCATGACAGCGGCCCCCGGTTCCGCCAGGCTCGTGACCACAGCCCCGCTGACCGGAAGGTCGTGACGATGCACTGCGACGCGTCTCCCTTCTTCATCGGACCCCATCGGTTCGACGCGCCGGACGACGACGTGGGGCCGGTCCTGGACCGCCGCTACGACCTGCGTCCGATGCCCGGCGAGCGCGTGCTCGGCCGGCACCAACTGCTGGTCGCCGGCTACCTGCTCGGGCCCACCGAGGCGCGGCGGGGCTGGGGGTTGCCCGGGCCGGTCTCGGTGACCGTCACCGACCAGCGGGTCTGCTGGGTGGGCACCGGGTCGCAGCTCTCCCTGGTCGCCGACGAAACGCCCCGCACCCGGCTCGCCGGCCGGCTGCCGGGGCTGATGAGCGGGCAGATCCGCTGGCAGTGGCCGTCCCGCCTGGAGCTGCCGCCGGCCGCCGCGGACGCCCCGGCGCAACTGCTGATCGTCTGCGACGCGCTGCGCACCATCCAGCAGCCGGCGCTGGCCCTCGGCGGGTCGATCGGTGAGGTCACCGCGCTGGCCCAGCAGGTCCGCCGGGCGGTGGCGATGTTCCGGCTCACCCGCCCGCAACTGGTCGACCTGTCGGCGCAGGAGCGCGACGTGCTGCTGCTCCGGGCCGGCCCCGGCCTGCTCGCCGGGGACACACGGGTCACGCTGCCCGGCTCGCTTCCGGTGGAGTTCCGCTCCCGCGAGGACTACTACCGTTCCGTGCCGGCGCCGACCTCGTGGACCGGGCTCGCAGGCGGCGCAGCATCCGGGCATCGGTGAAGCCGACGGCCCACGCGGGCCGTACCGGCAGGCACCATCGTGCCCGGATGCGCGACGATCCGGCCAGGCCCGCGTCAGGCGCTGGGGGCGTGCTGCTCGGCGGCGGCGTCCAGGGCGGCGGCCTCCTCCGGCGTGGGCGCGCTGCCGCCCAGGTGCGCCGGCTGCCACCAGGTGTCCTCCGGACCGGCCGGCGCGTCCGGGTACTCCCGCTGGGCGCGATCGACCAGCGCGCTGAGCCGGGTGGTCAGCTCGGCGGCCAGCACATTCGGGTCCGGGTAGTCGGCCGGCTCGATCGGCTCGCCGATGAGAATGGTGATCGGCGTGTGCCGCCGGGTGAGGGTGCGCGGGCGGCCCTTCGTCCAGAGCCGCTGGGTGCCCCACAGCGCGACCGGCAGCACCGGCACCTTCGCCGAGCGGGCCATCCGGACGGTGCCGCTCTTGAGTTCCTTCACCGTGAACGACCGGCTGATCGTGGCCTCGGGAAAGACACCGACGACCTCGCCGCGCTTGAGCGCCCCCACCGCCGCGCGGAACGAGGCCGCGCCGGCCTGCCGGTCGACCGGGATGTGTCGCATTCCACGCATCAGCGGGCCGGAGATCCGGTGCGTGAACACCGACTGCTTGGCCATGAACCGGACCAACCGACCCGACGCGTTCGCGCCCAGCCCGCAGAAGATGAAGTCGAGGTAGCTGACGTGGTTGCTGGCCAACACCGCCCCGCCGGTGCGGGGTACGTGGTGGGCGCCCTCGATGGTGATCTTCAGGTCGAGGACCCGGAACATCGTCTTGGCGGCGGCGATAACGGGCGGGTACACGAGCTCCGGCATTGCCAGAATCTACCCTGCCCCGCTGGGGATCGCCTGGGTGCGGCCGGCGGCGACGCCAACCCGCGTCGCCGCCGGGAACGCCTGCCCCTGCGGTCAGTCGGCCAGGTTGTTCAGGTCCAGTCTGCCCCGCGCGAAGGCGTCCACCCGACCCCAGCGGCCCGGGATGTCCAGCACCTCGATCCGGCCCATCCCCATCGGCAGCCGCGGCTCGACCGCCAGGTGCCCCTCGTGTGGCTCCAGGCCCAGCATGGTGCGCAGCAGCAACAGCGGCGTACCCGTCGACCAGGCCTGCGGGCTGCACGCCGTCGGGTACTCCACCGGGAACTTCGTCAGCTCCCGTGGATAGCCGCCGAACGCCTCCGGGAGCCGCCCGTTGAAGTAGGTGGCCGCGTCCAGGATGCCGTTGGCGATGCAGGCGGACTCCTCGGCGAAGCCGTACCGGCGCAGACCCCAGGCGATGAAGGAGTTGTCGAACGGCCAGATCGTGCCGTTGTGGTAGCCGATCGGGTTGTAGCGGGCCTCCCCCTCGGCCAACGTGCGCACCCCCCACCCGCTGAAGAGCCGGGGCCCCACCAGGTGGTCCGCGATCTTCTCCGCCCGCTCCGCGTCGACGATTCCGCTCCAGAGCAGGTGACCGATGTTGGAGCTGAGGACGTCGCACTGGCGGCCGTTCGGGTCCAGGGCCAGGGCGTAGTACTGGCCGTCGTCCACCCACCAGTCCCGGTTGAACCGCTCCTTCAGCTGCGCCGCCTCCCGCTCCAACTGGTCGGCGAACTCCGGGTCGTCCCAGAACGCACGGGCCATCCGGGCGGCCCGGACCTTCGCGTCGTACGCGTACCCCTGCACCTCGCAGGTGGCCCGCGGGAACGGCGGCAGCGTGCCGTCGGCGTAGGAGATCGAATCCCAGGAGTCCTTCCAGCACTGGTTCTCCAGGCCGGTGTCGGTGTTGCGCCGCTCGTACCAGATGTAGCCGTTGCCAACCAGGTCGGCGTAGTTGTCGATCCACCGCAGCGCGGCCCGGGACTCCTGCTCCAACTCCTTGACCAGCGCGACGTCCCCGGTCCACCGCTCGTACTCGTCGAGCAGCACGACGAACAGCGGGGTCGCGTCCACCGAGCCGTAGTACGGCGAGTGCGGCTGCTCCTCGAAGGCGGCGGTCTCGCCGTAGCGCATCTCGTGCAGGATCCGCCCCGGGTCCTCGTCCCGGAAGTCGTCGAACCGGCTGCCCTGTAGGGAGGCGAGGATGCGCAGCGTGGTCTTCGACAGCTGCGGGGTGAACGGCAGCGTCTGCAGGCAGGTGAGGATGCTGTCCCGGCCGAACATGGTCATGAACCAGGGCAGACCGGCGGCGGGCAGGGTGGCGCCGCCGAGCGACAGCGGCGAGAAGCGGAGCGCCGCCAGGTCGATCAGGCTGCGCCGGTACGTGCTGGCCACCCGGCCGTGCTCACTGTTGACCTTCGGCGCGTCCGCGATCCACTGTTCCAGGTCGTGCTGGAGCGCGAGCCGTTCGCCGCCGCCGTGCACCCGCAGTCCGATCCGCAGGTCCCGTCCGCCGGGTCCGACCGCGTGCGTCTCGACGTTGATCGACGCGTTCCACTGCTCGTTGGGTTCCAGGTGGACGGTGTACGCGAACCCCTTGCTGTCGTAACGCGCCGCCGACGACGAGGAGATGACCGTCTCCCGCCGGAAGTTGCCGCGGCGGTAGCCCAACCGCAGCTTGTCCGACTCGACCTCGGTGTAGTTCTCGCCCTTCTTGTTCAGGATCTCGTCCTTGACCTGGAACAGGTCGGCGAAGTCGGCAGCCGCGTCCATCCGGATTTCCAGGTCGACCGGTTTCTCGTCGTGGTTGAGGATGGTGAGCTGCTCCCGGAAGCTGCCACCCACCGCACGCTCCCGGATGATGGACAGCTTCGCGTCCACGTAGTGCGTGGCCATCCCCGGGACGAGAAAGAACCGGGACTCGAAGTACTGGAGGTCATCGAAGGAGAGCGAGTTGAGCCGCTCACCGTTGACGGTCAGCACCCAGGTCGACAGGAATCGGGTGTCCAGGGAGAACAGGCCGGTCGGCTCACTCGGCGTCGCCTCGATGTCGCCGGTGTCCTCGCAGACGACGAACGTGCTGCCGTCCAGGATCCGGATCGTGTTGCTCTGCC
The DNA here is from genome assembly GCF_016802865.1 of Micromonospora parastrephiae. GTDB lineage: Bacteria > Actinomycetota > Actinomycetes > Mycobacteriales > Micromonosporaceae > Micromonospora > Micromonospora parastrephiae. Next base: position 29,759 of record NZ_JAEVHM010000024.1, on the reverse strand, counting down.
CCATCAGTGCACCTCCCCCGCGAAACGCCGACGCGGCCCACGGGCGTCCGGGGAACCCGGGAAGATCCGCTCCATCTGTACGACGAGCCGGGCGTCACCCGACACCGTCATGTCCCCGCGCAGCAGGGCGGCCAGGCCGTGTTCGCGGCCCGAGGCGATGTCCTCGAAGAGGGTCGGACTCGTCCCGATGACGGTGTCGGCCTCCCGGTCCTCCTGACTGACGTTCAGCCGGCCGTGGTCGATCCTCAGCAGCCAGTGCCGGGTCTGCGCGCCCTCGTGCAGGTCGATGCGCAGTGTCCCGGAGGTCTTCGCCAGCAGGGGCTCGTACCCCCGCCGGTCCAGGTCCTCGAAGAACCTCGTGGTCGCGTCCACCATCGGGTCCACTCCTCCCAGTTCGCCGGGCCCGGGATCCCACCCGGCGCGCTCGCGTCGCGCGCACGGCCGGCTTGGCACGTCCCCGCACGGGTCCCCGCCGCTTTCCCCGTCAACCTCGCCCGGATCGGGTGAACGGCCGTGCGGTGTCGGAGGGGACCGGTAGCGTGCCCGGCACCGGGTGGGGCATGCCGGGACGTCCGGGACGGAGGGGCACATGACGGGGCAGACGCCAACGGTCGACCGGCGGCAGGTTCTCGCCTACCGGGTGGCGGCCCAACAGCTCGACCGTTCCGGTGTCCGCCGGGCGGGCGACCTGGCGGTGCTGGGGCTCGGCGTTCAGGACACGCCGTACGGCGCCGCCCGACGGGCACTGGCGGCACGCGGCGCGGCCGGGCCGGACGAGCGCCTGGAGCTGGTCTGGTCGATGCGCGGCGCCCCGCACCTGCACCGCCGGGCCGAGCTGCCGACGCTGGCCGCGGCGCTCTGGCCGCTCAGTGACGCCGACGCCACCCGACGGATCCCGAGCCAGATCGGCGCGGGGGCACGGCTCGGACTGGCCGCGTTCCGCGCCACGGCCGAGGCGTTCCAGGCGGTGGTCACCACCGAGTTGGAGCGCGGCGTGGTGAGCCGTGCCGTCTCCGACCGGGTGCCCGCCGAGCTGACCTACGACTGCCGGGTGTGCCAGGCCCGACACATCTCCGGCGCGGTCTTCCAGCAGACCGGGCTCGCCGGCGGGGTACGCCTCGTGGTGTCCGGCCGGGCGGCCCGGCTCGCCCCCCTGTCGGAGCGCCCCGACCCGCCCGACGCCGCCGCGCACACCGACGAGCTGATCACGACGTACCTGCGACTGCTCGGTCCGGCCACCCCGGCCGCCGCGGCCGGCTTCCTCGGCACCTCCGCGACGGAGCTGCGCCGTGTCTGGCCGGCGGGCCTGGCCGAGGTGCGGGTCGACGGGCGGCCGGCCTGGCTTCCGGCCGACGCGCTCGACGCGCTGATCGGCGCGCCCACACCAAGGCTGGTGCGGCTGCTGCCACCGGGCGATCCCTTTCTCGCCGGGCGCGACCGTGACCTGCTGGTGCCCGCGCGCGAGCACCAGCAACAGCTGTGGCGGGCCATCGGCAATCCCGGGGCGCTGCTGGTGGACGGCGAGATCACCGGTACCTGGCGGGCCCGGCAGGCCGGAAAGGGACGACTGGCGGTGACCGTGAGCCCGTGGTCCGCGCTGTCCACCCAGGTCCGGCGTGCGGCCGACGCCGAGGCCGCGTCGCTGGCCGCCGCTCGCGGAGCCGCCGACGTGCGGGTCGAGTTCGACCAGTCCTGACCACCGGGCCCGGTCCGGCCAGCGCAGCGCCGGCCCTCCCAGGAGGGGAGGACCGGCGCGCCGCGGCGGACGATCAGTTGTTCGGGTCGTCGGCGCTGATGTCGGCCAGGACCGACTGCGGTTCGCGCTCGACCGCGAGGTCACCCATCGAGACCAGACCCACGAGGCGCCCGTCGTCGATCACCGGCAGTCGGCGTACGGCGTAGGTGCGCATCAGGTCCGCGGCGGCCACCGCGTCGTCGTACTGACTCACGGTGATCACGTCGCGGGTGGTGATCTGGTTCAGCCGGGTCGAGCCCGGGTCCATGTTCTCCGCGACACCCCGGACCGTGATGTCCCGGTCCGTGACGATGCCGACCACGTTGTCGCCGTCGGTCACCACCACGTCACCAATCGCGCTGTCCCGCATCTCCTGCGCGGCGGCGATGAGCGTGTCGTTGCCGTCCATCGTCACCAACCGGGTCGTCATGAACTCTCCGACCGTTGTCATGGTGCTCCCCTCTCGGTGTCGGCACGGCCCGTCTACCCGCCGCCTGGGAGGGGGTAACGCGCGGCCCGGCGGCTATCGGCGCGGGTGCCGCAGGCGCCCCAACTCGTAGAGGCCGCTGCTGGTCAACGAGTAGAAGAGGGGCAGCAGCAGGAAGAACACCAGCGCGAGCAGCGGGCTAACGAGGAATCCGACCGCGATCGCCAGCGCGTACCCCACGATGCCGACCGCGGCCCGCATCCGTTCGGCGGGGAAGAATCCCCGCGGAACGGCCGTACGGCCTCGCGGATCTGCTGGGCGGTGTGTGGCGGCACAATCCGGCCCGGGTGGACGTGGCCCTGTCCCGGCAGCGGTTGGCCCGGCACCGGCCGGCGCGGCGCTGGCCCGGCGTGACCGTGATCGAGCCGGGCTGACCGGTCGGGTCGCGCGCGTCAGCTCCGGGGCGGCATCCCGTAGACGCGTTCCACGTGCAGGCGCAGCACCAACCGCCCCTCGTCCACCATGGCCCGGCGGTACTCGTCCCAGTCCGGGTGTTCGCCGCGCAGCGCCCGGTAGAGCGCGACCAGTTCCTCGACCGTCGCGTCGTCGGGCTCGGCGGCGGGCGTGGTCAGTTCGGCCCGTCCCTCGACGACCGCGTAGGCCCAGCCGTCCTCGCTGCCGACGTGGAAGCTGGCCCGCGGGTCCCGCCGCAGGTTCGCGGTCTTGGCCCGCCCCTCGGTGACGGAGACCCGGATCAGCCCGGCGTCGGGGTCGAACGAGTAGACCACTGTGGACAGCTGTGGCCGCCCGTCCCGCTTGATCGTCGCCAGCACGCCCATCGAGCGGCCGGCGATCAGGTCGGTCAACGCCTGCTGGGTGCGGTCATCCGGCACGGTTCCTCCTGAGGGACGTCGGCTCCGCCCCCCATCCAAGCACGACCGGCGGACCACCGCGCCCGGCGCTGGACGGCCACCCGGAACGGAACCGAGCCCTCGCCGGCCACCGGCGAGGGCTCGGAGTGACCGCGACGGTCAGCGGCGCTCGGCGGCGACCAGCTCGGCGAGCTGCACCGCGTTGAGTGCGGCGCCCTTGCGCAGGTTGTCGTTGGAGCAGAACAGGGCCAGTCCGTACTCCACGGTCTCGTCGGCGCGGATCCGACCCACGTACGTCGGGTCCTGCCCGGCCGCCTGCAACGGCGTCGGCACGGCGGTCAACGCGACCCCGGGCGCGTCGGCGAGCAGCTCGTGGGCCCGCTGCGGGGTGAGCGGTCGCGCGAAGCGGGCGTTGATCTGGAGCGAGTGACCGGTGAAGACCGGCACCCGGACGCACGTGCCGGAGACCTTCAGGTCGGGGATCTCCAGGATCTTGCGACTCTCGTTGCGGAGCTTCTGCTCCTCGTCGGTCTCGAACGAGCCGTCGTCGACGATCGAGCCCGCCAGCGGAAGCACGTTGAAGGCGATCGGCTCGGCGAACGAACGCGGCGCGGGGAACTCCACGGCCGAACCGTCGAAGGCGAGCCCCGAGGCGTGCTCGGCGACCTTGCGGACCTGCTCGTCCAGCTCGGCGACGCCGGCCAGCCCGGCACCGGAGACCGCCTGGTACGTCGAGACGACCAGGCCGACCAGGCCGGCTTCGGCGTGCAGCGGGCGCAGCACCGGCATCGCGGCCATCGTGGTGCAGTTGGGGTTGGCGATGATGCCCTTCGGGCGGTCGGCGGCGGCATGCGAATTGACCTCGGCGACCACGAGCGGCACCTGCGGGTCCATCCGGAACGCCGAGGAGTTGTCGATCACGACGGCTCCGGCCTCGGCGACCCGGGGGGCCAGCTCCCGGGCGGTGCCCTTACCGGCCGAGAAGAGCACGATGTCCAGGCCGGAATAGTCGGCGCTCGCCGCGTCCTCGACGGTCACCTCGCCGTCGCGCCAGGGCAGGGCACGCCCGGCGGACCGCGCCGAGGCGAACAACCGCACCTGCTCCGCCGGGAACTCCCGCTCCGCCAGCACCTGCCGCATAACGCCACCGACCTGGCCGGTGGCCCCCACAATGCCGATCCTCATGCCCGCGAGGCTACCCAGCCCACCCCCACGACCGGGACCTCTTGATCACCGGGGGGTGAGGGTTAGGGGTGGTCGATCAGGTCGCCGAGGGCGGCGGCGGTCAGGTCGTCGCGGATCACTGCGGCGTCGCCCTCGATGACCAGGGACAGCGCGTCCGGGTGCAGGTGGGTGGCCGCCGCCGCGGAGACCTGGTCCACGTCGGCGGCGAGCAGCGCCGCACGCAGCTGCGCGTGGTAGTCGTCCGGCAGGTCGTGCACCACCAGCGTGGTCAGTGCGGAGGCGATCGCCCGGGGGCTCTGCAACTCGACCGAGAGCTGACCGGCGCGCCAGGAACGGGCCACCGCCAACTCGTCCTCGGTCACCCCGCCGGCCTGCGTACGGGTGATCTCGCCGACCGCCTCGACCAGGGCCGGCGCGGTGACCGCCGTCTGCACGCCGGAGCTGACCGCGAACCGGCCGAACCGCCGGGACGAGGCGAACTCGCCCCGGATGCCGTACGTGTAGCCGTGCACCTCGCGGATCAGGTGGTTGAGCCGGGAGGTGAACGCCCCGCCGAGGACCGTGCCGGCGAGCGTCATCGGCACGTGGTCGGGGTGCGAACGGTGCGGTGACGGGTGGCCCAGCCGTAGCGTGGACTGCACCGAGCCGGGCCGGTCCACCAGGATGATCCGCCGGCCGGTGCGCAACGGCACCTCGATCGGACCGCCCCGGCCGGCGGGGCCACCGCCGGTGCCGGCGAACGCCGCGGCGGCCAGCGCGTCCAGGTCGATCCGGTCCAGGTCACCGGCGACGATCAGGGTGCCGGGCCGCAGGAACCACTCGGAGTGGAAGACCGTCACGTCCTCCACGTCCAGTGCGGCGACCGACCCCGGGTCGCCGTACATCGGACGGCCCCAGCGGTTCTGCGCACCGAACAGATCCGCACGCAGCGCCGCGTCGGCGCGCGGACCGGGATTGGCCCAGTCCATCCGCAGCGCGGTCGCCTCGTCGTCGCGGACCCGCTGGACGTCGGCCGGATCGAGCCGGGGCGTCCGGACGGCCTCGGCGAGCAGTTGCACCGCCGCGGTCAGCCGGTCCACCGGCACCTGGACGCTGACCTGGAACGAGTCCCAGTCCAGCCCGGTCACCAGCTCGGTGCCGAGCGCCTCGATGGCCAGCGCGTACGTGGTGGCGTCCCGCTGCGCGGTGCCCTCCTCCAACGCCTTGGCCAGCACCCCGCCGAGCCCTTCCTTGCCGTTGGGCTCCCGGCCGGCGCCGGCGTCGAGCAGCAGCAGGGCGACGGCGAGGTTCTGCCCGGGCAGGTGCGCGGCGACGACCTGACCACCGGCCACGGCGCGGCGGACCACCGGCGGGAACCGGTACGGGCGGGCGGCGCCCGGGCCGGGACGGTCGGCGATCAGCGTCATGCGGTCTCCTCGGGCAGGTAGGTCAGGGTCACCCGGTCGGCGGCGCCGAGCACCTCGGCGGCGACCTCGGCGATCTGCTCGGCGGTCACGGCGAGCCAGGCGGGCAGCCGGTCGGCGGCTCGGGCCGGGTCACCGAACTGGGTGGCGTACCGGCCGAGCGTGTCCGCGCGGCCGTCCACCGTCGACATCTGCCGCCACCACGCGGTGCTCAGCAACGCCTTGGCGCGGTCCAGCTCGGCGGCGGTCACCGGCACGGTGGCCAGCTCGTCGACGACCTCGGCCAATCCCTCGGTGAGCCGTTCGGCGCTCACCCCGGGGCGGGCGGTGGCGGTGGCGATCAGCGGCGCCGGGGCGTGCGCGAGGTCCACCCCGTACGCCCCGACCAGATCCGGTTGTGCGATCCGCTCACCGTCGGCGAGCCGCTGGTAGAGCCGGCTGCCCCGCCCGCTGCCGAGCACGGTGGCGAGGACGGTGAGCACGTCGTACCCGGGGCTGCCGAAGGGGTGGCCGCGGTGCGCGACGTACACCCGCGGGGCCGGCACGTCGGCGGTCACCGTCTGCACGGCGGGCCGCCCGGTCGCCTCGACGCTCCGGCCGTCCGGGGCGGGCGGGATGTCCTCGCGGGCGGGCAGCGCGCCGAAGTACTTGTCGGCCAGCGCGAACACCTCGGCGGCCGGCGCGTCGCCGACCACGGTGAGCACCGCGTTGTTCGGCGCGTAGTAGGTGCGGTGGAACGCTTGGAAGGTGGCGAGGTCGGCGGCGTTCAGGTCGGCCATCGAGCCGATGGTCGCGTGATGGTAGGGGTGTCCCGGTGGGTAGAGCAGCGGCAGCAGCCGCAGCCAGGCGTCGCCGTAGGGGACGTTCTCGTAGCGCTGCCGCCGCTCGTTCTTGACCACCTCGCGCTGGTTGTCCAGCGTCTCCTGGGTGAGGGCGGGGACCAGGCCGCCCATCCGGTCGGCCTCCAGCCAGAGCGCCAACTCCAGGTGCTCGGCCGGGACCGTCTCGAAGTAGTTGGTCCGGTCCGGGTTCGTGGTGGCGTTCAGCGAGCCGCCGGAGCCCTGGATCAGCTTCATGTGCTCGGTCTTCGCAACGTTCACGGAGCCCTCGAACATCAGGTGCTCGAAGAGGTGGGCGAAACCGGTCTGCCCGGCCGGCTCGTGCCGGGAGCCGACGTCGTACCAGAGATTCACGGCGACGGCGGGCGCGGTGCGGTCCTCGCTCACCACCACGCGCAGGCCGTTGTCCAGTCGGGACGTCTCGATGGGCCAGGGGTAACCGCTGTCGGGCATGGCACGACGCTATCCGATCTCGCGGACGGAAATGTGACGTGCGGTCGGTCCGCGAGCCGACCCGCCCGCATCGGGGCCGCCGCTCGGGGTATCGGAGGGCATGACCGTCACCTCGCCACCGTCCCGGGCCGCCACCGCCGTCGAACACGCCACCGCCGCGCTCGGCAGGCTGCGCCGCGGTCGGTTGCTGCATCCGGCCGGTCGCTCGTTCGCCGGCGAGGTGTTGATCTGGGGTACGCCCGGACCACCCACCGGGGTCGGTCTGCTCGACGACCCCGGCCGGTACCGGGCCACCGTCCGGCTCTCCAAGGGGACTTCCACGCCCGGCAGCTGGCCGGACGTGCTGGGTCTGGCGCTGCGCCTGCATTTCGACGCCGGCCGCCCGTTCGACCTGCTGGTCAGCTCCAGCGGCGCGGCCCCGCTGCTGCGGAACCTGCCGCTGCCCCGACGCGCGTTCAGCGGGACGTACAGCACGATCATGTGCTACCGGGTGGGTCCACGTCGGCTCTGGCTGGCCGCGCTGGCCGACCCGGAGTCGGTCGACCTCGGCCGCAGCCTGACCGCGGTGGCCGCCGCGACCCGGGCGGACGCACCGCGCCTGGTGCTCGCGGTGGCGTCCGCCGTGGGGCCGTGGCGGCCGGTCGGGCAGGTCAGCATCGGCGCCCAGCTCAGCGCCGGGGAGGACGCCGCGCTGGCGTTCGACCCGGTGCGCAACCTGCCACCCGAACTGCGGGCGGCCGGTCCGCTGGCCTGGCTGCGGGACCAGACCTACCGGGGGTCCCGCCGGGCGCGCGGGGTGGATGGTCAGTCCGGGGGTTCGACCGCGACCACCGTCTGATCGGAGGTACGGCGCTCCAGCACCGTGTCCGGTGCCGCGTTCTGGTCCGCCTCGCGGATGTCCGAGTCGGCGAGGATGGCCTCCGCCTGCGCCTGCGGGTCGTCGCTGCCCACCGCCGCCTCCTCGGGGAGGAGGTGCGCGCGGGATTCCACGCGGTCCTGGTCGCTCTGCTCGTCAGTCATGGCACCCCTGTTACCCCGGGCCCGCCCTCGGCACGCGATGTTCACTCCGCATCTTGGGACGACGCACCAGGCGTTCGCGCCGCGTCGGGTACGCTGGCCCCCGTGACGCGTTCCTATCGATGGTTTAGGCAGCCGGCTCGCACGCCGGTGACTTCACCATGAACTGACGTCACCACGGACCGAGCCGGCTGGGCAGGAGCTGTCGTTCCTGCCCTTTTGCGTACGAGCAGCCGGCTCGTCCCGGGCACCGGCCCCGGGCACGGTCGGCGGAAGGATGCCACCGTGACGACCCCGGAGACCGATCGGGTCAGCGATCAGCGGATCGACCGTGTCGTGCCGCTGACCACCCCCGCCCTACTGCACCACGAGTTGCCCCTGGACGCCCCGCTCGCCTCGGCCGTGCTGACCGGGCGGCGCGCGGTGGGCCGCGTGCTGGACCGCGCGGACGACCGCCTGCTGGTGGTGGTCGGCCCCTGCTCGGTGCACGACCCGGCCGCCGCCCTCGAGTACGCCCAACGGCTGCGCGCCGCCGCCGACCGACTCGCCGACGACCTGCTGATCGTCATGCGGGTCTACTTCGAGAAGCCCCGGTCCACGGTGGGTTGGAAGGGCCTCATCAACGACCCCGGCCTGGACGGCAGCGGCGACGTCAACACCGGCCTGCGACGAGCCCGCGCGCTGCTGCTCGACGTGCTGCGTGTCGGTCTGCCGGTGGGCTGCGAGTTCCTCGACCCGATCACGCCGCAGTACATCGCGGACACGGTGGGCTGGGGCGCGATCGGCGCCCGGACGGTGGAGAGCCAGGTGCACCGGCAGCTCGCCTCCGGCCTGTCCATGCCGATCGGCATGAAGAACCGCCCCGACGGCAGCATCGGCACCGCCGTGGACGCGATCCGCGCCGCCGGCGTGCCGCACGTCTTTCCCGGCATCGATTTCTCCGGCACCCCGGCGATCATGCACACCCGCGGCAACACCGATGGGCACCTGGTGCTGCGCGGCGGGGGTGGCCGGCCCAACTACGACGCCGGGTCGGTGGCCGGCGCTCTCGACCTGCTCCGCGCGGCCGGGCTGCCGGAGCGCCTGGTGATCGACGCCAGTCACGCCAACAGCGGCAAGGACCACCGGAACCAGCCGCTGGTCGCGGCGGACGTGGCCGCCCAGCTGGCCGCCGGTCAGCGCGGGATCACCGGGGTGATGCTGGAGTCGTTCCTGCTGCCCGGCCGGCAGAACCTGGATCCGACCCGCGAGCTGGTGTACGGCCGCTCGGTCACCGACGCCTGCCTCGGCTGGGACGACACGGCCGACGTGCTCGACCACCTGGCCACCGCCGTGCGGGCCCGCCGCGCCACCCTGCCGACCCCGGCCTGACGGTGTGACGGCCGGCACTGCGGCGCGCGGAACACGGGCGGGTGGCACCTGGTTAACTGAGGTGTCGGTGTGTCCAGTGTCCCCGGGCCTCACCTAATTGCCCTCGCGGAATACCGTTCGGCTGGAGCCGCGTCGTGCCACTCGCCGAGAGGCGACCTGCACACCGACACCAGCGCCGCCCCCGGCTCACGAGGCCGGGGGCGGCGCTGTCTGTACGCGGGCCCCTGGCGCGACGTTTGACCGATTCCGGCCCGGGTAGCTGATCGACGTGACCGACGACGCATCCGTGGCCGGCGAGCCGGATACCCGGGCCCTCGACGACCTGCTCGACGACATCTACCGGGCTCAGGAGCGGATTACCCAGGCGGAGATCTACCGCCGAGCGGTGGCCGCGGAGCTTCCGCCGGACCTGCTCGCCCGGATCGACGCGCTCCCCGAGGGCGAGTACGCGGTGGACGAGGCGAGCGACCTGCTGGGCGGCTCCGTCGCCTGAGCGACCGCAGAAGGGACACCGTCATGACGCACCACGAGGACCACGAGGAGAAGGTCCCGGCGCTGGGACAACCGCCGAAGGGCATGGACACCACCCCCGAGCCGGACTTCGCGAACGAACACGACCGCACCGCGGTGGACCGGGACGTCATCACCGGGGCCGACGAGGACGAACGGGAACCGGAGTCGCCGCACGGCTGGTCCGGGATGCAGCGTTGACGCGTACGACAGCGGGGGTCGGCATTAGCCGGCCCCCGCTGTCGTGTGCTCGCCTCCGCCGGTCAGTCCTCGTCGTGCCCACCCTCGGCGGCCTGCTGCGCGGCCGCGTACGCCATCTGGAGGAAGTCGGACGCGGCGACGGCGGTCAGCGCCGTGGCCACCAGCCGGGTCAGGCGGGGCGCGAGCACCAGGCCGCCGGTCAGCCCGGTGGCCACCCAGACCGCCAGGCAGAACGGGCAGCTGAGCAACTCGCCGATGGCATGCCGGGTGGGGCTGCCCGAGTCGCGCACCTGCTCCATGACCTCGCCGCTGCCGATGGGCCGGTCGTAGCGGGTGAACGGGGCCCGCAACGGGCTGGTCACGGCGTCCTTGGAGAGCAGGCGGCTGAGCTTGTGCGTGGCGATGGAGAGCAGCACCACGTCGGCCGGTGCGGGACGCTCGGGCACCGGCCGTCCGGTCACCTTGACCAGGCCGGCGAGCGCCCCGGCCACTCCGGCGTAGGTGCCCATCGCGGCCAGGTAGCCGCCGAGCGGCCGGTGCTCGTGCGGCGCGTACGCCCGGCGTAGTCGCGCCGCCTTCTGTCGCAGGCCAGTGTCTGTCACCCGGTCTCCTCCCAGGTCGTTGGTGTGCGGGGGTGCTGCTCCCGGGCGGCCGGTGGCGGTCTCAGCCGGCCTGGAGGTTGTCCGCGACCTCGCGGATCAGGTTGGTCAGCGCCTCGTCGACGAGCTGGTCCGGTTCCGGTCCGCCGGCCCCGTCGGCCAGGTCGAGCTGGATCCGGGCGCCGCCGGAGTCCGCCGGATCCACCCGGATCTCGGCGGACCAGTCCGCGTCGCCGCTCCAGCGGGCCCGTAGCTCCTCGCCGTTGATCTCGGTTGGCGGGCTGCCGTCGCCGCGGAGGGCTTCCGGCAGCCAGGCCGAGGCGCGGGCGGGGTCGGTGGCTGTGTTGAAGACCACCTCGGGCGGCGCGGACATGCCGCGCACCGCGCGCGCCGGCATCACACGTCCCGTAGGCGGCTCGGGTCGACCTCTCGGCCCGGGTGACGGGCCAGGTACTCGGTCTCCAGTTCGGCCGTACGCCGCAGGTGGTTGGCGAGCGCCGAGTCCGAGGCGTGCCGCAGGGTGTCCAGCCGGGTGCGGTGCAGGCTGTGCATCTCGCGAGTCAGATCCTCGTCGGTCAGCTCCGTCGGGTCGACGCCGAGCGTGTCGCCGTCGAGATCGGTGCCGGCCGGGTCGGCGGGGTCGTCACCGCCCCACTCGGGCACCCGCTGTTCCGGGCTCATGTCGGCGCTGCCGCCGGTCGCAAAACCGTCCTCGCGTACTGATCCGGTCATCATCGCCCCCCTGGTCTCGTTTGGGCTGGCGTCTAAACGGATGCCCACACCGGGTGACGCCAAACCACCCCGGCCGCGCGACAACTACGACACCGTGTCGGAGACCGGCGTGGTCCCCGGTACCCTCGACGCCATGAGGTGGCTCTGGACCCCGGCGTGGATCGCACGTCACGTGGCCATGGCCGTGCTGGTCGTGGGCTTCCTCGGGCTGGGCTGGTGGCAGATCAGCCGGGCCACCGCCGGCAACAGTCTGAGCTGGGGGTACGCGGTCGAGTGGCCGGTCTTCGCCGGCTTCGTGGTCTACGTGTGGTGGCGCGAGGTGAAGTTGGCCCGGCGCCGCGCGGCGGAGGCCGACGCTCCCCCGGCCGACCTGGCCGATGTCCCGGCCGTCGAGTCGACGCCGGCTGGCACCACCGGGTCCCGACCGGCGGTACGTCGACCGGTGCGGGTGGCCCGGGTGCCGGCCGCCGCCGGAGGTGGCGAGGACGCTGACCTGGCCGCCTACAACCGCTACCTGTCATGGTTGAACGCCAATCCGGGCGCCCGGCCCGGTGACTACCCCGGCTGAGGCCGGATTCGGAAGGACGGACGAAGGTGGGCGCTGCCCTTACCCGGTACCGCGCGATCGCCTGGATCGTGGGCGTGGTGCTGATCCTGCTGGTCGTGGTCGGCATGCCACTGAAGTACGGGTTCGACAACCCGGTGGTGGTGGAGACGGTCGGGCCGGCGCACGGCTTTCTTTACATGATCTATCTGGTGGCCGCCTTCGACCTGAGCCGTCGGGCCGACTGGCCGCTGAAGCGGATGCTGCTGGTGATGCTGGCCGGCACCGTGCCGTTCGTCTCGTTCTACGCCGAGCGCCGGGTCAGCGCCTGGGTGGCCGCCCGACGCGAGGAGCGGACCCCGGAGCCGGTCGCCAGCTGAGCCGCCGGCCGGGCCCGACGCCGGGTCGACGTCGGGCCGGTCAGCGGCTGGGCCGCCACGGGTCGGCCGAGGCGAGCGGATCGATCCAGTCGCCGTACCGGTTCACCTCCCGGGCGCGCAGCAGCGCCCGGGTGACCTGGCCGAACTGCCGCTCGTCGTCGGCGCTGAACAGCAGCACCTCCGCGCCCCGGTGCCACCCCCACAGTTCGTGGGGCGGTGGCCGCCAACGATCGCCGACCAGGGCGAGCGCGGCCGGCAGCAGGAACACCGCCCCGAGGATGAGGTACGCCCCGGCGGTCAGCCGTTGCAGGCCGCCGGTGAAGCCGAGCAGCAGCCCGACGCCGCCGAGCATGGTGGCGGTGATGGCGACGGCCCGGACGGCGATCCGGTCGTGCGGGCCTCTGGTGGTGCGGAGGTGGGTCAGGTCGGCGACCCGGTAGCTGGTTCGACCGACGGTGAACCGGTCGACGGTCACGATGATGCCGGGTCGCGCGTACAGCAGGGTCGACCTGGCACCGGGCACCGTTCGCTGGGGTCGCGTCTTTGCGCCTTCACGATTCACGGTTCCTCCCGTGTGGGGGCGGTTCGTCGGGTTGCTCCGCCGGTCATGGCATCGCCGTGTTGACGGGAATCCCGGCTCCGGCCCTCATTGTGTTGTGGCACTGCCACCTCACCAGGGCATTTACCGACTCCCGACAGGTCACCCGTCTGGGGGACCTCGCCCGGAAACAGCATCCATTTCGGCTTTTATCGGTTGCGTAGCGCAGCTATCCGGCGGCATACGCCGAGAACGACGAAAGCCGCATATCCGGCATTTGGTCAAAAGGAGGGCACTGCGCTCTGCTCACTGAGCGTCGGCAGCCACGACCGAAGCCAGCCAGCGCACCTGCCCGGCAGGCCACTTTGCCAACATTCGCCCCTGCTTCAACTGCGCGTGACAACCGTCCCGGGTTAGGTTGGGCGAGCCGGTCCGGCCCAGCGCCGTCCACCCCGGATGGCCCCGGCCGGTGCCGCCAAGGGCGTCAGCAGCCCGACGCGGCCGTGGGAGAGGGGCTTTCCGCTCTTGTCATCCCTGAGAAACCTGCTGCGTACCGTGGTGCTGGCCGGGATGTCGGCCGCGCTGATCGCCCCGCCGGTGGTGGCCCGCGCCGAGCCGTCCCCCGCCGACCTGACCCGCCGGATCGAAGCGTCCTCGGGCGAGCTGGAGCGGGTCGTCGAGGCGTACAACAAGCTCCGCGAGGAGATCAAGACGAACGAGGCCGCGGTCGCCCGATTACAGGCCCGTATCGGCCCACTGGAACAGCAGGCCGAGCAGAGCCGGGCCGATGTCGCCGAGCTGGCGACCACGGCGTACAAGAGTGGCGGCCTGCGGACCGCGGACGCCCTACTGCGTCCCGGCGGCTCGGCCGCGCTGTTGGACCGTCTCGGCGCCCTCGACCAGCTGACCCGCCAGCGGCAGGAGCGCATCTCCGGCTACACCGCCAACCAGCGGCGACTGCTCGACGAGAAGGCCCGCCTCGACGCCACGCTGACCCGGCAGGCGGCACAGGCCCGCCAACTCGCCGCCGGCAAGAAGCGGATCGAGGAGGATCTGGCGAAGCTGTACGAGCTGCGCCGCCAGGCGTACGGTGCGGCGACCGAACGACCCGAACCCAGGGCCGCGGCGGCGGAGGCCAGGAACGTGCCCACGGTGGCCGGTGGCGCCGGGGTGGCGGTGCGCTACGCGTTCGGCGCGCTGGGCAAGCCGTACGTCTGGGCGAGTGACGGACCGGACGGCTACGACTGTTCCGGGCTGACCTCGGCCGCCTGGCGGGCGGCCGGGAAGTCACTGCCGCACAACACCCGGATGCAGTGGGGCGCGGTCGCCCACATCGGCCGTGGTGACCTGCGCCCAGGAGACCTGATCTTCTACAACGGGCTCGGTCACGTCGCCCTCTACGTGGGCGACGGCCAGGTGATCGACGCGCCGAGCGCCGGTCGCAACGTGCTCAAGCGCGGCATGAACATGATGCCGATCCAGGGCTACGGCCGGGTCCGCTAGCGGATACGGCGAACGGCCGGCGTCCCCCTATCGGACGCCGGCCGTTCGCCGTCATTGCTACCAGGTCAGGCCGCCTGCAGCCCCTCAGCCCGGGCCAGCTCACGGAGCCGGCCGAGAGCCTGGATCTCCAGCTGCCGGATCCGCTCGCGGGACAGCGAGAACCGGGACGCGACCTCGGTCAGCGAGTGCTCGCGGCCGTCCTCCAGGCCGTAGCGGGCCCGCATGATGCCGGCCGACCGGTCGTCGAGGTGGTTGAGCAGCCCTTCGATGCGCTGCCGCTCCAGGCCGCTGAGGACGATGTCCTCCGGCGACGGCGCGTCACTGTCGGCGACCAGGTCGCCGAGGTTCGTGTCGCCGTCGTCGCCGACCGGGGTGTCCAGCGAAACGGTGTCCTGCGACCAGCGGCGCAGCTCGTTGACCCGCTCGACGGTGACGCCGAGCGACGCGGCGATCTGCTCCGGCTCCGGGTCGCTGCCCAGCTCACGGGTCAGCTGCCGGGTCACGTTGCGCATCCGGTTGACGTCCTCCACCAGGTGCACCGGCAGACGGACGGTGCGCTCCTGCTGGGCGATCGCCCGGCTGATGGCCTGGCGGATCCACCAGGTGGCGTAGGTGGAGAACTTGTAGCCACGCTCGTAGTCGAACTTCTCGACCGCCCGGACGAGGCCGGTGTTGCCCTCCTGGATCAGATCCAGCATGGGCATACCCGAGCGCACGTAACGGCGGGCGATCGACACGACAAGTCGCAGGTTGGCGCGGATGAAGAGGTCCTTCGCCCGCTCGCCCTCGACGACCAGCCGATCCAGGTCGTCCCGGTCGACACCGGCGGGAACGGCGTCCTCACCGAGCAGGTGCTCGGCGTAGAGGCCGGCCTCGATCGCCTTGGAGAGATCGACCTCCTTGGCGGCGTCCAGCAGTGGCGTCCGGGAGATCTCGTGCAGGTAGACGCCGACCAGGTCGCGCTCCTCGGCAACCTCGTCGGTTCGCATGCCGATGTTCTTGTCCACGTTGCCCACGGTCCCCTCGCTCGCGCCGGTTGCCCGGTTCCTTGCCATTCCCCACGTCCGTCAGCCCCTGGTAACTTCCGTTGTGCCCATCGGTGCTGACACCTACACAACAGATGAGACGTGTCGGGGATTCCATATCGTGAGTCGAAAGTGTCACGAATGCCTGAGTAGTAGCTGAGAGCACGGTCCATGTTTGCTGTCAGCACCCCGTCGGGCGGCTCGCCACTGGGCACACCACGTACGGGTCACAACCATGGCAACACCGCCCGCCGCGGGGGCACAGCGACCCGGGTCACCACCGTGGTGCGATCCTGGTCACTGCCAGATACGCACCGGTGGACCGGTCGGTTCATCCACGTGAGTGTTATTACCCCCCGGCCCGATGAACAATCCGGAGCGCCGTTCGCTTCCCCGGGGCTGGGGCTAGGAGGCGAGCAGGGCGAGGGCGCCGCGCACCTGGTCGGCGGAGCGGGCCAGCGCGGCCCGGGCGGCGTCGACCTCGGCGCCGGAGACCAGGGAGACCAGCGCGGTCTTCAGATCGCCGTCGGCCTCGGTGAGGGCCCGTCGGGAAACCTCCTCGGAGCAGCCGGTGGCCTCCATCAGGATCGAGATCATTCGTCCGCGGAGCTTCGCGTTGGTGGCCACCATATCGATCATGAGGTTCGAGTAGACCCGCCCCAGGCGCACCATGACGGCGGTCGAGAACGTGTTGAGCACCAACTTCTGCGCGGTGCCCGCCTTCATCCGGGTCGACCCGGTGACCACCTCGGGTCCGGTGTCCACCCCGATGAACACGTCGACCGACCGGGCCGCCTCCGCCTCCGGATTCGCGCAGAGGAGCACCGTCGAGGCGCCCTTGGCGCGGGACGCGGCGAGCGCCCCGAGGACGTACGGGGTGCGTCCGCTGGCTGCCAGACCGACCACCAGGTCACCGGCGCGCACACAACCAGCCGCCTCGACCGCGCCGCCCCGGTCGTCGTCCTCGGCGTCCTCCACGGCCCGCCACATGGCGTCCGGGCCACCGGCGAGGTGGGCGCAGAACCAGTGCCGGGGCGAGTTGAAGGTGGGGGCCAGCTCGGCCGCGTCGAGTACGCCCAGCCGCCCGGATGTGCCGGCGCCGAAGTAGTGCACCCGGTGGCCGCCGCGCAGCGCATCGACGGCGAGATCGACCGTGGCGGCGATCTCGTCGAGCACCGCGGCGACCGACGCGGGCACCCGCCGGTCGGCATCGTTGATCACGGTCAGGACGTCCCGGGTCGACATCAGGTCGAGGTCGACGCTGAGCGGGTTACGCCGTTCGGTGGGGGCGCCCACCCGGACCGTGGGGCGGGCGGGAGGTGCGGGCATGTCCTCGTCCGGTTCCACCGCACCGGCCGTCATGCTCGCCTCCGGTTGGCACCCACCCGGTGCGACTGGACCGCCTCGGCGGTCACCTCGAGTGCCTTGCGGGCTCGGGACCGGTTGCGGGCGGCCACGCCGACGAAGAGACAGTCGACCACGGTGAGCTGGGCCAGCCGGCTGGCGGTCGCACCGGAGCGGTAGGTCGTCTCCCGGGCGGCGGTGGTCAGCACGAAGTCGGCCACCTCGGTGATCGGCGAGCGGGGGAAGTTGGTCAGCGCCACCGTGACGGCACCCCGCGTCCGGGCCTGCTCCAACACCTCGATCACGTCGGAGGTGGTGCCGGTGTGCGAGATGCCGAACGCGACGTCGCCCCGACCGAGGAGCGCGGCGGACGTGAGCGCGGTGTGCACGTCCGGGAAGTAGAAGGCGATCCGGCCGATGCGGTGCAGTTTCTGCTGGAAGTCAGAGGCGACGAACCCGCTGGCGCCGGCGCCGTAGATGTCGATCCGAGCGGCGCCGCTGATCGCCTCGACCACCTGTTCGCAGACGGCCGGGTCGAGCTGCTCGGCGGTCTCCTCGACGGCGCGGGCGTCGTTGAACGCGATGGTGGCGATGATCTGGGCGAGGTCGGCGCCGGGCGGGATGTCGCCGCCGACCACCCGGGCGTCCGGCGGCTCGATGCGACGGGCGGCCTCGGCGGCGAGCCGGATGCGCAGCTGGGGGTAGCCGTCCATGCCCACCGAGCGGCAGAACCGGATGACGGTCGCCTCCGACGTCTCCGCTGCGGTGGCGAGGTCGGTGATGGTCCGCCGGGCGGCCGCGGCCGGGTCGGAAACGACCAGCCGGGCGACCCGCTGCTCGGCGGGCGACAGCGACGGCAACAGCCCACTGATGTGGACGATCAGCCCACCGGGCTCGTGACTCGCAGAAATCTTCGGACTCTTCGCCACGGATGAAACTTACTTTCACGAGGCGTGAGCGTCAACTATGACTGTGTGGGGTGGGAAAAAGTGTCGCCGACCGGGATCACGCGTTCTGTACAGCCTGCCACTCCCTCAGGACCACCGCCTCATCCGCCGGGTCGAGTCCACCCTGCCGTACGTCGTCCGGCCGCGCTGTCATCCAGGACACGGTCGCCCGAACGGTGTCGGACAGCGGACGGACCGTCAACCCCGCGTCCAGCGCCGGCCGGACGTCCCGGTCCATCAGACCAGCCCACTCCGGCAGTCGCGCCCAGAGCGGCAGCGCCCGCTCCCCCGACCACTCGCGTACGTCACGGGCCAGCAGGAAATCCTGATCGACCCAGGTGAGGCGCGGGTCGCTGACGCCCAGCCCGGCCGCCACGCCGGTCAGCAGATCAGCCCGGGACACCGCCGGGCCGACGCCGTCGTACGTGCCGGCGAGACGGGTGCCGGCGGCGTGCAGCAACCAGGTGGCCAGATCGGCGACGTCCACGAACTGCACCCGGTCGGTCGGCCGTCCGGGCGCGAGAACCTCCCCACCGCTCGCCAGCCGTCGCACCCAGTACGGGAAGCGGTCACTCGGATCCTCCGCACCCACGATCAGCCCCGGCCGGCAGACGAACGAACGGTCCTCGCCCATCCGTTCCCGGACCAGCCGCTCGATGCTGACCTTGCACTCGCCGTACCAGCGGTGGTCCGGGCCGACCGGAGCGTCCACGTCCGGCGGGGCGGGCGGCAGCACCGGCGCGTCCGCCGCGGTCTGACCCGGGGTGGTGTTGTCCGCGTACACCGAGATCGTCGACACGAACGACCAGTGACCGACGTGGTCGGCCAGCGCGGCGAGCGCGGACCGGGCATGGCTGATCTGGCGGGTCACGTCCACCACCGCGTCGAAACCCTCGCCGGCGAGCGACACCAGCGCCTCGGGGTCCTCGCGGTCGACCGGCACGAACCGTGCCCCGGTCGGCGCGACGCCGGACACGCCCCGGGCCGCGCAGGTCACGTCGTGGCCCCGCGCGACGGCCAGCCGGGCCAGTGCCCGGCCGAGAAACCGGGTGCCACCGAGAATCAGGATCCGCATCCGCCGATCCTGCGTCGCCGGCGGTCGATTGTGCCAACAACTCTGCTCTCGGCAGAGCGCCTACCGGCCGACCGGCCGCCGGAGCGGACGCTAGCGTGTGGCGCATGGCGGAGCGCAGCGTGTTGGTGACCGGAGGGACCGGCGGACTCGGCGGGGCGGTCGTCGCCTCGTTCGTCGACGCGGGCTGGCGGGTGGTCGTACCGCAGCGGGGAGCCCGGCCCGGGTCGGACCCGGCGGACGAGCTGGTCCGGGTCGTCGCGGACCTGGCCGACCCGGCCGACGCGGCGCGGGCCGTCGAGGTCGCCGCCGGCGAGCCGGCGGCGCCGTTGCGGGCGGTGGTCAACCTGGTCGGCGGGTACGCCAGTGGCGGCCTGGTCCACGAGACGCCGGTCGAGGAGTTCGAGCGGATGCTCACCCTCAATCTGCGGCCCACCTACCTGGCCACCCAGGCCGCCCTGCCACACCTGGTGGCCGCCGGCGGCGGCGCCGTGGTCTGCGTCTCGGCCCGCGCGGCGGTCGCCCCGTTCCCCGGCGCGGCCGGTTACGTCACGGCCAAGGCGGCGGTGCTGGCCTTCGCCAACACCGTCGCGGTCGAGTACAGGTCCCGCAACGTGCGCTGCAACACCGTGCTGCCCAGCGTGATCGACACACCGGCGAACCGGGCCGCCCAGCCCGCCGCCGACCACTCCCGCTGGGTCACCCCGGCCGAGATCGCGCCGGTGATCCGTTTTCTCGCGTCCGCGGACTCCGCTCCGACCAGCGGCGCCACCGTCCCGGTCTACGGGCGGGCCTGAGCCACCAACGGGCCGGGGCCACCGCGCGTGGGCAGGTCGGACGGCGCCACTCTGGGGGGCGGCGGTTCGGACGACGTCGGGGTGGCCGGCGGTACGTCGGACGGCGGCCGGGTGCCGTCGGAGCGGGCATCCGACGGCAGCCAGGTCGCCAGGTGGGCCTGGATCTGCTCGGTCACCTCCTCGGCCGGACGTCCCGCGTCCACCAGCACGAAGCTCGGGTACTCGGGCAGCGTCCGGTAGGCGGTGTCCGCCGCGGTCAGCCAGCTGATCGTCTCGTGGTCGGTGCCCCGCTCCTCGATGCGCCGGTACGCCTCCGCCGGGTCGACGGCCAGCAGGAAGGTCACCTGCGGCGTCGGGAACAGCCGGTAGCCGGCTCGGGCCAGCCGCTCCCAGCGGTGCCCGCCGTGCGCCCGGATGCTGGCGTACTGGCAGGCCGAGTAGCGGTCCATCACCGCCGTACGACCGGTGAGCAGGCAGCTGATGAGGGCGATGGCGATGGCGAGCCAGCGCAGCACCGACTCCACCGCCAGTACGCCGTCGCGCCCGACGAGGCGCTGGGCGTCCGGGCGGCCGAGTCGGTTGGCGACCCGGCCGAGCCACCGACGTCCGCTGGCGTTTCGGCGATAGGTGGCGGGACGGCCGGCGGCGGTCAGCGCGTCGGCCAGTCGGTGCGCCTGGGTGGTCTTGCCCGAACCGTCGATGCCGATCAGGGCGACAGTGCGCAACCGGGCCTTGCCGCGTCGTATCCCCGATGATCTGGCCACCCTCGACAGGTTATCCGACCGGCGCTCGCGCTCCGTCAGAGTTGTACCACTTCGTCCCTGTTCGGACCCGACCGCGACGCGGGCAGGTGTGGCCGACCGGAATGCCGGGTACCGGAGTTTGAATCCAACCGCCTGTCCACCAACATGACCGACGGGAGACCCAGATGGCTGAGCGCGGGGACGAGAGTCTGGTGCACACCCTCAAAAAGGTCGCCGCCGTGCTCAAGCAGTCCGAGATCCCGTTCGCCCTGGGCGGCAGCTTCGCCGTGTACGCCCACGGCGGCCACTCCAGCGAGCACGACGTCGACTTCCTGATCCGGGAGGCCGACGTGGAGCGGTCCCTCGAAGCCCTGGTGGCCGCCGGCTTCGTCGCCGAGCGCCCACCGGAGGACTGGCTGGTGAAGGTCTTCGACGACGGACGGATGGTGGATCTGATCCACCGGCCGATCGAGACGCCGGTGACCGAGGAGACGTTCGCCGACACGGTCATCCGGCCGGTGGACGCCATCCACATGCCGGTCCTGTCCGCCACCCAGCTGATGGTGCACAAGCTGCTCAGCTTCTCCCAGCACTACTGCGACTTCGCTCGCGGCCTGCCGCTGGCCCGGTCGCTGCGGGAGCAGATCGACTGGGAACGGGTACGCAAGGAGACGCAGCACTCGCCGTACGCCGAGGCGTTCCTGGTGCTGCTGGACCGGCTGGAGGTGGTGCCGACGGCCGGCACCCGGGCAGGAGAGGGGACATCGTGACCCACCATCGCGACAGCGGCGCCGGGCCACCGGACGAATACGTCGAGGCGGAGATCCAACGGCTGCTGGCCGAGGACCCCGCCGTCGCCGAGCAGGGGATCACCGTGGTCCGGCGGGAACGCGCCCTCGTGCTCTACGGCGAGGTGGAGAGCCCGCACCGGCGTGAGGAAATCCTGCGCCGCGTGTCCGAGCGCTTTCCGGACGTGCCGATCACCAGCGACATCGGGGTGATCCGCGCCCAGGCGCCCACGGAGATCGAGCAACTGCCCTGAGGGAGGTTTCATGGTGATCCGGATCGCCGCCGTGGGCGACGTGCATCTGGACGAGGACGTGGTCGGTCGGTTCCGCCCGGCGTTGGAGGAGCTGCCGGACTGCGCCGACGTGCTGCTGCTGGCCGGGGACCTGACCCGGCACGGCACCGAGGCCGAGGCGCGCTGCGTGGCCCAGGAGTTCGGCGGGTTGGCCGTGCCGGTGGTGACCGTGCTGGGCAATCACGACCACCAGTGTGACCAGGTGCCACAGGTGGTCAAGGTGCTTGAGGACGCGGGCATCACCGTGCTGGAGGGCAACGGCGTGGTGCTCGACTGCGCGGGCGGCCGGCTGGGCATCGCCGGCGTCAAGGGCTTCGGCGGCGGGTTCGCCGGACGCTGCGCGAGCGATTTCGGCGAGCCGGAGATGAAGGCGTTCGTCCGGACCACCAACGACAGCGCCGAGCGGCTCGGCACGGCGCTGCGCTCGCTGGACTGCGACATGCTCGTCGCGCTCACCCATTACGCACCGGTGCCGGACACGCTGGCCGGTGAGCCGCTGGAGATCTACCCGTTCCTCGGGTCGTATCAGCTGGGGCAGGCGATCGACTCGGCGCCCACGGCGCTGGCCCTGCACGGGCACGCGCACGCCGGAACCGAGCGGGGCACCACGCCCGGCGGTGTACGGGTGCGTAACGTCGCCCACCCCGTGATCAAGCAGGCGTACAGCGTCTTCCACGTGGGCGATCAACTTGATACGGACCAGGTTTCCCCGATCGGCCAGTCGGGTAGTCAGAGGTCATGGAGCTGATTCTCTGGATTCTCGCAGTCGTACTCGTGGTCGCAGGCATCCTCGCGCTGTTCCGCCGGCAGATCCTGTGGGGCATCGTCCTCATCGTTGTCGGGCTGCTGGTCGGCCCGTTTGGTGTCAGCATCTTCAATTGACGTTCACACGCTGTAACACCGGGACCCGTCGGGGTCGCCGCGACCGGAGCTTCGTCCTCCCGACAGAAGCATCGGCCGCGGCGGCCCCGGCGCTTTTTTGTGCGCAGCCGCCATCGCACCCGGCGGTTTGACGTGCGCCCGGACGGAAAGATCCGCACGGTTGTTTTGGCGGCCAACGCCTGACCGAACGGTCCCCGGCGGGCGACGCCCGCCGGGGACCGTGGTCGTTTCCGGTCAGCAGCGGGGCAGGTTCGGGATGTAGCCGTCGTACCCGGTGTAGACGTACGCGTCGGCGATGTAACGGCCGGTGCCGATCCGGTCCCAGATCGAGCTGGTGCCGTACGTGCCGGTGACCGTGGTGCCGCTGGTCTGGCAGGCGATGGTCACCCGGGCGCCGTCGGCGACGGTGCCCACCGAGGCGTACCCGGTGCCGGGGCCGGAACGGACGGTCAACGCCGTACCGCTGGTGTCGACCGTGCCGTTACCGCTGCCCGAGGAGCACCCGTTGTCGCTGGTGTAGCTCTTGGTGCCCCAGTAGAGGCCGAGGGTGCCGTTGAACCTGACCTGGATGTCGTTGCCGTTGAGGCGCTGCTCGTAGTGCAGGTGGGGGCCGGTCGAGCCGCCGGTGCTGCCCACCCAGCCGAGCACCTTGCCGTAGCCCACCGTCTGCCCCACGGAGACGTTGAAGCCGTTGAGGTGCGCGTAGTAGGTGCTGTAGCCACCACCGTGGTCGATCCGGACGTACTTGCCATAGCTTGTGCCGCCGAGGTCGGTCACCCGGTCGACCGTGCCGGGGGCGCTGGCCACCACCGGGTCGCCCAGGTCGTCGGTGCGGTTGAAGTCGACGGCGTTCGCCGGGCTGTGGTCCGACCGGGTCTGCCCGGACCAGGACTGACCGCACGGGAACGGCACCTTGAAGGTCGGCGCGGCCAGCGCGGGGCTCGCGGGAACGAGCGCTCCCCCGACGAGCAGACCGGTCACCAGCAGGCTGATCCACCGCTTGCGCATACAGCTCCTCCTATGTCGAAAACCTTCGATCCGGTGCGCCCAGCCTGACAGATATCGTCAATCTTCGAAAGAGCCTCAAGCCTGGCCCGGGAGCGCGCCCACCAGGCAGCCCGCAGGTTTCCGGATTGTTACTCGCTCGTGTCTGACAGGGGGTGGACCGGACTGGATGCAAGCGCTTACATGTGTGCACGCCCAATCGGACCGGCGAGGGTCATCAGCACGACCACGCCGGCTAGGAAGGAGGACGGCATGGCGGTCTCTACCAGACCACGCCAGGCCTTCGTGATCGCCGGTGTGCTCGGGCTGGCGCTCAGCGCCACCGCTTGCGGTACCGGTGACGACAAGAAGAGTGACAAGGCGGGCTCCGCGGAGTGCGCCGCATACGAGAAGTACCAGGGCCACGACGGCAAGAAGGTCTCCATCTACGCGTCCATCCGCGACGCGGAGGCCGACCTGCTGGAGCGGTCGTGGTCGCAGTTCACCGACTGCACCGGCATCGAGATCGCCTACGAGGGCAGCGGCGAGTTCGAGGCCCAGCTCCCCGTCCGGGTCGACGGCGGCAACGCGCCCGACATCGCCTTCGTGCCCCAGCCGGGCCTCGTGAAGCGCTTCGCGGACGCCGGCAAGCTGAAGTCCCTCAACGCCGACACCAAGGCCCTGGCCGAGCAGAACATGCCGGCCGACTGGCTGAAGTACGGCACCGTCAACGGGACGCTCTACGGCGTGCCGCTCGGCGCCAACGTGAAGTCCTTCGTCTGGTACTCGCCGAAGACGTTCAAGGAGAAGGGCTGGGAGGTTCCGACCACCTGGGACCAGCTCATCGCCCTGAGCGACAAGATCGCCGCCAGCGGCATGAAGCCGTGGTGCGCGGGCGTCGAGTCCGGTGACGCCACCGGCTGGCCGGCCACCGACTGGATCGAGGACGTGATCCTGCGTACGCAGGGCCCCGAGGTCTACGACCAGTGGACCACGCACGCGATCCCGTTCAACGACCCGAAGATCGTCGACGCGGTCGACCGTGCCGGCAGCATCCTCAAGAACGAGAAGTACGTCAACGGCGGATTCGGCGGCGTCAAGAGCATCACCACCACCTCCTTCCAGGAGGCGGGCGTGCCGGTCACCAACGGCAAGTGCGCGATGCACCGGCAGGCGTCGTTCTACGCCAACCAGTTCCCCGAGGGCACCAAGGTGGCCGAGACGGCGACGCGTTCGCGTTCTACTTCCCCGCCATCGACCCGACCAAGGGCAAGCCGGTCCTGGGCGCTGGCGAGTTCGTCGTCGCCTACGCCGACCGTCCCGAGGTTCAGGCGGTGCAGACCTACCTCGCCTCGGCCGAGTACGTGAACAGCCGCGCGAAGCTCGGCAACTGGGTCACGGCGAACAACAAGCTGGACATCGCCAACGTCGCCAGCCCGATCGACAAGCTCTCCGTCCAGCTCCTGCAGGACAAGAGCGGCACCTTCCGCTTCGACGGATCCGACCTGATGCCGGCCGCCGTCGGCGCGGGGACGTTCTGGAAGGGCATGGTCGACTGGCTGAACGGCAAGCAGACCGCCCCGGTGCTCCAGGGCATCGAGAGCAGCTGGCCTAAGTGATCCCGGCGGTGGCCCGGCCCGCGTCCGCGGGCCGGGCACCGGCCGAGGTGGACCCGAAAGGGAGGGTTGATGGAGTTCGACTTCGCCGATGAGCAGCCGAAGCTCCTCATGCTGATGTACGGGCTGGTCGCCTTCGTGCTGGTGGTGGGCGGTCTGCTCCTGCTGCTCGACGTCGTGCCGGCCTGGTTCGCTCGGCGGCGGGAGGCTCAGCTCGTCGCCGCCTCCGTCAGCGGCACGCCGCTGGCCCGCCGGCCCAAGCAGCGGGAGGGGCTGTTCGCGCTCTTCTTCCTGCTGCCGACGCTGCTGCTGCTCACCATCGGCCTGGTCGTGCCGGCGATCCGCACCACGCTGCTCTCCCTGATGGACGGGAGCAGCACCAACTGGGTGGGGCTGCGCAACTACGGCTGGATGTTCTCCGACAGCTCCATCGTCCGGGTCCTGATCAACACCCTGGTCTGGGTGCTCCTGGTCCCGCTGGTGGCGACCGGCTTCGGCCTGATCTACGCCGTCCTGGTGGACAAGGCCCGGTTCGAGGCGGTGGCCAAGTCCCTGATCTTCCTGCCGATGGCCATCTCCTTCGTCGGCGCCAGCATCATCTGGAAGTTCGTCTACGCCTACCGCGGCGAGGGCGACCAGATCGGTCTGCTCAACCAGATCGTCGTCAGCCTCGGCGGCGAGCCGAAGCAGTGGCTGCTGGAATCACCCCTGAACACGCTGCTGCTGATCGTCATCATGATCTGGATCCAGGCCGGTTTCGCCATGGTGGTGCTCTCCGCCGCGATCAAGGCGATCCCCGGCGACATCGTCGAAGCCGCCCGGCTCGACGGCGTCAGCCCGTGGCAGATGTTCTGGCAGATCACCATGCCGAGCATCCGGCCGGCGCTGATCGTCGTGGTGGTGACGCTCACGATCGCCACCCTCAAGGTCTTCGACATCGTCCGGACCTCGACCAACGGCAACTACGACACCAGCGTGATCGCCAGCGAGATGTACAACCAGGCCTTCCGGTACGGCCAGAACGGGCAGGGCTCCGCACTCGCGGTCATCCTCTTCGTCCTGGTCATCCCGGTCGTGATCTACCAGATCCGCAACCTCCGTCAGCAGCGGGAGGGCTGAGATGACCACCGCAACGCCCACCGTCGCCGTCGGCACCCAGGAAACCAACGTCCCGAGAACCACCGCCGGACGGGTCCGCAAGCGGCTGAACAGCCGTACCGCGACACTCGTCTCGATCGTCATCGCGATGGTCTGGACCATCCCGACCTTCGGCCTGCTCGTCTCCTCATTCCGGCCGGAGGACGAGATCAAGACCACTGGCTGGTGGACGGCCTTCACCAACCCGCAGTTCACGCTGGAGAACTACCAGCAGGTTCTGTTCGGGCGGTCGTCGTCCTCCGGGCAGCTCGCCGGGTCCTTCATCAACTCCCTGGCGATCACCATCCCGTCGGTGCTGTTCCCGATGGCCTTCGCGTGCCTGGCCGCGTACGCGCTGGCGTGGATCAACTTCCGTGGCCGGGACTGGCTCTACATCGCGATCTTCGCGTTGCAGATCGTCCCGCTGCAGATGGCCCTGGTGCCGCTGCTGAAGTTCTTCTCCACCGGTGTCACCCTCGGCGGCGTCACCCTGATGCCCGCCTGGGACCTGGTCGACGAGCAGAAGTTCGCCCAGGTGTGGTTCGCCCACACCTGCTTCGCACTTCCGTTCGCCGTCTTCCTGCTGCACAACTTCATCTCGCAACTGCCCGGAGACCTGATGGAGGCGGCCCGGGTCGACGGGGCCACCCACCCGAAGATCTTCCGCACCATCGTGCTGCCGCTGATCACCCCGGCACTGGCCGCGTTCGGCATCTTCCAGTTCCTCTGGGTCTGGAACGACCTGCTGGTCGCGCTGATCTTCGCCGGCGGCGGCGACGAGACGGCCCCGCTCACGGTCAAGCTGGCCGAGATGGCCGGCACCCGGGGCAACGAGTGGCAGCGACTGACCGCAGGCGCGTTCGTCTCGATCGTCGTACCCCTCGTTGTCTTCCTGTCCCTGCAGCGCTTCTTCGTGCGAGGTCTGCTCGCCGGCAGCGTCAAGGGCTGACCCGCCAGCCCGCCGCCGTCTGGCCCCTTGGACGGCGGCGGGCGCCGGGCACCGAGCGGGGGAAACCGTGACGAGGATTGATGATGTCGCCCGGCTGGCCGGGGTCTCCACGGCCACCGTCTCGCGGGCGCTGCGCGGACTGCCGACGGTCTCGGCCGCCACCCGGCGCCGAGTGCTCGCCGCCGCCGAGCAACTCGACTACGAGGTGTCGCCGAGCGCGTCCCGGCTCGCCGGTGGCCGGACCGGCACGGTGGCGGTGGTGGTCCCCCGGATCACCCGCTGGTTCTTCAGCACCGTCGTCGAGGCGGTCGAGGAGTACCTCCACGAGTCCGGCTACGACCTCCTGCTCTACAACCTGGGCGGCCGGGAGCAGGTGCGCCAGCGGGTGCTACGGACGGCCAACCTGCACAAGCGGGTGGACGCCATGATGCTGGTCGCCACGCCGCTGCGGCCTGCGGACCTGACCGCGCTGGCCAGCCTGGACCTGCCCGGGGTGACCATCAGCTCGGGCAGCCGGGTGCCCAGGTGGCCGTGCGTGCGGATCGACGACGTGGCTGCCGCGCGAACCGCCACCCGGCACCTGCTCGACCTCGGTCACCACCGGATCGCGCACATCTCCGGCGACCCCGACGACGAACTGGCCTTCACCACCCACCTCGACCGACGCCGGGGCTACCAGGCGGAGCTGCGGGCGGCCGGTCTGCCCCTCGACCCCAGCCTGGACGTCGAGTCGACGTTCACCATCGACGGCGGCAACCGGGCCACCGCCGAACTGCTGGCCCGCGGAGGCGCGCCGCCGACCGCGATCCTCGCGGCCTGCGACGAGATGGCGATGGGCGCGATGACGGCGTTGCGCGACGCCGGACTGCGGGTGCCGCAGGACGTCAGCGTGATCGGCATCGACGACCACGACCTGGCGGGCGTGCTCGGGCTCAGCACCGTCGCCCAGCCCGCCGCCGAGCAGGGCCGGCTGGCCGCGCGGATCCTGCTCGACCCGCTCGGCGCCCGCACCCTGGGCCCGGTCGTCGGCCAACGCGGCGCCGGTCACGACACACCGGTGATCCTGCCCACTCGGCTGGTCGTCCGGGACTCCACCGCACCGCCCCGGGCACACTGACACTTCAACCACAGCGCGACACGGGAGACGACCCTGAACACCGATCCGACGCAGCAGACCCCCTCCGGTCACCCGATCACCGGCTGGTGGACCGAGGCCGCCATCTACCAGATCTACCCCCGCTCGTTCGCCGACTCGGACGGCGACGGGATCGGCGACCTGCCGGGCATCACCGCCCGGCTCGACCACCTGGTCGAGATGGGTGTGGACGCGGTGTGGCTGTCCCCCTTCTACCCGTCGCCGCAGGCCGACGCGGGTTACGACGTGGCCGACTACCGCGACATCGATCCGCTGTTCGGCACCCTCGCCGACGCGGACAAACTGATCGCCGAGGCGCGTTCCCGTGGCCTGCGGGTGATCGTCGACCTCGTACCGAACCACACGTCCTCGGCGCACCGCTGGTTCCAGGCGGCGCTGCCGGCCGCCCCGGGCAGCCCGGAACGGTCCCGCTACATCTTCCGGGACGGCCAGGGCCCGGATGGCGACCAGCCGCCGAACGACTGGCAGAGCGTCTTCGGCGGTCCGGCCTGGACGCGCACCGTGGACCCGGACGGGCGTCCCGGCCAGTGGTACCTGCACCTGTTCGACACCGGTCAGCCGGACCTCAACTGGGACAACCCGGAGGTGCACGCGGAGTTCCTGGACGTGCTGCGCTTCTGGCTGGACCGTGGCGTGGACGGCTTCCGGGTCGACGTGGCACACGGTCTGGTCAAGCAGGCGGACCTGGCCGACTGGCAGGAGCCGCAGGAGATCCTCTCCGGCAACGAGGTGGACAAGCCGCGCCCGCCGATGTGGGACCAGGACGGCGTGCACGAGATCTACCGGCAGTGGCGGCAGGTCCTGGACAGCTACCCCGGCGAACGGGTGCTCGTCGCCGAGGCGTGGGTGGAGCCCGCCGAGCGGCTGGCCCGCTACGTCCGCCCGGACGAGATGCACCAGGCGTTCAACTTCGAGTACCTGCTCGCCGCGTGGACCGCACCGGCCCAGTACGCCGTGATCACCCGTTCGTTGGAGGCCACCGACTCGGTCGGCGCGCCGACCACCTGGGTGCTGTCCAACCACGACGTGGTGCGGCACGCCTCCCGGCTCGGCCTGCCGATCGGCGGCGGCCGGCCCAACGGCATCGGCATCGGCGACCCGCAGCCGGACGCCGCGCTCGGCCTGCGCCGGGCCCGGGCGGCCACCCTGCTGATGCTCGCCCTGCCCGGCTCGGCGTACCTCTACCAGGGCGAGGAGCTGGGGCTTCCCGAGCACACCACGCTGCCCGACGAGGCCCGGCAGGACCCGACCTGGGTGCGCAGCGGGCACACCCAGCGCGGCCGGGACGGCTGCCGGGTGCCGATCCCGTGGGAGGCCGACGCCCCGTCGTACGGCTTCGGGCCGACCGACGCGAGCTGGCTGCCGCAACCCGCGCTCTGGGCGGAGTACGCGCTGGACCGCCAGCGTGACGTGCCCGGCTCGACGTACGAGCTGTACCGCACGGCGCTGCGGCTGCGCCGCGCCCACGGGCTGGGCCGGGGCACGCTGGAGTGGCTGTCCTCCGGCGACGAGGTGCTCACCTTCCGCAACGGTGAGCTGGCCGTGCTGACCAACTTCGGCGACGCCCCGGTGCCGCTCCCGGCCGGGGCCGAGGTGCTCGCCGCCAGCGCGCCGCTGGACGACGACGGTGCGGTCCCGTCCGACGTGACCGTCTGGCTGCGCGGCTGACCGACCCGAGCCGGCCCACCCCACCGGCCCGTGCTCGCGGGCCGGTGGG
>NZ_JAEVHM010000239.1 GCF_016802865.1 Micromonospora parastrephiae | reverse complement strand
GACGTCGGCGGCGGGTAACCCGGCCCCGACGTCGGCGGCGGACCCCACACGGGCGCGGTCGGCGGCTCCGCACCGGGCGGCGGGGGACCCCACTGCTGTCGGGTCGGGTCATCCCCGGCCGGCGGCGGGCCGTCGGAGCCGGCCGGCGGGCGCTGGTACGGGTCGTCCGGCTGCCCGGGACCCGGTGGACCGTAGGTCGTCATGTCATCCCCAGGGGTGGGTGGGCTCAGCGCTGCTTGAGGCAGAGGACGAAGTCGAGGGTGTCCAGTTCGCTGTCGAAGAAGTACCAGTTGGTGTAGCCCTCGACCTTGGCGCACTTGGCCTCGGCGTCGCGCTCGCCACTTGTCGCGCCGTCGATGCGGCTCAACACCTGGTACGACTTCGGGGCGCATCCGCTGATCAGCAGCTTGGGCTTGCCGCCGGCCGCGCCGTCGTTGCGGACGCACTGGCCGACCTTGGCGAACCTCGGGTCGGCCGACGACTCCGGGGCGGCCGCGCTCGGTGTCGGCGCGGTCGCGCCCACGCTCGGCTCGGCGCCCACGGTCGGGGCCGAGCCGGTCGGTGCGGCCACCGGGGCGGGATCGTCCCGACCGCTGAAGAACCAGAACGCGCCGCCGCCGGCGACGATCAGCAGCAGCACGACGGCGAGCACCGGGATCAGCGGCCCCCGGCCGGATCCGCCCGGAGTCGGCTCGGGGTCCACGCCGTACGGATGCTCGTCGGGCCGGTACGGTTGCCCGCCGTACGCCGGCGCCGGTTCGGCCGGCCGGTACGACTCGCCGCCGTGGGCGGTTGCACCACCGTAGGGGCCGTCACCGTAGGACCCGGGCCGTCCGGTTTGCGCCGGCGGGTAGGGCTGGACCGCCGGCGGGTACGCCGGCCGACCGGGCGTCTCGTCGGGTCGTTGCCCACGCCACGATCCTGGTACGCCACCACCCGGTGGTCCGTAGTCCGTCATGCCGCCCTCCTGCACGAGTGGTGAGAGGCCGGCCACCAAAGCGCGACACGGACTCCGACGTCACCGTAGCGTGGTCCACCGATGAGCTCATCTCCGACGAGTGCCGCAGGTCCGGCTGGCCGCCGCGCCAGCACCCCAGCGACCCTGATCTGGACCGCGTTGATCGTGGTCTACCTCCTGTGGGGCTCGACCTATCTGGGCATCCGGATCGCCGTGGAGACGCTGCCTCCGTTGACGTCGGCCGTCCTGCGGTTCGCCGCCGCCGGTCTGGTGCTGGCGGTGGTGCTGCGGCTGCGCCGGGGGCCCGGCGCGTTGCGGGTGGACCGCCGGCAGCTCGCCTCCGCCGCATTCGTCGGGGTGCTCCTGCTCGCCGGCGGCAACGGCCTGGTGGTGCTCGCCGAGTCCGGCCCGCCCGGAGTGGCGGTGCCCTCCGGCATCGCCGCGCTGCTGGTGGCGACCGTGCCGCTGCTCGTGGTGCTGCTGCGCTCCGGCACCGGGGACCGTCCACCGGTGTGGACGTTGGTCGGGGTCACGGTGGGCTTCATCGGTCTGGTCCTGCTCGTGCTGCCCGCCGGCAGCACGAGCGTGGTGCCGCTGGTCGGGGCGTTGACGGTGGTCGCGGCGGCCGCCTCCTGGTCGGTCGGATCGTTCCTGTCCGGACGGATCCGGATGCCCGCCGACCCGTTCGTCGCGACGGTGTACGAGATGCTGGCGGGCGCGCTGGTGCTCGCCGTCGTCGCCGCCGGCCGGGGCGAACTGCGCGACTTCCACCCCGCGGCGGTCAGCACGCGAAGCTGGCTGGCGCTGGGCTACCTCATGGTGGCCGGCTCGGTGGTGGCCTTCAGCGCGTACGTTTGGCTGCTGCACAACGCGCCCATCTCGCTGGTCTCGACGTACGCCTACGTCAACCCGGCGGTCGCGGTGGCGCTGGGTGCGCTGCTGGTGGCCGAGCCGATCACCGCACAGACCCTGGTCGGCGGCGCGGTCATCGTCGCCGGGGTGGCCCTGGTGGTGAGCACCGAACGCCCCCGCCGGGTGGCCGCGGAAGCGCGATCGGGGACCGCGCCGACGGGTGCCCGCCGGTAACGTCCGGCCCATGTCGACCGCTGCGCTGGTCGGGGTGGCGTTGCTCGGCGGGTTGGTCGGTCTCGTCGTACCCCCGCTGGCCCGGCGCTTCGCGACCCCGCCGGCCCGGCCGCGACCTCGGCGCGGTGCCGGGGTCTGGCTCAGCCCGCCGGTGGCGGCCGTCGTGTACGTGGGGCTCGCCGTCGCACAGGGCGACGACCCGGCGCTGCCGGTGTTCCTCGCGGTGGCGGCGGTGGGGCTGGTGCTGGCCGGGGTCGACCTGGTCTGCCTGCGGTTGCCCGACCCGCTCGTCCTCGCCGCCGGGCTGCTGGCCCTTGCCGGGCTGACCGGCGCGGCGGTGCTTGCCGACGACCCGGCCCGGCTGTTCGGCGCGCTGGCCGGCGCGGCGGTCGCCGGCGTGACGCACGTGCTGCTGGCCCTGCTTCCCGGATCCCGACTGGGCTTCGGGGACGTGAAACTCGCCGCCGTCCTCGGCCTGCCGCTCGGCTGGCTGGGCCGGGACGCCCTGCTCACCGGGCTGCTCCTGCCGCATGTGCTGCACGGTGGTCTGGTGCTCGGCCTGCTCGTCGCGCGGCGGGTACGGCGGGACACCCTGCTGCCGCTCGGGCCGGCCCTGCTCGCGGGCACCTGGCTCGCCGTGCTGCTCGGCTGACCCTGCCGCGACGCGTCGCGCAGCATGGTGGATGAGGCCGCCGGTGGCTCTCGCCCGAACGAGCGTGATACCTGACAGGCATATTTATGACTCACAGGTATATCGCTCACCCCGGTGGGTCGGCCTGAGCGCGCACGGGCAGGCACGCGGCCGCCGGTGGCTCAGATCAGCCGGAGCTGGCGGTCCCTGGGACGGCGCGGCTCGGTCTCACCGAACCGCTCGAACAGGCCCGGGTCGATCGCGCCCAGGAACGGCGACGGCGCGCACTCCCGCTCCACGCCGTGCCGGGTACGGCGGGCGGCGTGACTGACGTACAACCGGTCCTGGGCCCGGGTCAGGCCGACGAAGAAGAGCCGGCGCTCCTCGGCGACCGCGTCGTCGTCGGGGGTCGAGCCCGGCCACCGCAGCGGCAGCAGCCCGTCCTCGGCGCCGACCAGGAAGACCACCGGGAACTCCAGTCCTTTCGCGGCGTGCAGGGTGAGCAGGGTGACCGCCTCCGCGCGCGGGTCGAGCGCGTCCACCTCGGCGCCGGTGGCCAACTGCGACAGGAAAGTCTCCAGATCGTCGCCGCAGCGGCGGGCCAGCGGGGTCAGCAGGTCCACCGCGGAGCGGACGTCCTCGGGACGGACCGCGCTGCCGGCGCGTCCAGGGTGGGCACGGCGAACCGCTCGGCGACCACCTGGCCGGCCAACCGCACCCGGGCGGCCAGCGAGCCGTCCAACCCGTCGGCGTGCCGCAGCTCACGGGCGATGGCCGCCACCCCGGGCCGGTCCCGCAGTCGGTCGTGTGAGCGTTTCTGGACCGGGATGTTGGCCCGGGTCAGAGCATCCACGATCGGCGCGGCCTGCGCGTCGGTGCGGTAGAGCACGGCGATGTCGGAGAACGACAGGGAGGTGGACCGGCCGTCGATCCGGCCCGAGTCCAGGGACCGGTGGGACAGCCCGCCGACCAGCTCGTCGACCGTGCGCACCACGAAGTCGGCCTCCTCGGCGACGGACGCCGCCGGATAACGGCCGACCAGCGGCGCCTCCGGGTCGAGCCGGGCCGGGTCCAGCCGCCTACCCCGGACCAGCGAGGACGGTGCGATGGCCTGCACGGCGGCGGCCAGGATCGGGGCCGACGAGCGGTAGTTGCGGTTGAGCCGGACAAGTCGCGCGTCGGTGAAGTCCTCGGAGAAGCGCAGGAAGTAGCCGACGTCGGCGCCCCGGAACGAGTAGATCGCCTGGTCCGGGTCGCCGATCGCGCAGAGGTTGCCGTCGGCGGGACTGAGCAGCCGCAGCAGTTCGTACTGCACCGCGTCGACGTCCTGGTACTCGTCGACGAAGATCCACCGCCAACGGTCCCGGTACCGCTCAACCAACTCCCGGTCGGTCCGCAGCAGCTCCACCGGAAGGCTGACCAGCTCGTCCAGGTCGACCAGGTCCTGTTTGCGCAGCAGCGCCGTGTAGGCGGCGGGGTCGTCGCCGGCTTCCGAGCGGGCCGCGGCCCGTTCGGCGTCGTCGGCGATCCGGAAATGGGCCGGCAGGCCGGCCGCGTCGGCGTTCTCCCGCAGGATGGTCAACCCCAGCGCGTGGAACGTACCCACGGTGACGTCCTCGGCGACCGGGCCGAGCAGGCTGTCGAGGCGGTGCCGCAGCTCCTCCGCCGCGCGGCGGGTGAACGTGATGGCCAGGCAGCGCTCGGGAAAGACGTTCAGCTCGGCGCACAGGTACGCGATCCGGTGGGTGAGCGTCCGCGTCTTGCCGGTGCCCGGACCGGCCACGATGAGCAGCGGCCCGCCGGGGGCGGACGCGGCCACCCGCTGCATCGCGTCCAGTCGGTCCAGCAGGCCCGTGCCGACCTCCTCCATGCCGGAGAGCATCGGCTCGAACGGCTCGTGTGGCGACGGCGGCGACGCGATCGGCGGAGCGGGCGGCGGGGCCGGGGCCTTCCGTTTCGGCTCCGACTTCGCCGCCGCCGGGCGTTTGGTCGCGGCCCGGGGCGCCGGCTCCGTGGGCCGTCGCTGCGCCGGCACGGGTACGTCGAACAGCGTCTCCTGGGCCGTACCGGCACCCAGTTCGGCCGGGTCGAAGAGGGTGATCACCCCGTACTCGCCGTCGTAGCCGGGCACCCGCCGGACGTCGCCGCGCCGCAGCCGCCCGATGCCCTCCGCGAGCAGTTCGCCGCCGGCCTGCGCGATGTCGGTCAGCGGAGTCGTGGTCAGGATCTCCAGCTCGGGGCCGAGCGCCGCGAGCAGCTCGTTGAGCCGCCCCTCGACCTTCTTCGACCGGGCGCCCACCTTGTTGATCTCGCCGAGGATCTCGGCCAGCGGCACCAGATGGGTGACCTCCCGGGCATGCGCCGGCCGGTGCCCCTCCGGGCGGTCGGCCAACTCCTCGATCCGGCTGAGGACGCCCACGGTGAGCGGCTTGCCGCACTCGGGGCAGCGCCCGCCGGCGGCCCGGGTCCGCTCCGGGGACCAGTTGACCCCGCACAGCCGGTGCCCGTCGGCGTGGTACTTGCCCTCCTCGGGGAAGAACTCGATCGTGCCCGCCAGGCCGTTTCCGGTACGCAGCGCCTCCCGGACGGCGAAGTAGTCCCGCTCGGCGGTCAGCACGGTCGCCTCCCGGCCCAGCGCCGGCGGTGAGTGCGCGTCCGAATTGGAGACCAACTGGTAGCCGTCCAGGCTGCCGACCCGCCAGTTCATCGCCGGGTCGGAGGAGAGGCCCGTCTCCACCGCGAAGATGTGCTCGGCCAGGTCGGCGTAGCAGTCGGCGATCGCGTCGAAGCCCGACTTCGAGCCCAGAGCGGAGAACCACGGCGTCCAGATGTGCGCCGGGACCAGGTAGCCTTCCGGGCTCGCCTCCAGGGTGATCTCCAGCAGGTCCCGCGAGTCCAGGCCGAGGATCGGCCGGCCATCGGAGCCGAGGTTGCCGATCCGGCCGAGCGCCGTGTTGAACCGGGCCACCGCGTCCAGGTCGGGCAGGTAGATCAGGTGGTGCACCTTGCGGGTCCGGTCGTCCCGCTTGTAGATGGTGGA
Source organism: Micromonospora parastrephiae (assembly GCF_016802865.1). Taxonomy (GTDB): domain Bacteria; phylum Actinomycetota; class Actinomycetes; order Mycobacteriales; family Micromonosporaceae; genus Micromonospora; species Micromonospora parastrephiae. Next base: position 1,253 of record NZ_JAEVHM010000239.1, on the reverse strand, counting down.
GATCTCCACGCTCAACATGAACCGGACCGGGTCCGCCTCCGCCGTGCCCGCGAGTCGGGGCGGCAGGCGGCGGGCGATGTCCCGCTCCGCGTCCGGGTCGAGCCGGTAGAGCCCCGGCTCCGCCGGGCGCAGCGTCTCCCGCAGGTGGTCGTACCAGGCGGGATGGGTGAAGTCCCCGGTGCCGAGCAGGGCGATGCCCTTACGCCGCGCCCACCAGGCGAGGGTGGGCAGGGTGAGGTCTCGGCTGCACGCGCGCGAATACTTCGAGTGGATGTGCAGGTCCGCGACGAATGGCGGGAGGCCACCGGGGGGTACGGCGCTGAACGGGGGCACGCCGCATCCTGTCACGCCCGTCGTGGCGGCCGCCTGTCGCCACGCGCGGACGTGACGTCCGCTATGCCGAGTGCAACTCGACCAGACTGATCTGTGGCTCCGCGCCGACCCGCACCGGAGGACCCCAGAAACCGGCGCCGTTGGTCACGTAGACCTTGGTGCCGTCGACCTCGCCGAGCCCGCTGACCACCGGCTGCTCCAGCCGGACCGCCAGGTTGAACGGCACCATCTGCCCGCCGTGGGTGTGCCCGGACAGTTGCAGGTCGACGCCGTACCGGGCCGCCTCCACCGCTGCCAGGGGCTGGTGCGCGAGCAGGACCACCGGGCGGCTCGGGTCGCGGTCACCGAGGGCGGCGGCGAAGTCCGGGCCCGCGGCGAGGCCGGTGCCCGCTCCGGTGAGGTCGTTCACGCCGGCCAGATCGAGTACGCCGCCACGGGCCTGGATTTCCTGCCGACGGTTCTGAAGGACCCGCAGGCCGAGCCGGTCGACCTCCTGGACCCATTCCTCCACTCCGGAGTAGTACTCGTGGTTGCCGGTGACGAAGAAGCTGCCGTATCGGGAGCGCAGGTCACGAAGCGGCGCGGCGGCCGAACCCAGCTCGGCCACCGAACCGTCGACCAGGTCACCGACGACTGCCACCAGGTCGGCGTCGAGCCGGTTGATGGCGGCCACGATCCGTTCGGTGTGCGCCCGGCCGCGCAGCGGGCCGAGGTGGATGTCGGAGACGGTGGCGATGCGCAGGCCGTCCATGGCGCGCGGGAGCTTGGCGAGCGGGATTTGTACCCGGTCCAGTCGTGGCGGGCCGAGGGCGGTGCGTACCCCGTACCCCGTGATGCCGGTGGCGGTGAGACCGGCGAAGATGGCCGCGCCGCGAGCCAGCAGCAGCCGGCGGGCCGGGTCGTGGTCCGGTGCCGCGACC
>NZ_JAEVHM010000238.1 GCF_016802865.1 Micromonospora parastrephiae | reverse complement strand
GACCAAGACAGCCTTCGGGACACCACCGCTAGCTGGCCGCGCCGCTGGAGGCTCCAGCCCCCGCTGCTGCGCTGCCGGCCCCTGCCGTCCCAGCGCCGCTGGAGCCTGCCGTGCCTGCGCCGCCGCCGGACGGTCGGGGTGCTGGCGCGGACGGTGCTGCGCCACCTGGGCGGCCTGGGCCGCCGGGGGATCCCGAGCTGCCAGTGCTGCCGCTGGATCCGCCACCAGCGCCGCTGAGACGGAGCGCCCCAGACGCGAGCTGCCCGGCGCCGGACGCGGCGGCGACCGCGACGCCACTGCTTCCGCCACCGGAGGACAGCACCGACACGGCCGGGGCGATGAGCCGCATGAGGGCGGGCAACGCCACGATGGCCATGCAGAACATCACCATGCCGGTGAGCACGTCGGTCAGGGTCTGACCCTGACCGAGCCAGAACACCGTGGCGTAGATCGTGGCTGCGGCGGGCTTGTAGAGCAGCAGGGCGAGCAGCCAGGTGAGGTATCGGCTCCGTACCGAGCCGCCCACTGCGGCGGCGGCCGGGAGTAGCCCGGCGAGCAGGACCAGGCCGGCGTTGCGGGCCAGCAGCAACAGCAGTTGCACCATCGAGGACAGGAACACCATGATCGAGATGCCGATCACCACGATGGCCGGCATTCCGCCGGTTGCGGCGGCGGGGGCGAGCAGCAGGAGCCGCTTGCCGAGGTCACCGTTGGCGGAGGCGCTGAGGATCCAGTCGGCGTAGGCGTCACCGATTTCGATGAGTAGTTGCACCGCCGGCACACCGGCTCCGGCGAGCACGACCAGCGTGACCAGGTTCTTGGTGAGCGTGCCGGCCTCCTGGCCGTTGCGCTGCCACGCGATCTTGAGTGCGGCGAACAGCACCGTGCCCACGGCGATCGCCGCGACCGCCCAGTTGGTGTAGGCGCGCAGATGTTGGACCGCTCCTTCGGTCTGCGACACCACCGGGGTGGGGATGGACAGCCACCCGGTGACCAGCGTTTTGAGCATCTCCGCGGCGGCCTGCGACGACTGCTCGGCCAGTTCGTCCAGGAACCGGCCGGCGGTGCTATCGAGGACCTGACCGGGGATGCACAGCGGATTGACGGGGTTGCAGGCCACTACCGAGCACCCCATTCGACGACGCCGGTGAGATCGTTGGTCACCCGATTGAGCGAGATCCACGCCCCACCGGGAGGGGCCTGCATACGCCAGTCGCCATCGCTCCACAGCAGGGTCAGCGTCAGCACGTGGTAGCGCGCCGTGCCTGCTGACGGGGCGCGCAGCACCAGGCCGATCACGGCGGTGTCGGGGGTGTAGGACTGGTACTGGTAGCCGGCGATCTGGCTCAGCTCACCGGGCTCGGACGAGTCGTCGGGGTTGTCGCGCAGCGCGGCCAGGAGCTGCTCTCGGTCGCTGCTGGAAACGAACTGGCGCTGGACGGTGGGCTCCCAGGAGTCGCGACCTGCGGAGGGGGCCGATCGCACCATGAGCTGCGCGGCCGCCATGAGAGCGCCCTCGGGGGTGTGGGCGTAGCTGGCGGCGGTCCCGCCGGAGATGCGGGTGGGGCCGGCCGTCGCGCTGACGGGTACGGCGGTCTGACCGACCAGCTCCCACCGCACACCGGCCGGTGCGGTGGTCGGTACGGCGGTGGGCAGGTCCTGCGGCGGTGTGGCCTCGCTCGGGGCGAGGGTCGCTGGCGGCGGCGTGCCGGTGGTGCTGCGGTCATCGCCGCCCGAGGCGATGGCGACCACCACGCCGGCGATGACGACGATCAGCACGAGCACCGCGGAGGCGATGAAGCCGGGCCTCGTCCACGGCGGACGATCGGCGAAGTCCTGGGTTGCAGACGAGCGCGGCACGATGTTCCCCCTAGATCAGCGCGGAGACCACCGCGGATGCGCTTCCGATGAGAATGCAGGCGGCGAAGACCCAGCCGAGCGCCGAGACGTTGGTGTCGTCGCCGCGGCGGTGCGCCAGCGCCATCTTCCCGGCGGTGACGAGCACCCCACCGACGCACGCGGCGACGGCGAGGTTCGCGATCCACTTCAGGATCGTGAGGACCTTGTCGCCGACGCCGGGCGGTGACTCGCCGCTTCCCGGGTCGGGTACGGCGGCCGCCAGCGTCTGGAGCTGATCCAGGTGGTCTATCAGGGTCATCGTGTGCCTTCCCGGGGTGCGATCTTCTGCCAGATTGCGGTGCGCAACGCCTCGACGTCCGGGGGAGCGCCGACGTCGCGGGGGTCATCGGCGGCGAGCAAGGCGTCGACCCAGCCGACGCGCCAGATCTGCGGGGTCCATCCGCGTAGCAGCTGCAGCCGCTCGGTGGCGATGCGCGGTGGCCGCCGCGGTGATGCGGCGACCGCGACGACGCCCAGCAGCGTCATGGAGCCGGACATTCCCGCGCGTCGGCGCCACTGCTCGATGGCACCGGTCGCCGCCCAGGTGCCGGCTGCGGACGCCCGGCACACCAAGACCACCCGTGCTTCCGGCGTCGCCGGTGTCAGCATGGGCCAGCCCTGGCCGAAGTCCAGTCCGAAGCCGACCAACCGGGCCAGGGTGCTCACGCCGGCACCGCCGTGACATCCGACCCACCACACTGGCGGCCACGCGTCGAGATTCGGCGGAATCAGGCCGAAGGGCATCGCCGGGGCGATCCCGGGACGCGTGCGAGACGCGCCGACAGCGGCTGCCTTCACCAGCGATCCCACCGGCGCGCGCCGCTACTCCCCGTCATACGATGCCTCCCCCGTGTTCCAAGGTCACCGACGAGTACCAGACAGTAGCACTGCGTTTGTGAATGGATCTATGGTGTTGGCTCTGCCGCGATAGGACGCGAAAGGCACCACGGGGGAGGCGTCGAATGGCACGCAGACCACGCGCATTCTTGCGCGCCCATGAAAAGCATCGATGGGGGCGCGCCGCCGGTGGCCTTGCCTTCGCCGGGCTGGTGATGGGCGGCTGCGTGAACGCGGCTGAGCCGGGCACGGCAGCGCCGCAGCGCAGCGGTCCCGTCTACCCGACGGCCGCTGCCGCCGGCACCTCACCGTCAGCGGCAAGGGAGCGGCCAGGGACGGACGACCACGACCACGAGTCGGTCCCGGTAAAGCCGCCACCGGCGGCGCAAGCACCACCGGTCGTGGTGGCGTTCGCCGCGGCGTGGGCGCGACCCGATTTGCCGGCCGATGCGTGGTGGCGGGGCGTGACCCCGATGTGCGACGACGGCTTCGCTCACTCGCTGCGCACGGTGGATCCGGCGCGGGTGCCGGCGACACGGGTGACGGGCCGACCCGTGGCCACGCAAGGGCCGTCCGGTGGCGCGGCGGTGTACGAGGTGGCCACGGATGCGGGCACGTTGACGGTCACGCTCGCGGCGGTCGACGGCCGGTGGGTGGTCACCGGCAATGACTTCGTCCGGGCGGTGAGCTGATGGACCGCAAGCCGGTCGCGATGGGCGTCGGTGTTGTGGCGGTGGTGATGCTGGTGTGCGGCGCCACGGTCGGGTTGCCGATGCTGATGTTCGGCCAGGCGGACGCGGAAGCCGCCGCCTGTGAAGTGCCATCGCTGCCGGGGTCATCTCCGGTGCCGGGAGCCGGACGGTGGGACAGCGTCGCGACGACGAACGCGGCAACCATCGTCGCGGTCGGCCAGCAACGCCAGGTGCCGCCGCGCGGTTACGTCATCGCGCTGGCGACCGCGATGCAGGAGTCCACGCTGCGCAACCTGGCTAACGCCAAGGTGCCCGAGTCGCTGGCCCTTCCACACGAGGGCGTGGGTCGCGACCATGACTCCGTCGGGCTTTTCCAGCAGCGCCCCGGGTGGGGCAGCGTGCGGGAGCGGATGACGCCCACCTACGCGGCGGGGAAGTTCTACGAGGCGTTGGTCAAGGTCGACGGTTGGCAGCAGATGCGGCTGACCGACGCGGCGCAGGCTGTGCAGCGCTCCGGTCTGCCGGAGGCGTACCAGAAGTGGGAGGGCGACGCGGAGCAGCTCGCCGCGCTCGTGCTCGGCCTGCCGGACATCGACGACATCGGCGGGGGTGCGCCGATCGCCCCGTGCGGCGTCGACGACCTTGGCCCGGTGCCGGTCGGTCCGGGCGGCTGGGTTCAGCCGATCAGGGCCCCCGTCAACAGCGGCTTCGGTCAACGCGGGCGCAACTTCCACGCCGGTGTGGACATGTCGAAGGCCGACGTGCGAGGCGACGCGATCCGCGCGGCGTCGACCGGCGTCGTCGAGCAAGTCAAGTGCGACTGGTACACCACGTGCGACCGCGACGGCCACACCAGGGCGCGGGGATGCGGCTGGTACGTCGACATCCGCCACCCGGGCAACATCGTCACCCGCTACTGCCACATGATCCAGCGACCTGAGGTGACGATCGGTCAGCAGGTCACCGCAGGAATGGTCATCGGGTTCGTGGGCAACAGCGGCGGCAGCTCCGGGCCGCACCTGCATTTCGAGGTGCACCTCAATGTCCCACCAGGGCCGTTCCACGCCAGCCGCGACAACGCCGTCGACCCGGTGCCGTTCATGCGCGCCCAGGGCGTGCCTCTGGGGCCGGCCGCGTGAGCAGGTTCAGCACGACGGCCTCCCCCGCCGCAGCGAAGGAGGCCGTCGACGTACCAGCGGGTTCGCCCGTACTACGGCTGGGCAGCCTCATCGGCCACGGCGGTCTGTTCGCCGCGCGAGGGCGGCGTCGCCGGCCGCGGTGCACGGCGACGCCGGGACGGGGCGGACTCCGGCGCGTCCAGCCCGAGCTTGGCCAACTCGCTCTCCGTCCAGCCGCCCTGCACGGCGGCGGTATACGTGGCGGCGTAGCGACCCATGGCGTCGACCAGCGCTGCGGCGAGTTGGTCGCGTTCGTGCCGCGCGGTGGCGGCCTCGCCGACCAGGTTGGCGCGCTCGCGCAGCAGTTGCAGTGCCGCCTTCTCGGTCTCGCCGCGAACGGCCTTGACGCTCAGTTCGGCCATGGAGTCCTCCCCCGGATGACTGTGCTCTGGTGGCTGTGGACGCCGAGCTTAACCGCCAAGATCGATGCGTGGGGTACCGCTTTTCCACCCTTCCGGCCGGCCGGTGGGGGCGCCATCAGTGCCAGCCGAGGACGTCGACCAGGGTCAAGGGTGGGCCGCAGGCCCATCGCGCAGCGACGCATCGCGCCCTTGATGCTGGGCGTCGTCCGGCTATCGTCTCTGGCCCCCACGGGGTGGGTTCCTGGTGCGCGCCGTCAGCTGCGCTCGATTCGCCCAACGACACAGGCCGCGCACACGCGACCACCCTCCTTCGTCGGAGCAAGTTGGAGTAAAAGTCTGACTTTTCGTCAGACGGGCCGCGCTGCGGCCGGCCGGAACGCGGCGGGTGGCTCCCGTCGGGAGGGTGGTCGACGTGGCTGATTCACCACAGGTCGGCGTGGTCCGCTTCGGTGCCAGCGAACGCCGGAGACGTGCCCACAACGACGATGATCCGCGCGTGCACCGAGTGACCGTGCGGCTGTCTGAGGCGGAACTGGCGGCGGTCGAGGCGAACGCAGCGGCAGCCCGCATGGTCACCTCGGCGTACCTCGCGGAGGCCGGATCGGCGCCGCTCGTGCCCGCCCCGGCCGACCCGGACGGGGTCGAGGTGGGGCCGCTGCTGGTCGAGCTGATGGGCGCGCACCGGCAGGTCCGCGGCGCGGCGCACAACCTGAACCAGGCCGTCGCCCGGCTGCACTCCACCGGTGAACCGGCCGGGGACCTGGCCGCGACGGCGGCGTACCTGACCCGGGTCGCGGCGCGCGTCGACGAGCTGGTGACCGCGATCGCCGCCGCGCAGACGGGCCGGCGCTGATGATCCCGAAGGTCACCTATGGCGCTCGGGTGCGCGGGCTGCTGGAGTACCTGTGGGGTCCCGGGAAGGCCGAGGAACACGTGAACCCGCACCTGGTCGCCGGGTATGACGCCGTGGTGCTGCTCGCTCCGCAGCAGCGCGAACACGACGGCGGGTGGTCGCTGGAGCAGTTGGCGGCACGGTTGGACGCGCCGCAGATCGCCGCCGGTGAGCGCGGGGTGAAGCAGTACGTGTGGCAGTGCTCGCTGAGTCTGCGGCCCAGGAGGGGCAGCTCGACGACGAGACGTGGGGTCGCATCGCGGGCCGGTTCGTGGCCGAGATGGGCTTCACCGGCGACGCGGAGCGGGCCGGGTGTCGGTGGGTCGCGGTGCGCCACGGCCTGTCGGCCAAGGGCAACGACCACGTGCACCTGGTCGTCACTCTGGCCACCGAGGACGGGGCGCCGGTGTGGCTGCGTCAGGACAAGCGGCGCAGTCAGCAGGTCGCCGACCTGATCGAGGACGAGTTCGGGCTGGGCAAGTGGACGCCCGGCCGTGCCGGCGCGACCCGCCGTCCGGAGCTGACCCGCCCCGAGGTCGACCGGGCCCGGCGCGGCGAGCAGGCACCGGACCGGGAGCTGCTGCGCCGGCAGGTCCGGGCAGCTCTGGCGGGTGCCGACAGCGAAGCCGAGTGGGTGGCTCGGATGAAGGGCGCCGGGCTGCTGGTCGCTGCCCGCACTGCGGCGAAGGACCGCGATCGGGTGGTCGGGTACGCCGTCGCGCTGCGACCTTCGGGGGCCGGTGAGCCACGCTGGTACGCCGGTCGCAGCCTGGACGGCGACCTGAGTTTGACTCAGATTCGCAAGCGGTGGCCCGACACGGAGCGGCCCTCGGCGAGTCAGTGGAAGGCGGCGGATTCTGCGGAATCGCGGCTGCGGGGTGAGGACCGGATGGCGGTGTGGCGGTCGTCCGCGCTCGCGTTGGAGGCGATCAGCGCTCGGTTGGCCAGCGTCGCGCCGGGCTCACCACAGTGGCCGACGGTGGCCAGGGCGAGCGCGGAGCTGCTCGCGCGGGTCGCGGCGGCGGCCGAGCCTTCGGGGCAGGGGCCGGTGACCCGGGCGGCGAACAGCCTGGCCCGCGCGGCGGCACCACCGCGGCGACCGCCGCCGGCGACAGGGG
>NZ_JAEVHM010000237.1 GCF_016802865.1 Micromonospora parastrephiae | reverse complement strand
CGGCCGAGCGGCCGGGCGCCCGTTGCTGTCGCTTTGGCGAGATCGCCCGAGCGGGCCCGAACGCACCGAACCCGACGTGCAGGCGTGAAAGAGCGCGTTCCGGGTAATAGGGCGCGCGCGCATCAAACCGGTGCCAACGTCGGGACGAGGGGTGACGGGATGGACGGCGGCGGTCTTCGGCTCAACATGAACGGGCTGGACTACCTGATTCTGGCGCTGTACTTCGTCACCGTCCTCGGGGTTGGCTTCGCGGCCCGCCGGGCGATTCGGACCAGCGTCGATTTCTTCCTCTCCGGCCGGTCCCTGCCGGCCTGGGTGACGGGTCTCGCCTTCGTCTCGGCGAACCTGGGCGCGCTGGAGATCATCGGTATGGCCGCGAACGGCGCCCAGTACGGTGTGATGACGGTCCACTACTACTGGATCGGCGCGGTGCCGGCGATGGTGTTCCTGGGCATCGTGATGATGCCCTTCTACTACGGCTCCAAGGTCCGCAGCGTGCCGGAGTACCTGCGGCTGCGCTTCAACCGCCCCACACACCTGCTCAACGCGCTCAGCTTCGCCGTCGCCCAGGTGCTGATCGCCGGCGTGAACCTGTACGCGCTGGCCCTGGTGATGCAGGCGCTGCTCGGCTGGCCGCTCTGGACGGCGATCGTGGTCGGCGCGGCGATCGTGCTGGCGTACATCACCATCGGCGGTCTGTCCGGCGCGATCTACAACGAGGTGCTCCAGTTCTTCGTCATCCTGGCCGGTCTCATCCCGGTCACCGTGATCGGCCTGGTCAAGGTCGGTGGCGTGAACGGGCTGATGGACGCGGTACGCGACTCCAAGCTCGGCGAGGCGGGCCTGCACGCCTGGCAGGACACCGGCAGCACCGCCAACCCGCTGGGCGCGCACTGGATCGGCATCGTCTTCGGCCTCGGCTTCGTGCTGTCGTTCGGCTACTGGACGACGAACTTCGCCGAGGTACAGCGGGCGCTGTCGGCGAAGAACATGAGCGCCGCCCGGCGTACGCCGATCATCGCCGCGTATCCGAAGCTGTTCATTCCGCTGGTCACGGTGATCCCCGGCCTGGTGGCTCTGGTGACGGTGAAGGGCCTGGGCGCGGAGAGCGGCGACCTGCAGTACAACAACGCGATCCCGCTGCTGATGCGCGACCTGCTCCCCAACGGCGTGCTCGGGGTGGCGGTCACCGGCCTGCTCGCCTCGTTCATGGCCGGCATGGCGGCCAACGTGAGCGGCTTCAACACCGTCTTCACCTACGACATCTGGCAGGCGTACATCCGCCGGGACCGGTCGGACGACTACTACCTGCGGATCGGCCGGTGGGCGACGGTCGCCGCCGTGGTCATCGGGATCGGCACCGCGTTCATCGCGGCCGGATTCAGCAACATCATGAACTACATCCAGGCGCTCTTCTCCGTCTTCAACGCGCCGCTGTTCGCCACCTTCATCATCGGCATGTTCTGGAAGCGGATGACCGCCCTGGCCGGCTTCTGGTCGCTGCTGCTGGGCACCCTGGTGTCGCTGAGCCTCTATCTGCTCTACAAGGGCGGTGTGGTCGACTTCAACTCCGACCTGGAGGAGAGCTTCTGGGGTGCCGGTCTCGCGTTCGTCACGGCGGTGGTGGTCGCCGCGATCATCACCCCGCTCACCGCGCCCAAGCGTGACGAGGAGCTGCGCGGGCTGGTGTACGGGCTGGGCGGCGTCGACCTGAAGGGCGACGTACTCGCCGGGGACGCCGCCTGGTACCGCTCCCCTGTCCTGCTCGGCCTGATCGCGGTCGCGCTGGCCGCCCTCTTCTACATCCCGGTCTTCTAGGAAAGGAGTCGGCAGATGAGCAACGACGGCCAGCCGGCGCAGGACCCGCTGATCGACGAGGCGCAGGCGGAGCAGCGCCGTTCCGCGGCCGCCCGGCTGTTCGACATCCGTCGGGTGATCGGTGGCCTCTTCGTGGCGTACGGGATCATCGTGACGTTGATCGGCGTCTTCGACAGCCGGGCCGAGATCGACAAGGCCGAGGGTGTGCGGATCAACCTGTGGGCGGGGTTGGGGATGCTCATCTTCGGGCTGCTCATGCTGCTCTGGCAGTGGCTGCGCCCGGCGGAACCGCCAGCCCCCAACGAGCAGCAGCCCGGCACCTGACCCGTCCGACCCGCGCGCATGGCCGCTGCCGCACGGGGTAGGCGAGGGGGATAGCGCACCGCGCCGGACACAGGAGGCGACACCATGACCGATCGCGACCGCCGACCGCCGCTGGAGGAGAGCCCGGAGATGGCCGCGGCGGCGGACGACGACAGCACCGTCCCCCAGCTGAGCGGCGGAGGCGGCCCCGACCGGGACACCCCGGCCTTCGCCGAGCCGCGCAACCGGCCGGAGGACCTCGCGCCGGACACCGACGACCTGATCGGCGACCCGTACGCCGCCGGCACCGGGGCCACCGGAACGGGCACCGGGGCGGCGGGGACAACATCCGTACCGGTGCGGAGCAGCCGTGGGAGCCGGAGGACCTGGTGATGGCCCGCGGGCAGGACCTCACCCCGGAGAACCTGGACAAGGCCCGCCGTGACCTGGCCGAGCAGGGTCGGGCGGCGATCGAGCGCACGGTGCCCTGACCGGCACGTAGAAAGGGGGGTCCCCGACCCGACCTGTGACGGTCGGGCCGGGGACCCGGGGGAACCTGCCGCCGGCAGTGCCTCACCTACTGCCGGCGGCGGGTGGGCGCGGGAGCGATCCGGTCAGAGCGCCGGGTACGCGTTGCGCATGAGCTCCTGGAACTGCGCGGAGAACCACGCACCGGAGATCGGAGCGTCCGGCAGCGCTCCGGACGGGTTGTTGCCGTTGCGGGCGTTACCGCCGTACGTCGGGTCGCACATCCGGTCGAAGCCCTTGCCCTCGTTGTTCGGGATCTCCTTGCTGGAGCCGTCCGACTCACCCGGAGGCTTCACCCAGACGTACGCGTCGATGCCGGGCTCCGGGTTGGCCCGGGGCCGCTCACCGAGGCCGGCGCCGGACTGGTTGCACCAGTTGCCGAGGTGGAGCCGGCGGTCGATGCGACCTCCGTTGACGTAGGTGTCGACGCTGGTCGTCGCGCCCGGCCCGGTGGGTCGCGCGGAGCCACCCCAGCCGTTACGGGAGGTGTCGATCAGCATGCCGATGTTGGAGTTGAAGCCGACCGAGACCAGCTTGTCGCGGAACGCCTGGGCGAAGGACAGTTCGTCGACGTAGAAGTTCCAGTCGACCCACTTGGACTGCCGCACGGTCTGACCGTTGACGGTGTCGGTGACCTTGAAGTACGGCTCGCGCAGGGCCGAGTAGTTCGCCGTGTTGGTGATGAACCCGTGCACGTTGTTGACCGTGCTGCCGGAGGCGACCGCCGCGGTCTTCAGGATGTCGGCGGTGGGGCCGAAGTTGGTGTCCCAGCCGAGCCAGCCGTGGTGGCCGGCATCGATGTAGTTGTACACATTGCCGATGGCGCCCAGCTTGGCCAGGGCGTAGCCGACACCGTTGACGTACGCGCCGTTGGCCTTGACCGTGTCGCACATGACCGTGCCGCCGGCCTGACCGGAGGTGTTGGTGATCAGGTTCGGCAGCGAGTCGATCTCGATGACGTTGATGATCCGCAGGTTCCGGTACTTGGCGTCGCCCTGGATCGCCGCGATCGGGTCGATGTACTGGGCCTTGTACTTGGGCAGCTCGTCCGGGCCCAGCTCGCCGTTGGAGGCGAGCGCGGAGCAGTCCCGGCCGGGCAGGTTGTAGATCACGAACTGGATGTAGCCGGCGCCCTGACGCAGCGCCTCGTCCAGGTGGTCACGCACCCCGAACGCGCCGTTCGAGCTGCTGTCCGGAGTGCCGTTGATGGCGGCGATCCGGTCCAGCCAGACGGCGGTGGGGTTGTTGGAGACCCGGCTGCCACCCGGCTCGGCGTCCGCCTTGGCCTTCCACTCCGGGTTCACGTAGCCGCGCGCTCCGGCGTACGGGTTGTCCACCTTCGCTCCCGCCGGGGGCGGGGTGGTGGTGGGCGGCGGGTCGGTCGGAGGAGGCGTGGTGGTCGGCGGAGGCGTGGTGGTGGGCGGGGTCGTGGTGCCACCGTTGCAGACCACGCCGTTGAGGGTGAACGAGGTCGGCTTCGGGTTGCTGCCACTCCAGGCGCCGTTGAAGCCGATGTTCGTCGACGCGCCGGTGGCGAGGCTGCCGTTGTAGGACAGGCTCCGGGCGGTGACCTGGCTGCCGGACTGGGTGAACTCGGCCGACCAACCCTGCTGCACACGCTGGCCGGAGTTGGGGAAGGTCCAGCCCAGCGTCCAGCCGTTGACCGGGTCGCCGAGGTTCTTGATGGTGACGCTCGCGGTGAAGCCGCCGGCCCACTCGTTCGACGAGTAGGCGATGTCGCACTGCGTCGCGGCTTGGGCCGCGGTGACGGGAATCGTCACGAGCCCGCCGGCGACCAGGGCACCCGCGCCGGCGAGCGCGAGGGCCCGGCGTGGGCCGGACAGCCTTCTCCACACATTCATGCCACTGATCTCCTTGGGCGAGACCGGGCCCGCGTACGGCCCGGCGGGACGGCACGGTGGGCGTCCTGTGTGGACGGCCGCCGGCGCCAACGGGATTCTTCGGGGTGCCCGACCCGGACGGGCGTTGGTGGTGGGTGATCGACCGGCACGCGGCCGGGCGGTCGGCGGCAGAACGTCGCCCGGCGGACCGGATGCCCTCGACTGCCTGCCTGCGCGGTGTGGCTCCCCGAACCGCGTGCGCCGATTCTTGCATGGGAGCGCTTCCATGGCAATGGCTCGATGTGTCGAGCCGGAGGATCCGCATCAGACTCGGACGATACCCCCGAGCGGCCCCGAGTGGCCCCGAGTGGCGCGAGTGGGACCAGCGCCGGCACGCGACGCCCCTAACGCCCTGGGTCGCACGCAAGGGCTCGGCGCAACCGAGACCGCGCGGCAGGCGGCGAAAGCCGCGTAGCACCCCTTCACCTCTTACCAGCAGCAAAGGGCAAAACGCGAATCTTTCCCTTTATAGGTCATGAAACCGTCTAACGTCGGTCTTAGCTCGGTTGTCGCCGAGCTCAGGACAACAGGGATGGAGTGACGCAGGTCATGGCTAAGAAGATGCTCGGGAAGGTCGTTGCGGGCGCCGCGCTCGGCGGCGCGTCGCTCCTGGTGTTCACGCCGGGGATCGCGTTCGCGGACGGGCACCACGACGGCGGCAAGGACCGTGACGGCAAGGTCTTTGCCAAGCCGCACGTCGTCAAGGCCGGCGACGAGGTCAAGCTCCTCGAGATCTGCCCGGATCGGCAGGAGCACGCGTTCGTGTGGTCCAAGGTCACCGGCAAGGTCAAGCTCAAGCCGGCGCACGACGACCGGGGCGAGGACCGCGGCGAGTGGCGCGAGGAGAACTCGGACCACGACGACAAGGGCAAGGACGAGCACGGCAAGGACGAGAACGGCAAGGACCACGAAGGCAAGGACGAGAACGGCAAGGACGAGCACGGCAAGGACGAGAACGGCAAGGACGACAAGGGCAAGGACGGCTCCCAGCCCGGTGGCCAGGGCGGCGGCGCTGCCGCCGACGCCTACGGCGACGAGGACAGCAAGGACTGGAAGGGCGAGGAGCACGGCCAGGACGCGGACCACGGCCGCGACTGGAAGGGCCACGAGGACAAGAAGGACTGGGAGTCCAAGGGCCACGACTCGGACAAGTACGGCTCGGACGAGCGTGACTCCGACAAGTACGGCTCGGACAAGCGCGACTCGCACGAGTACGACTCGGACGAGCGCGACTCCGACAAGTACGGCTCCGACAAGCGCGACTCGCACGAGTACGACTCGGACGAGCGCGACTCCGACAAGTACGGCTCCGACGAGTACGGCTCCGACGAGTACGGCTCGGACAAGGGCCGGGAGTCCAAGGACCGTGACGACTACGGCAAGGACGAGCGCGGCGACTACGGCTCCGACGAGCGCGGCGACTACGGCAAGGACGAGGACCGCCGCGAGCACGAGCGCGAGTTCGTCTACTACGGCGAGGCCAAGGTCGACAAGGACGCGAAGCCGGGTCGCTACGAGCTCAAGGGCTCCTGCGGCGAGGGTGAGCTGGTCGTGCTGCCGCACGGCGGGGTCGACGGCGGTGACGGTGGCGCCAGCACCGGCACCGACCGTGGCCTGGCCACCGGTGGGGCGGGCCTGCTCGGCGCTGCCGCGCTGGGCGGGATCGTGCTGATGCGTCGTCGGCGGACCGATGGTTCGCTCGTCTGACGTGACGACGACACGGGCCGGCGGCCGTCACGGGAAACCGTGGCGTGCCGCCGGCGCGGCCGTCGTCGTCACCCTCGCCATGATCGGGGCCGGCATGATCGGCGCGGCCCTCGACACCACGTCCGCTCCCCGCCCACCGCAACCGCAGTCCCAGGCCGGCCCCGAGGTCACCTCCCCCGGCGTACCGCCGCTCGACGGGGAGCCCTCCGCGCAGGGGGACGCGCCGCCCGGACTGGCGCGCTCCGCCCCGACCAGCATCGAGATCCCCCGGATCGGCGTCAACGCGACGATCATGTCGCTGGGCACCAACCCGGACGGCACCGTCCAGGTTCCCCCGCTGGAGCAGGCCGACCAGGCCGGCTGGTACGAGCCGGGCGCGAGTCCCGGCGAGACCGGCAACGCCGTCATCGTCGGGCACGTGGACTCGGCGAAGCTCGGACCGGCCGTCTTCTTCGACCTCGGCTCACTCGCCCCCGGCGACATGATCACCGTGCGGCGGGCCGACGGCCAGCCGGCGATCTTCCGAATCGACTCGGTGAAGTCGTACCCGAAGACGTCCTTCCCCACCGAGCTGGTCTACGGCCCCAGCGACCGCCCGGGACTGCGGGTGGTCACCTGCGGCGGCGACTTCGACCAGACCGCGAAGAGCTACCTGAACAACGTGATCGTCTTCGCCAGCCTGACGGCGTGACCCGCCAGCGCAGACGCGGTCCGGCCGGCCGGGGTGTACC
>NZ_JAEVHM010000236.1 GCF_016802865.1 Micromonospora parastrephiae | reverse complement strand
GCTGCGCGCCTCCGGCCGGCTGGTGGCCCGCGCCTCCGGCCGACTGCGCCGGGTCGCCGGGCAGGCCGTGTCGGCCAGCGTCGCCACCACCGACCCGGCCACCCGTCCGCTGCCGTCGAAACGCACGGCCGGAGCGCCGCTGACCCGTCGCCGGTTCGGCACCGGACCGGGACTGCCGGTGCTGGCCGTCGCGGCGCTGATGGTGCTGATCGTGGCGATGCTCGGCGTGGAACAGGTCACCGGGGTCAGCATCCTGCCCGACCGGCTCAGCGCCGGCCTGCGACCGCCGCCGAAGAAGTTCCCGGTGCTGCCGGCCAGCCATCCGACAAGCCTCGCCATCGAAAAGATCGACCTGCGGGCGCCCGTACACGACGTGGGCATCGCCGCGGACGGCACCATCGCCGTGCCGGACGCGGCGCGCGCCCAGGAGGCCGGCTGGTACGACCAGGGCCCCACGCCCGGGCAGTACGGGCCCGCGGTGATCGTCGGCCACGTCGACACCACCAGCGGTCCGGCGGTCTTCCACCAACTGCGTGAGCTGCGCTCCGGCGACCGGATCGAGGTGACGCGCACCGACCGCAGCGTGGCGGTCTTCGAGGTGGACTCGGTGGAGCGGTTCGACAAGGGGCGACTTCCGGTCGACGAGGTGTACGGCGACTTCAGCCGTCCGAGCCTGCGACTGATCACCTGCGGCGGTCGCTGGGTCGGCGGCGAGACCGGCTACTCGGACAACGTCGTGGTCTTCGCGTCCCTGGTCAAGGCACGGCCGGACTGAGACCGGTCAGGCGGCGGCTTCCGGTTCCCGTAGGTCCAGCCAGTCGGCCCAGCGGGGATCGGGCGCCCGGTGCCCGAGGACCCGCCACGCCGTACCTTTCGGGGCGGCGGGCAACGCGTGCAGCCGCCAACCCAGCTCGGCCGGAGTCTTGTCACCCTTGGTGTGGTTGCAGCGGGCGCACGCGGCGACCACGTTCTCCCAGGCGTGCCGGCCACCCCGGCTGCGCGGGAACACGTGGTCGATGGTCTCGGCCGGACCCCGGCAGTACGCGCACCGCCAGCCGTCCCGAGCGAAGATCGCCCGCCGGGACAACCCGACATGCGTGCGGTACGGGACGCGGACGAAGCGGGTCAGCCGGACCACCGACGGCACCGGGAGCGCGTCCCGGGCACTGTGCAGGATGCCGTCACCGTCGGCGACGCAGACCGCCTTCGCGGACAGGACGAGGATCGCGGCTCGACGCACCGACACGACACACAGCGGCTCGTAGGTGGCGTTGAGGACCAACGCGCCGGAGCCCACCGTGGGTCGTATGTCAGGCATCGCGCTCACCCTCCCGGTTCAGCGGCTGCTGCGTACCGCCGTCGACCGGGGCCGGGCATGACGACCCACACGGTCGACGCCGGCCGATCACCGACGTCCGTTGCGCCAATAGTCCCTGATCGGACCCCGGATTGCACGTACTAATCCCGCATGGGGTATGAGGATCATCCGCGTCCCTGCGGATCGCTGCCCGGGCCTGGGAGAACTCTGCCGTCGCCGGACAGTGGTTGACAGCCCTTCTTGCTGGTCACCGCCGCCCACGGAGGCAGTGCGAGTGGACGCCTACAAGATCATGAGCTGACGTGAGCCGTCCGCATTTTGTCCGAATTAGCGTTTCTTATCACCAATGCCCTATAAAGTCGGGCTGCCTTCTCGACGGTCGGGAAGGGTGAACGAGCAGAGGCGAGAACGTGAGAATGATCCGGCGAATTTCCGCCACCGGAGCGATGGCGATCGCCGTCGGTGCGGTAGCACTGTCCAGTGCCACCCCGGCGCTCGCCGCGCCCGGCGATGCCAGCGCCCGTGGCGTCGTGGTCGACCTGTCGGCCGCCGTGGCAGGCGTTCCGGTGGTCACGGCTGACGTGGTCATCGGCAGCGCGACGGCACCGGCCGGCGGCGGCACAGACACCGACACGGCTTTGGCGATCACCATTCCGGGCGCCCTGGGCGTGACGGCCTCGGGCACAGTGGTCGAGGTGAGCGCCACCCGGGGCGAGACGGCATCATCGGCCAACGCCGAGATCGCCGACCTGGCTCTGGCCGTCCTCGGCACGCCCGTCATCGACGCCGAGGTGATCACCGCGGCGGTCAACTGCCCGCAGACCGGCGCGCAGACAGCGGACACCACCTTCACGGGGCTCGAACTGTTCGGCGAGCCGGTGACCCTGGTGCCGAACACCCCCGGGGTCACCGCGAGCGCGGCGGTCACGGTCCCGGGGCTCCTCGGCGCTACGTTGAACGCGACGCTCACCAATGTCGAAACCGTGACGGAAGACGGCGCTGTCGCCATCGCCGTCCAGGCGACCCTACGGTTGACAGGCACCGTTGTCGGCGGACCACTGCTGGACATCCCCGTCGGTACCGTCATCCTCGCCGAGGCGCGCTGTGAGCGTCCTCTTGGTCCTTCGCCGACCCCGACGCCGACGCAGCCCACGCCTTCGCCGACCCAGCCGACCGCGCCTCCCACGGATGGCCCGACGCAGCCTCCGACGGTCAGCCCCAGCCCGATTCTTCCCGTGACCGGCGAGGACTCGACCATGCTGTGGTGGCTGTTCGGCATCGGCGCCGCGATGGTGACCCTCGGCGGCACCGCCTCGCTGATCCTGCGGCGGAGCCGCACGTCACCTCTGGCGTGACGTCAGCCCGCTGAACCAGGTCACCGTGAGGGGTTTCCGGCCGAAGGGCCGGAAACCCCTCACTGCCTACCTCCCAGCCTCCTGCCCCAGGAGTTCGCCGCCAGCACAGCGGGGCCGCGTCGACCTCGACACGCGGGTCGTTGCTGACCGATCGCTACTGGTCTGACCCCTACGAGCACTGCCGGCAGGTCACCCGCCGGTGGGTCGGCGGAGGACGCGCGCGCTCCTTGCGGTACGAAGACAGGGTGAGTGCCGCCAGCGTGACGCCCCTTGCCCTGCCCGACGCCGTATCGGTGAACTGCCAGGGCAGCACCTCCTGCGAGTGGATCTACAGCATCACCAGGTCGGCCTGGTTCGCCGAGGGCAGCTACTGGATCCTGCTCAAACCGCTGCGGGTGCTGCTGATCGTGGCGCTGGCGATGGTGGCCCGCTGGGCACTGCACCGCACGATCAACCGGCTGGTCCGGACCACCACCGACGGTGCGGTGCCGACGATGCTCCGGCCGCTGCGCGAGCGGGTGCCCACCGCCGCCGCCGACCCGACCGAGTTCGTGCCCGAACGACGACGGCAGCGGGCCGAGGCGATCGGTTCGGTGCTGCGCAGCCTGACCACCGCGTTCGTCTTCGGGATCGCGCTGCTGATGATCCTGCGCGAGTTCAGCTTCGACCTGGCGCCGCTGCTGGCCAGCGCCGGGATCGCCGGCGTCGCGCTGGGTTTCGGCGCGCAGAGCCTGGTCAAGGATCTGATCGCCGGCCTGTTCATGCTCATCGAGGACCAGTACGGCGTGGGCGACAACGTCGACCTGGGCGAGGCGACGGGCGTGGTGGAGTCGGTCGGGCTGCGGGTCACCACCGTGCGCGACGGTCGAGGCGTGCTCTGGTACATCCGCAACGGCGAGATCATCCGGGTGGGCAACAAGAGTCAGGGTTGGGCCCTGGTGGTGGTGGACCTGCCGATCGGGTTCAGCAGCACCGAGGAGGCCACCGCCGTCCTGCGGACCGCCGCCGCCTCGATCGCGATGGACCCGGAACTGTCGCCGGAGATCGTGGAGGCGCCCGAGGTGCTGGGCGTCGAGCAGATGACGGTGGACGGCGCGGTGATCCGCACGGTGGTGAAGACGACCGCCGACGGGCAGTTCGCGGTGGGCCGTGAGCTGCGCCGACGGCTTGCCGAGGCGCTGGAGAACTCCGGGATCACCGCCCAGATCGCCGCGGCCCGCATCTATCCGGGCGTTCCGAGCCGGCCGCTGCCGGAGGGTGAGACCGGTCAGGGCGGCGCCACCTGACCGGGGCGACCTGTCCGGCGATCCAGGGGTCGCGGGCCACCCGGCCCCTCAGGTATCGTCCGTTCGTTCAGTCGGGGATGTGACGAACGAGCCGTTCGCCCTAGCTAGTTGTCAGACGATCGGGCAGAATTCGGTGCACGCGTTCCCGCCGGAGCGTGGTCACAACCTCGCTGATCCGTAGATCTGACGAGTGTTCCCGGCCGGCCCGCCACGAGCGGTGCCCCGGGAGCCGATGGAGGCGACGGTGCCCGACGAGCGACCTTCCGCGGAAGGCCCGGCCACTTTTCGCGAGGTGTTCGCCCAGCGCGAGTTCCGGGCTGTCTTCGCGGCCGGCGCCCTCTCGTGGATCGGTGACTATCTGGCGAAGGCCGCCGTCACCCTTCTCGTCTACCAGCAGACCGAGTCCGTGGCGCTCTCCGCGGCCGCCTTCGCTGTCAGTTTCCTGCCCTGGCTGCTCGGTGGTCCCCTGCTCGCCGCGCTGGCGGAGCGGTACCCGTTCCGGCGGGTCATGGTCACGTGTGACCTGATCCGGATGGCGCTGATGCTGCTCATCGCCATCCCCAACCTGCCGGTCCAGGCGGTGCTGGTCCTCATCTTCGCCGCCACGCTGGCCAACCCGCCGAGCCAGGCCGCGAAGTCCGCCCTGATGCCGCAGATCCTCGCCGGCGACCGGTTGGTGGTCGGCCTGTCGCTGAACAGCAGCGTCGGGCAGGCCGCACAGGTCGTCGGCTACCTGCTCGGCACCGCCATCGCCGCGGTCAATCCGGCCCTCGCACTGCTGATCAACGCGGCGACCTTCGCCGTCTCGGCGCTGCTGGTGCGTTTCGGCGTACGGAACCGGCCCTCGGTGATGACCAGCGCCCACCGCAGCCACCTGCTGCGGGAGACCACCCAGGGATTCCAGATCGTGTTCGGCACTCCGGTGCTGCGCGCCATCGCGGTGCTGGTGTTCAGCGCGATGCTCTTCTCGATCGTTCCGGAGGGGCTGGCGGCGGGCTGGGCCAACCAGGACGGCGGCGACATGGACGCGGGCCTGGCGCAGGCGCTGATCATGGCGGCCAACCCGGTGGGGTTCATCCTCGGCGGGCTGCTCGTGAGCCGGCTGTTCGGCCCGGCCCGCCGACTGACCCTGATGCGGCCACTGGCCGTGCTCGCCCCGCTGGCGCTGGTGCCGGCGCTGTTCAATCCGCCTCCCCCGGTGGTGGCGCTGCTCGCCGCGCTCTGCGGGTTCGCGGTCGCCGGCATGCTGCCGATGGCCAACGGCCTGTTCGTCCAGGCCCTGCCCGCCGAGTTCCGGGCGCGCGCGTTCGGTGTGATGGCCACCGGGGTCCAGGTCATCCAGGGGGTGGCGGTGCTCGTCACCGGGGTGCTCGCCGACCGGTTCTCCATCCCGCTGGTGGTGGGCGTGTGGAGCGCCGCCGGGGTGCTGCTGATGATGGCGGCCGCGCTGCGCTGGCCGGACCGGCAGACGGTGGACGACGCGGTCACGGCGGCGGTCGCGGCCAACGCCGAGCAGGCGGCAACCCCGGGTGGCCGGCCCTCCAGCGGCACCCAGGTGGGCGAACCACAGGCCGGCAACGACCGACGCCGGCACGCGGTGACCTGACCGGCCACGCCTGGCGTGACCCGACGCACGGCGTACGGGCCGGGCCGGCGCGGGGCGCACCTGGCAGGATGGAACGGTGAACCCCGCAGGTGACTCCGACCGTCCCGGTGCGTCGATGACCCTCTTCGAAGCGGTCGGCGGCGAGCCCACCTTCCGCAAGCTGGTGGACGAGTTCTACGTCGGTGTCGCCACCGACCCCCTGTTGCGGCCCATGTACCCCGAGGAGGACCTGGGCCCGGCGGCGGACCGGCTGACCCTGTTCCTGATGCAGTACTGGGGTGGTCCGAACACGTATTCCGCCCAGCGGGGCCACCCGCGGCTGCGGATGCGGCACGCCCCGTTCCGGATCGGCGTGGCCGAACGGGACGCCTGGCTGCTGCACATGCGCCGGGCCGTGGACCGGCTCGGCCTGGAGCCGGAGGTCGCCGCCGCGCTCTGGGACTACCTGGAGCGGGCCGCGTACTTCATGGTCAACGTCATGGAGGACCCGGCCGAGCGCGCCTGACGGCCCCGGCCGGGCACCCCGCCCGCGCGGAGCCTCAGAGCAGGGCGCCCTCGTCGTGCAGCCAGTCCACGAAGCTGGTGGCCACCGCCGCGCCGCAGTCGAGCATCTCGACCAGCAGCGCGTCGTGGGTGCCGGCGCCGAGGGGCACCTGAAGCTCGGCGTAGATCGGTAGCTGCCCGCGCTCGGTCGGGTCGCCGATGTACGCCTTGCAGAACCGGCGGGTGTGGTTCCACTCGTTGACCACCCGGTAGGCCCGGTCGGCCCAGTCCGGCGGGACCGTGGCGTGCGGGCGGGCCCGCATCACCAGGATCTCGTCCTCCGGCCCCTCCAGGGCGACCAGCACGGCGTGCCGCTCCCACATGGCCAACAGGTTGCCGTCGCCGTCGGCCAGGTAACGCACGTCGAGCAGGTCGAGTGCGTCACAGACCCGACGCAGAGTGACCGGCTCGACGGTAGCGGGCATCTCCGTCAGCACGGGCCGCTCATTGGACGGGCAGTCGTCCCCCGGCTGGCGGGGGCTGGGCGGTCCGACCCGGACCGCGCTCTCCACTGTGATCCCGCTTCGGGTTTCCGGATCGCCGCCGTCGGCGGGACCGGGGCGCCATGACCACCACGGCATCGCTCGCGCACCTCACTCCCCAGCGGATCCAGCCGCCTACGGTGCGTTGGATCCGAGGATGGACGGTACCCGGACAGCCGGGTTGAAGCATCCCCCCAACGACCGCCCCAGCCCAGAAGAATGAACAGGGGTCATCCGTTCGGACGAGTAGCGAGGGGTGTTACGGCGAGGTCGGTGGCCTTCTGCAACCAGGCCGCTCCGTATGGTCCCACCAGGCCGACCCAACGGCCGGCCACCCGCACCTGCACGGCCGGCTCGGCGACGTCGGCGACCGGGCTGTCGGCGGCACCGAGGAAGCCCATCCGGACCAACCCCTGCACCAGCCGCTGCGGCACCTCCACCGGCGGCGTCGGCGGCCCGTCGGGGGTGACCACCACCGCGACGTGGTCGAGCAGCGCGTCCCGCAGGGCACGCTGGCCGACCGCCCGGCCG
>NZ_JAEVHM010000235.1 GCF_016802865.1 Micromonospora parastrephiae | reverse complement strand
AATCCCCGTTGAGCCGCGTTCTCGTGGTCGAGGACGAGGAGTCGTTCTCCGACGCCTTGTCGTACATGCTCCGTAAGGAGGGCTTCGAGGTTTCGGTCGCTGCGACCGGCACCGATGCCCTCACCGAGTTCGACCGGACCGGCGCCGACATCGTGCTGCTCGACCTGATGTTGCCCGAGATGTCGGGGACCGAGGTCTGCCGGCAGCTCCGTCAGCGGTCGGCCGTGCCGATCATCATGGTCACCGCCCGGGACAGCGAGATCGACAAGGTGGTCGGGCTGGAGATCGGTGCCGACGACTACGTCACGAAGCCGTACTCGCCCCGGGAGTTGGTCGCCCGGATCCGGGCGGTGCTGCGCCGGCAGAGCCCGGAGGTCGCCGACGCGGGTGCGCCGACGCTCGCCGCCGGGCCTGTGCGGATGGACATCGAACGGCACGTGGTGACCGTGGACGGCGCTGCCGTGCAGTTGCCGCTGAAGGAGTTCGAGCTTCTGGAGCTGCTCCTGCGTAACGCCGGCCGGGTGTTGACCCGTGGCCAGCTCATCGACCGGGTCTGGGGCGCCGACTACGTCGGTGACACCAAGACGCTGGACGTGCACGTCAAGCGCCTGCGCTCCAAGATCGAGCCGGAGCCGTCCGCGCCGCGCTTCATCGTCACCGTCCGGGGCCTGGGTTACAAGTTCGAGCCGTGATCGGCGTAACCGAAGGGGGTCCACGCTCGGCGTGGGCCCCCTTCGGGCTGTCCGCGCCCGATCAGCGAACGGTTCCGAGAACTGCGATGCGCATGTCCATCGATCCTCTGCTGGTGCGCGGTGGCCTCGCGCCGGTTGCGCTGACGACCCTGTGACGCGCGGCGAGGAGGAGGTCTGCGCCGCAGCGCGCCTTTGGAGCTGATGTCGTCAACGAGTCATCCGCCGAGGCCGCCATTGGCGGACATGGCGAGCCGATGATCGCCTGATGTCGCCAACGGTTCAGCTCCAAAGGCATCCCGACCCATGTCCCCTACTCCGCGCCCCCAACGGGCGGTGCCCGAAGAGGAAACGGGCGGTGCCCGAAGAGGGAGGGGACGTCGGCGTCAGGGGGCCCGCCACCAGCACGTCGACGGAGTACCGATGCCTGCGCACCGCACGCCCGCCGGCTCGGCCCGAGACCGGATCCTGGACACCGCGTTCCGGCTCTTCTACGCCCACGGTCCGCGGGGCGTCGGGGCGGACACGGTGATCGCCGGCGCGGCTCGCCGCACCGCCCGCACGCGGGTCGACGCCGCCCTGCGCTGACCGGCTAGAGCTGGTCGGCGGGGTGCGGGGCGACCATGCCCTGCTTCACCCGGGCCGCGCACAGCTCGGCCAACCGTTCGTACGCGGCCGCGCCGACCAACGCGGTCAACTCCGGCCCGTACGACAGGTACATCGGTTCGGCGCCGACATGCGCGTCCGTCGAGGAGGTGCACCACCAGTCCAGGTCGTGCCCGCCGGCACCCCAGCCGCGCCGGTCGAACTCCGACAGCGTGGAGACCAGCACCCTGGTGTTGTCCGGGCGCTTGACCCACTCCTGGTCCCGCCGGATCGGGAGCTGCCAACAGACGTCCGGCTTGTACTCCAACGGGTGCACCCCGTCGCGCAGCGCCTGGGCGTGCAGCGCGCAGCCGCCCCCGCCGGGGAAGTCGGCGTCGTTGAGGAACACGCACGGCCCCTCGGCGCCCTGGGTGGCGGTACGGCGGGCCGGGTTCTTGCCGTCGATGGTGTCCTCGTCGGTCCAGTTCTTGAACCCGCGCCGGAAGTGCTGCCAGGTCGCCGGGGTCAGCAGCCGAACGGCGTTGCGGACCCGCTTCTCGTCGTCCGAGTCGGTGAAGAACGCCCCGTGCGAACAGCAGCCGTCGGCCGACCGACCGGCGATGATGCCGTGGCAGCCCCTACCGAAGATGCAGGTCCAGCGGGAGAGCAGCCAGGTCAGGTCGGCCCGGATCAGGTGGGTCTCGTCCGCCGGGTCGGCGAACTCGATCCACTCCCGGGGAAAGTCCAGTGGCACCTCACGGCTGCGCGGGTCACCCGGATCGTCCACCAGCACGCGGAGCTCCATCGTCACCCGGACCAGCGTACGCGCGGTGCCGTCCGCGGGCCGGCGAGCCGCGCAAACGTGTTGCACCTAGGGTCTTCACCATGCGACTGGGTGTCCTCGACGTCGGATCCAACACGGTGCACCTGCTGGTGGTGGACGCGCACCATGGCGCGCACCCGTGGCCGGCGCACTCCGAAAAGGTGGTGCTCCGGCTGGCCGAACAGATCGGCCCCGACGGAGCGTTGACCGAGGCGGGCGCGGATGGCCTGGTCAAGGCGGTGGGCATGGCCAAGACGGCGGCCAGCGGGCTGGACGCCGACGACCTGATCGCGTTCGCCACCTCGGCGGTACGCGACGCCACCAACGCGGCCGACGTGCTCGCCCGGGTCCGCGACGAGACCGGCGTGCGCCTCGCGGTGCTCTCCGGCGCGGACGAGGCGCGGATGACCTTCCTGGCGGTGCGTCGCTGGTTCGGCTGGTCGGCGGGGCGGCTGCTGGTGCTGGACATCGGGGGCGGCTCGCTGGAGATCGCCGCCGGGATCGACGAGGACCCGGGTGTCGCGGTCTCGCTGCCGCTCGGCGCCGGTCGGCTGACCCGGGAGCGGCTGCGGGTCGACCCGGACAGCGCGGCGCCGCCGTCCGCCGAGGCCGTCGACAAGCTGCGGGAGTACGTGGAAGGCCGGCTGGACAAGGTCGTCGACCAGATGACCGAGGTGGGCTGGGACCGAACGGTGGCCACCTCGAAGACGTTCCGCACCCTGGCCCGACTGGCCGGGGCGGCACCGTCCGGGGCCGGGCTCTGGGTGCGGCGCAGCCTGACCCGGGCCGGGTTGCGGCAGGTCATCGGCTTCATCCGACACATCCCGCCGGCCCAGTTGATGGAGCTGGAGGGGGTCGGCGCGGGCCGTGCGCACCAGTTGCTGGCCGGTGCCGTGGTGGCCGAGGCGGTGATGCGTCGCCTGGATCTGGACTCGCTGGACATCTGCCCGTGGGCGCTGCGCGAGGGCGTCATCCTCCGTCGACTCGATCAACTCGAACCGGTCTGAACCGCGACGGGCGGTTACGGGCGGTTTGCCGACGCTCGTCACGATGGCCCCGGCGCCACCGGGCTACCCTGGCTGATGTGACTTCCCGCGTCCCGGTGCTCCTGTCCAGCTCGTCGGTCTTCCCCGAACCGACCGCGGCGGCGTTTCAACTGGCCGCGGCGCTCGGCTACGACGGCGTCGAGGTGATGGTCTGGACAGACGTGGTCAGCCAGGACGCGGGCGCGCTTCGCGGCCTCTCGACGCACTACGGCGTGCCGGTGCTCTCGGTGCACGCGCCCTGCCTGCTGGTCACCCAGCGGGTGTGGAGCCCGGACCCGTGGCAGCGGCTGCGCAAGGCCGCCGAGCTGGCCGAGACACTGGGAGCGCCGACCGTCGTGGTGCACCCACCGTTCACCTGGCAGCGCGACTACGCGCGGGGCTTCACCGAGGGGCTCGCGACGGTCGCGGACCGGTTCTCCGGGCTGCGCTTCGCGGTGGAGAACATGTATCCGGTGCGGATGGCGGGCCGGCAGTTCGTGCCGTACGTGCCCGGGTGGGATCCCACCGACACCGGCTACCCGTCGTACACCCTGGATCTGTCGCACTGCGCGGCCTCGCACAGCGACCCCCTCGACATGGCCGACCGGATGGGCGCGGGGCTGGCCCACGTGCACCTCGGCGACGGCACCGGTGAGGGCCGCGACGAGCACCTGGTGCCCGGGCGCGGCACCCAGCCCTGCGGCGAGCTGCTCTCGTCGCTGGCGGGGCGGGGTTTCACCGGTGCGGTGGCCGTGGAGGTCGCCACCCGGGGCGCGAAGAGCCGCGCGGTGCGCGAAGCGGACCTGCGCGCCGCGCTGGAGTTCGCCCGCCAGCACCTGACGGCGCCGTCCCCGGTCGACGCCTGACCCGCGGAGGGTGGTGGCGTCAGCTGACCGGGGTGAGCGAGTCGGCGCCGGCGGTCGGCTGGGCGGCCACAGTCACCTGCTCGCCCACGGCGGCCCGCTTGCGGGCCCGGTGCGCCGCCACGTGCGAACGGGTCGCGCAGCGCTCGGAGCAGAAGCGCCGGCAGCAGTTGGAGGACGTGTCCAGGTAGACGTTGCCGCACCGCTCGTCGGCGCAGACCCCGAAACGGGCGCTGCCGTACTCGCAGAGCCAGACCGACAGCCCCCAGACGGCGCCGGCCAGGTATTCGGCGCTGACCGACGCGCCCCGGCTGGTCACGTGCATGTGCCAGTCGCTGGAGTCGTGCCCGGAGATGCGCGGCTGGACCGGGAACGCCTCCAGCAGCGCGTTCAGCTCGGTCACCGCCTGGGCGTCGCGCCCCGAGGTGCCGTACTCGAAGACGTCACGCAGCCGCTTCTGTGCCCGCCGGAAGATCGCGACGTCCCGTTCCGCGACCTCGTCGCGCATCCAGGCGTTGTCGTCCGGGAAGAGGGCCCGCAGGTCGTCGAGGTCGTCCAGGCGGGCGTTGACCAGGTCAACGCCGGTCCGGGCGTACGCGTCGAAGTTCACGCCCCCAACGGTAGACGACTCACGGGGTGCGTGGCGCGTCGATGTAGTGCGGCAGGAACCGCGCGTAGCCGTCGGTGATCAAACTGGCG
This sequence comes from Micromonospora parastrephiae, assembly GCF_016802865.1. Lineage (GTDB taxonomy): Bacteria > Actinomycetota > Actinomycetes > Mycobacteriales > Micromonosporaceae > Micromonospora > Micromonospora parastrephiae. The sequence goes on along the minus strand of NZ_JAEVHM010000235.1, from coordinate 2,444 downwards.
CTCTCCCGCACCCCCACCCCGGCCGACTCGCCGTCGACGATCCAGCTGCCCAGCACCATCCGATTGCCGGAGAACTGCGGCAACGCCCGGAACTCCTGGTAGCACCAGCCCTCGTCGCCGTAGATTCCCGGGTTGGTGATCTCCTGCTCGGCGGTGACGATGCGGACCGAACCGCCCTCCCGGCCGAGCAGCGGCTTGGCCACGTACTCCGGCATGCCGCGCGGCGAGTCGAGGTACGCCGGGAGCAGGTACTCGTGCCCGGGGTACAGCTCCCACAGGACCGCGAGCAGCGCCTTGTTGGACAGCAGCAGCTTCCAGGCCGGCTCGATCCAGGTGGTCGGGGTGCCCGGGGCCAGCGCCGCCGGCCCGTACGGCTCGGCCAGCATCCACTCCCACGGGTAGAGCTTGAAGCAGGTGGTCACCGGGTGGTCGTCGGCGTCGACGAAGCGCCGGCCGTCCCAGCCGATCTCCTGGATGGGCTGCAACTCGACGCTCAGGCCGGCCTGCCGGGCGGTCTCGGCGAGGTAACCGGCGGTCATGTGGTCCTCGCCGGACTCCTCCTCGTTCGACCAGAGCACGTGCACCCGGGGGTCGTGCAGCCCGGCCGCGATCTTGGCCCAGGCGCCGACCAACCGCTCGTGCAGGCTGTTCCACTGGTCCAGCTCGGGTCGGGTCTGCTCCAGCCAGTACCACTGGATGATGCTCGCCTCGACCAGCGCGGTGGGGGTGTCCGCGTTGTACTCCAACATCTTCGGGGGCCAGGTGCCGTCGTACGCCAGGTCGAAACGTCCGTAGAGGGTGGGTGGCGCCTCCCGCAGCGAACGGGCCACGGCCTCGGCCGCCCACTCCGGGATGCCGAACTCGGCGTACCGGCGCTGCGACACGACGTGCTCGGCGGCGGTCACCGACATCCGGTGCAGCTCCTCGGTGGCCTCCTCCAGCCGCAGCACCTCGTCCAGTTCGAAGGCGTACGCGGCGGTTTCGTCCCAGTACGACATGATGCCGCCGTCGGGCAGCTCGGTGTCGACGTAGACCAGCCCCTGGGCCCGGATGGTGGCGTCCCAGTCGGGCCGCGGTGCGACCGTCTCGCGCCGCATCTCAACCGCCGCAGGAGGCGAGGTGCGTGCCGAACCCGCCGCGCTCGGGCAGGGCCGCGACGGTCGGCTCCGGGGCGGTGCGACTGGCGGCCGGGGCGGCGACCCGCATCGCCAGCGCCACGGTCCCGCCGCCGCCGACCGGCCCCAGGGCGCAGTCGTCGTCATCGTCGTCGTCCGAGGTCATGTTGCAGCCGGAGAGGGCGAGCGCGAGAGCGGTGAGCGCGCCGAGCTGCACGGAGGCCGACCGGAGCCGGCGGCGGGGGCGTTGGTCCACGGCATCGTTGTAGCCGATCGACGCCACCACCGCCGCCCCGCCCCGGTGTCGAGGTGGCCCGGCCGCCCCTCGGCGGGGCTCCTGGCAGGGGCGATACGCTCGGCTCATGCTCCGTTCCGTCATCCTCGCCGCCTCCCGGTCATCCCAGGTCGAGCGGCTCGTCGCGACCGCCCCGTACACCCGGGACGTCGTACGCCGGTTCGTCGCCGGCGCCGCCACCGACGACGCGTTGCGCGCGACCCGCGGGCTCGTCGACGACGGTCTTGCGGTCACCCTCGACCACCTGGGGGAGGACACCGTCACTCCCGAGCAGGCCACGGCCACCCGGGACGAGTACCTGCGGTTGCTCAAGATGCTCTCCGGCGCGGGTCTCACCCCCGCGGCCGAGGTGAGCGTGAAGCTCTCCGCCCTCGGCCAGATGTTCGACGAGCAGTTGGCGTACGACAACGCGCGGGCGATCTGCGCGGCCGCCGACGCGGCTGGCACCACTGTCACCCTGGACATGGAGGACCACACCACCACCGACTCGACGCTGGAGGTGCTGGGCAGGCTGCGCAAGGACTTCCCGTCGACCGGTGCGGTGCTTCAGGCGTACCTGCGCCGGACCGAGTCGGACTGCCGGGAGCTGGCGTACGCCGGGTCGCGGGTACGGCTGTGCAAGGGCGCCTACAAGGAGCCGGAGTCGGTGGCGTACCAGTCGACCCGTGAGGTGGACAAGTCGTACGTGCGCTGCATGAACATCCTGATGTCCGGCGACGGCTACCCGATGTTGGCGACCCACGACCCGCGGATGATCGCCATCGGTGAGGACCGGGCCCGCTGGTTCGACCGGGGACCGGAGCGCTTCGAGTTCCAGATGCTGTACGGCATCCGCCCGGAGGAGCAGGCCCGGCTGGCCGGCGAGGGTTACACCGTGCGCACCTACGTCCCGTACGGCGACGAGTGGTACGGCTACCTGATGCGTCGGCTCGCCGAGCGCCCGGCCAACCCTGGATCTTCTTCAGGCCGGGCCCGTGAATCTCCCAAGAAGTAACCCGACCGGATCGGCTGACGGGCCGGCGGCCGACCTCACC
>NZ_JAEVHM010000234.1 GCF_016802865.1 Micromonospora parastrephiae | reverse complement strand
GTCGTGCTGGGGACGGCCGGCCTCGCGGCGCTGCTCGGGGCGGGTGCGCTGCTCGCCCAGAACCTCGACTCTCCCGAACCTCCCGCGCGGTCGCCCGGTCCGTCGCCGAGCCACACCCCGGCGCCCGCGCCCAGCACGCGGTCGCCGAAGCCAGCGCCGCCCACCACGCCCCCGGCCGCCAGCAGCCCTGTGCCCTCGGCCGTCGGTCAGCAGGTGCCGGTCAGCCTGCGCCAGGTCACCAACGAGTTCGCCGCGGTGCTCGCCGAGGCGCAGGACCGCGGCGAGATCGACCGCCAGACGGCCGAGGATCTGCGCGACGATCTCGCCGATGTCAACCGCCGGTCCCGCGACCGCGCCAAGCACGTTGGCGACCTGCGCGAGCACATCGCCGAGCTGGTCGACCGGCACAGGCTCTCCGCGCGGACGGCGCCCAACTCGACGAACTGCTCGGCCGGGCCACCACCTTCTCCACCGGCCGTACGGACGACTGATCCATCCGCCGGCCTCACTGGCATGATGGGCCGATGCGGACACGGTTGATCTTCGTGTGTCATGGCGAGTCGGTTCACCAGGTCGACGGGATCGTGGGCGGACCGCACGGATGTCGGGGCCTGACCGCGTTCGGCCACGACCAGGCACACCGGCTCGCCAGGCGGCTCGCCGAGGACCACGCCACCGACCGGCCGGTGGCGGTTTACTCGTCCGTGCTGCGCCGGACCGTCGAGACCGCGCAACCGATCGCCGCGGCGTTCGGGCTCCGCGCCGTGGCCGACTGCGGCCTGTGCACCTGGCACACGCCCCCGTACGCCGACGGACTGCCGATCGCCCGCTTCCGGACCGAGCACGCCGCGGTGGGTGGGGGACTGTTCCGGCCGTTCGAGAACGGCAACGAGAGCTGGGCCGAGCTGGTCGTCCGCGTCAGCCGCGCGATCATGGAGATCGCCCACCGGCACCGAGGCTCCACCGTGCTGCTGGTCGGTCACACCGCGACCGTCGAGGTCGCGTTCCACGCGCTCGCCGCCCAGCCGCTGCAACGGGCGTTCGACCTGGCCGTCGCCCCGGCCTCGATCACCGAATGGACCACCGACCACGACACCGGCGCCTGGCCACCGGCGCGCTGGACCCTGCACCGCTTCGGCGACACCGGCGGGTGGGCTAGAGCGTGATCCAGTACCGGCGCGCCGGTCCGAGTTCGGTGTCCCGGATGTCCTCCAGGACGCCGCCGTGCTGCTCAATCGTCCTCGCTGAGGCGATGTTGTCGACCTCGCAGGCGAGCAGCACCCGGTCCAGGCCGAGCGCCCGCGCCTCACCGAGCATCCGGCCCAGTGCCCAGGTCGCCAGCCCGCGTCGACGTGCGGACGGTCGGATGCCGTAGCCGATGTGACCGGCGACCCGCAACAGGAAGTCGTTGAGTTCGTGCCGCAGCGCGATTCCACCGAGCACCCGGTCGTCCTCGACGATCCAGCGGTACGTGCACCGCACCTGACCGGCGTCCAGCGGCTTCGCCGGATCCGACCGGTCGTTGAGCCGGGTCACCCAGGCCGCGAATCCGGCCGGCGAGCGCACCTCGTCGGCGGCCGCAGCCCGAACCCATCCTCGTGGGCGCCCGGACCCCACTCGTCGTGCGCCTCGAGCCAGGCGTCGTGCAGGCGGACGGTGGGCACGATCAGCTCGGGCATTCCTCGGCGCTCCTGCGGCTACTCGCTCAGGATCTGCTCGCGCAGGATCTCCGCGTGCCCGCAGTGTTGAGCCAGTTCGCGCAACACGTGCAGATACACCCAGCGCAGCGGCAGCGGACCACGCCGGTGACCGCGGAGCACGTCGTCCAGGCCGAGGGACGCCGTGGCGCGGCGGGACGCCTCGCACGCCTCGCGATGCGCCCGCTGGATGGTGGCGATCGTGTCGCCGTCGTCGAGGATGAACGACTCGTCGGGCGTCGCGGGGATGCCGATCTCGGCGCGCGGCCGGCAGGTGACGGCCTCGTCGAACCAGACCTTCTCGACGAACGTCGCGTGCTTCACCAGACCGAGCAGCGTGGTCCGCGACGGCACCAACGACCGGCGCGCCTGCTCCTCGCTCAACCCGTCCAGGTAGCCGGTGAGCGCCCCGCGGTGCTCGTCGAGGAACGCCTCGAACTGCGTCCGGGCCGACTCACCGATGACGTCGTCGGCGAAGGTCGCCGGAAAGGAAGTCATGGGCGAAGCATTCCAAGCTCGCCGGCCACGAGCAAGCGTCAGCCGACCGTGACGCGGTCGCCGTCCGCCACCCGGCCGGCACGGACCACCGTGGCGTACGCGCCGACACACGGCTGCGCGCCCATGCCGGGCAGCGGCTCGACCCGGTTGAGTCGGGCGGGCACCCGCAGCGCCTCGGTCTCGGGGGGCAGCGGGCCGTGCGCGAGCGTCGGCACCGCGAGCACCGCCTCCGGATGGGACCGCAGCAGGGTGGCGCCGGCCGGCACGGCGTCGACCAGGGTCACCGGATGGCCCACCGCCGCGCTGAGCGCCACGTCGATGTCGGGGTCCACGACCGACAGGTGCCGGCCGTCGGGCAGGGTGATCCGTACCGGGTCGGGCGCCCCGCCGGTGGCCCGCAGGGCGAGCAGGTCGCGCCACCGGTGGGGTTGCTTGGCGCTGGCCACCCGCCCGCTGGCCCGGTCCAGCAGAGCCAGCGCACGGTCACCCGCGACGCCGGTCACACCGATCTCGGCGGTCGGGATCCGTTCGCCGAGCAGCGACTTCACCGGGTAGCGCCGCAGCTGCACCAGCCGTCCAGAGATCATCGCGTCACCCTAACCGGGCCGGGTGACGCGCTCAGTCGATGCTCGCTCGGACCAGCTCTCCCGGTGCCGTGCCCGCGCGTGCGCACACCTCGCCCTGCGGCGTCCAGACGCCGGAGCGCCCGGCCGCCTCGGCGTAACCGCCACCGGTCGACCCGGCGAAACTCGCCACCGCCACCCAGACCCGGTGCGTGACGGCGATCCGGTGCGCCCGCTGGTCCGTCACGGCCGCGTCGCGCGTCGACTCCAGCATCCCCGCCACGTACACGTCGACACCGAGCGCGACCGTGCGCTGCGCGTGCGCGGCGACGCCGGTGTCCTTGCAGACCGCCAGCCCAACCCGCCAACCGTCCACATCGAGCACACTCGGCGTGTCGCCCGGCCGGAACCGGCGGGCCTCCGCGCCGCCCAGGAACATCTTCCGGTACGCCACCGTCACCCCGTCGCCGGTCACGGCCAGCACCCCGATGTGGTCACCGGCGACCGGTGCGCCCGCCAGCGCCAGCGCGCCCGTCTCGGCGCACGCCTGCACCAGCGGCGCCAACCGCGGGTCGTCGACCGGCACGATCGGGGCATCCAACTCGTACCCGGTCAGCGACAGCTCCGGAAAGACCACCACCCGGGCGCGCGCCGCGCGGACCGCGGCCGCGTGCGCGCGCGAATTCGCCGCGACATCCAGGGGTACGCACAGCGGCTGCGCCGCCGCGAGTCGCAGCGGGGTGTGGTTTTCCGCACCCCCACCGGTGTGGTCGACCCGCGCGGCCGGGTGGTCGGCCTCATGGTCGACTCTCAGGATCGCTTCGTAGCGTGGGGGCATGATTCGAACGTCGCACGCCGTGTTCGCCACCGGAACCTCCGCCGCCGTTGCGGAACCGCCGCAGGGCGGCATCGTCGGCTACGTCAGTGACCTGGTGGAACGACTCGGCGGGCCGGGCGCGGGCCTCGCGGTGGCGCTGGAGAACCTGTTCCCGCCGATCCCCAGCGAGGTGATCCTGCCACTGGCCGGGTTCGTCGCCGCGCAGGGCCGGATCAGCCTGCTCGGCGCGATCTTCTGGACCACGCTGGGTTCGGTGGTGGGCGCGCTGGCGCTCTACCTGATCGGCGCGTCACTGGGCCGCGACCGGATGCGCGCCATCGTCGCCCGGCTACCGCTGGTGAAGCTCAGCGACGTGGACCGGACCGAGGCGTGGTTCCTGCGGCACGGCGTGAAGGCGGTCTTCTTCGGCAGGATGATCCCGATCTTCCGGAGCCTGATCTCCATCCCGGCCGGGGTGGAGCGGATGCCGGTGAGCACCTTCCTGCTCTACACCACGCTGGGCAGCCTGATCTGGAACACCACCTTCGTGCTCGCCGGCTACCTGCTCGGCGACAACTGGCACCTCGTCGAGGGCTACGTCGGCGCGCTCCAGAATGTGGTGATCGTGATCTGTGCCGCTGCCGTCGTCTGGTTCGTCGGGTCGCGTGTGTTGCGAGCCCGCCGCGCCGCCCGCAACCCCGAGCCGACCGACCCCGGCGCCCCCGGCGTCCCGACGCCTGGAGTGCCCGACCCGGGGGGCCGCGGCACCCTCTACCGCAGCGGTTCGTGGGCGTCGGACGAGCGCTAGCCCGTCCTCTGGCCGAGGCAGAGCAACGGGGACAGGCACGGTGGGGAAGGGGGCGAGATGGCGGAGCAACGACGAACCGGCACCTGGCCGGCTCGACTCCGGCTCCCGGTCGGCGTCGCCGTCGGGAGCGCGACGGCCGCCGTCGAGCTCGCCTTCCTGGCCGTCGCGGCCGTCGCGTTCAGCGCGTCGGCGCTCGCGCCCGCCGTCGGCCGTCGGGGCGCTGACCTGACCAGAAGGTGCGCGGCCTGGCTGGTACGCGTGGAGCGTCACCGTCTCGGCGGACTGCTCGTCTCGGGTGAGCTGCCCGCACCGAACGACGCCACGACCCGTCGGCAGCTCGGCTACCTGGCCGCGAGGTTGCTGCCCGGGATGCTCGCCCTGCTGGCGTACGCCGTGCTGGCCATTGGCGTGGTGCTGGCCGGGATCGTGCTCCACGCGGCGGTACGCGGTGAGCTGACCCTCCTCGACGCGCTGTCCCAGGTCGCCGTCGGGGCGGTGCTGTTGCTGCTCAACGTCCAGGCCCTCGCCAGCATCGCCGCGCTGGACGTCCGGCTGGCGCGACGACTGCTCGGCCCGGGAAGGCGGGCGGAGCTGACACGCCGGGTCCACGAGCTGACCACCAGCAGGGCCGGGGTCATCGCCGCCGTCGACGCCGAACGGCAGCGCATCGAACGCGACCTGCACGACGGCCTCCAGCAGCGGCTGGTCGCTCTCGGCATGCTGCTCGGCCGAGCCCGACGTGCCCGGGACGCGGACCGCACCCACGTCCTGCTCGCCCAGGCCCACGAGGACGTGCAGCGGGCCGTCGAGGAATTGCGCGAGGTGGCGTGGCGGGTCTACCCGTCGGCGCTGGACGGCAGTGACCTGGGCGAGGTTTTGACGATGGTCGCCCGCCGCTCCGAGGTGCCGGTGCGGATCCGCTGCGATCTACCGGTACGCCCCGAACGGCAGATCGAGACGGTGCTCTACTTCGTGGCGTGCGAAGCGCTCACCAACGCCGCGAAGCACGCCGCCGCTACCCTCGTCACGGTCGAGATCGGGGTACGGGAAGGGTGGGTCCGGATGCGCGTGCACGATGACGGAGTCGGCGGTGCCGACCCCACCGGGAGCGGACTGTCCGGGCTGACCCGACGGGTCGCGGCCCTGGACGGCCGGCTGCGGGTGACCAGCCCGGCCGGCGGTCCGACCACTGTGCTGGCGGAGTTGCCGTGCGGCTAGTCCTGGCCGAAGACTCGACGCTGCTCCGGGAGGGCCTGACGCGGCTGCTCGCCGAGGAGGACCACGAGGTGGTCGCGGCGGTCGGCACTGCCGACGAGCTTGTCGAGGCGGTCGAACGGTCGCGTCCCGACGTGGTCGTCACCGACGTCCGGATGCCGCCCACCCACACCGACGACGGGTTGCGTGCCGCCCTGGAGATCCGCCGACGCTGGCCCGACACCGGTGTCCTCGTGCTCTCCCAGTACGTCGAGCGGCGCTACGCGGCCCGGCTGCTCGCGGACCGTCCCGAGGGAGTCGGCTACCTGCTCAAGGACCGGGTCGCCCAGGTGGACGACTTCCTCGACGCACTCGACCGGGTCGCTGCCGGGGGCACCGCGCTCGATCCGGAGGTGGTCCGTCAGGTCGTCGCCGGCTCGGCCCGGCCCGACCCGTTCGGCCGGCTCAGTCCGCGCGAACGGGACGTCCTGCACGAGATGGCGCAGGGGCACACGAACACCGCTATCGCCCAGCGGTTGCACGTGTCGCAGAGCGCGGTCGAAAAGCACGTCAACGCCATCTTCGACAAGCTCGACCTCGTACACACGACCGGCTACAGCCGACGGATCCTCGCCGTCCTGCGCTACCTGGGCACCTGACGTCCGTGGCGGCATACGGGCCCGCCGTGCGCAACGTCCGTCCCGCGACGCCGAATGATCAAAACGGTTTCGCTGATGTCGGGTGTCCCGATGCCCGGGACACCCCGATATCGCTGATGTCGAGTGGATCACCGCGTCACGCCCGGTCTGGGCCACGCCCGCCACGCCGGCTGGGCGGTTTGTCCGGCTCCGGCGTTGTCTGCGCTGTGACGGGTCGCATCCGGGTGCCGGAATCGCGGCCGGCCGGGGGTCGTTACGCGCCCGCGGGACCACGGCCCGCCGGCTCCACCCCCGCCGACCGCCCCCGCACCCTGACCCGGTCATCATGAGTTGTGGTGGTTGACAAAACAGCCTTCCGTGGCCAAACCGCCCACCACAACTCCATGATCGACGGGGTGGGGGGCGGTGATCCACACGGGATCGGTGATATCGCGGTGTCAGCTCGTCGTGGATCGCCCGATATCGCCGAACCCGAGTCGATCAGATCCCTCACGCCCGGTGCGGCCCTGACCGGCCGCGCTGTTCGGGTGTTTTGTCCGATCCTGGGTGCTTGTGGGCTGTGACCGGTCGCATCCGTGCGACGGAATCGTGGCCGGCCGGGAGTCGTTACATACCCTGACGATCGCAGGACCACGGCCCGCTCGCTGGGCCGGTCGTTGCAGACCCCCGAGCGATCCCCCGGGAATGCCCCCCGGCCGGTGGTCGTTGGCTACGGTTCCGGCGCCGCGAGCCCTCCGGCTTGCAGGCCGCCGATCCGTCGAAGACTTTTTGTGCAGCGCCGGACGAGGTGCTCACACCCGTGACCGCCGATCCCCTGGTTGGTGGCAGTGGGTGTTTCCTACCCCCGAAGGAGCTACCCCCATGAACACGATCTTCCGTAAGAGTGTGTTGTCCGTTGCTGGTCTCGCGTTCGCCGGTGGTGTCTTCGCCGGTCCGATCGCCGCCCACGCCGCCACCCCGGCCGTGGACGCCACG
>NZ_JAEVHM010000233.1 GCF_016802865.1 Micromonospora parastrephiae | reverse complement strand
CGCCGGGGCCGCCGTCGGCGGTCGGTGTGGCGGCGGTCGGCGCGGCCGCCGTGGTGCCGCCGCTGAGCTGGTACGTCGGACGCTCGGCGCTCCGGGCCGGCCGGCGGCCGGTGGCCGCCTTCCGGGGGGTCATGCTGATCGCCCTCATCGACGTGGTCCTGCTGGTGGCGAGCGGTCGGGTCGTGTGACCGGCACCCGGTGAGGTGGCATTGCCGGGTCCGTGTGCGGGCCTCGATCAGCCCCAACTACCCTGGAGCGCGGTCTGCGCGGGTATGGCCACCGTGCCCGGCGTGCGGCCGGGTGGGGATTGTGACGAGGAGGACCGACGTGACGCGCTCGATCAGGGGTTCCCGGCGGGCGGCCCTGTTGCTGTCCGGGATCGCGGCAGCCAGCCTGCTGGCGAGCGGCTGCGGCGCCGGTCAGATCGCCGAGACCGCCGAGAAGGAGGCTTCGGTCCAGGGCGTCAGCCTCACGACCAACAACGGCTCGTTCTCGGTGCGCGGCCTGCTGGTCGACTACCCGGGCGCCGAGGGCTACCGGGCCGGTCAGGACGCCCTGCTCAACGCCGTGATCTACAACGACTCGAAGGAGACGGTGACGGTCACCGTCACCTCCGAGAACGCCCGCGAGGTCGTGATCAGCGGTGGTTCGGCGAGCGCGTCGCCGTCCGCCTCGGAGTCCGCCTCCGCCAGCCCGTCCCCGTCCGACTCGGCCAGCCCGTCGACCTCCCCGTCCGACTCGGGCAGCCCGTCGACCTCCCCGTCCGACTCGGCCAGCCCGTCCGCGACCCCCTCGGAAACCGGGTCGTCCTCGGCCACCCCGTCCGCCCCGGAGTCGGCGCGGGCGTCGGGATCGGCCAGCCCCGCCGCGCCGGGTCAGCCGGCCCGCATCGAGCTGGCCCCGCTGAGCTACCTCCAGCTCAACTCCGAGGCCACCACGCAGCTCCGGCTGATCGGCCTGACCGAGGCCCTGCGCTCCGGCCAGAACGTCTTCGTGACCTTCGACTTCGGTAACGGCAACACGGTCACCGGTCCGGCGCCGATCGCGGTGCCGCTCACCCCGGCGGCGCCTCCGTCGCCGATCATCGAGCGCGAGGGCGGCTACGGGGACGACGAGGGCGGCACGACCCACGGCTGACCCGACACCCGACATCGACGAACGCCCCGGCGTGGTGACCACCACGCCGGGGTGTTTTCGTCGTACGAGAGGGCTAGCGTCCTGATGTGACCACCTCCCGCTCGACCTCTCCGCGCGGCGGCACGGCCGGTGCCCCCCGCGCTCGTTCCGCCGCACGCGAACCGCGTCCGGCCTACGAGTGCGACGCCTGCGGGCACCAGCCGCCCAAGTGGGTGGGGCGCTGCCCGGAGTGCGGCGAGTGGGGCTCGGTGGTCGAGTCCACGGTCACCGGGCCGACCGTCTCCGGCCGCGTGGTCAGTTCCCGGATGCCGTCCGAGCCGGCCCGACCGATCGCCACCATCAGCGCCGCTCCGGCCCGCGCCCGACCCACCGGGGTGAGCGAGCTGGACCGGGTGCTCGGTGGCGGCCTGGTCCCCGGCGCGGTGGTGCTGCTCGCCGGCGAGCCCGGGGTGGGCAAGTCGACCCTCCTGCTGGACGTGGCGCAGCAGTGGGCCGTCGGCGCCGGCAGCCCGTCCCTGGTGGTCAGCGGCGAGGAGTCGGTCAGCCAGGTGCGGTTGCGTGCCGAGCGGATGGGCACCCTGCACGACCAGCTCTACCTCGCGGCCGAGAGTGACCTGGCCTCGGTCCTCGGGCACCTCGACGCGGTCAAGCCGGGCCTGCTGGTGCTCGACTCGGTGCAGACCATCTCGACCACCGGCACCGAGGGGGTGCCGGGCGGGGTGACCCAGGTCCGGGCGGTCACCGCCGCGCTGGTGTCGGTCGCCAAGGAGCGGGGCATCGCCACCGTTCTGGTCGGGCACGTCACCAAGGACGGTCAGGTCGCCGGGCCCCGGGTCCTGGAGCACCTGGTCGACGTGGTCCTGCACTTCGAGGGCGACAAGCACTCCTCGTTGCGCCTGGTGCGCGGCGTCAAGAACAGGTTCGGCGCGGCCGACGAGGTCGGCTGCTTCGAGATGCACGAGGGCGGCATCAGCAGCCTCGCCGACCCGTCCGGGCTGTTCCTGACCCGCTACTCCGAGCCGGTGCCGGGCACCTGTGTGACCGTTGCGATGGAGGGGCGCCGGGCCCTGGTCACCGAGGTGCAGGCGCTGATCGGCGCGACGGTCGCCGGTTCACCGCGACGCACCGTCTCCGGCCTCGACTCGGCCCGGCTGGCGATGGTGCTCGCGGTGCTGCAACGTCGTACCGAGCGGCTGACACTGCACGACCGGGAGGTCTTCGCGGCCACCGTGGGTGGCATCCGGGTGGTGGAGCCGGCAGCCGACCTGGCGGTCGCGCTGGCGGTCGCCTCCGGCGGGCTCAACCTCGCCATCGCGCCGCACCTGGTGGCGATCGGCGAGGTGGGGCTAACCGGCGAGGTGCGTCGGGTCGGCGCGGTGCCACGCCGGCTCGCGGAGGCGGCCCGACTGGGGTTCAAGGTGGCCCTGGTGCCGCCCGGCTGCGGTCCGGCGAGCACCGGCGCCGGGCCCGAGCAGATGCGGGTGACCGAGGTCACGGACGTCCGTTCCGCGCTGCAACATGCGGCCCGCGCGTCCGCCGAGTGACCCACCGTGCCGGCGCGGAGGGCGATACCGGACAGCACGCCGCAAGCGGGAAACGGTGGAAAGGGCGGCATCGTGACACATCACAGTAACCACGACAGCACCCACCGCACGGCAGTCCGTAGACTGTGCCCGTGCCGATCGACCGCGATACCACCAAGCCAGCCGGCGCGCCGCCCCATGCCCGCACCGGCGCCGTGGGCTCGCCCGCCCGCCCGATCAGCGTGAGCGTGACCGCGGGAGCCGCCGGAGGCGCCGGGGATCCACTGCGGGCCAACCTCGCCCTGATGGCGCCCGGCACCGCGCTGCGCGACGGTCTGGAGCGCATCCTGCGTGGCCGCACCGGCGCGCTCATCGTGCTCGGCTACGACAAGGTCGTCGAGGGCCTGTGCACCGGCGGCTTCCCACTGGACGTGGAGTTCTCCGCGACCCGGGTGCGCGAGCTGTGCAAGATGGACGGCGCTGTCGTGCTCTCCAGCGACGGCACCCGGATCGTCCGGGCGGCCGTGCACCTGATGCCCGACCCGTCGATCCCGACCGAGGAGTCCGGCACCCGGCACCGCACCGCCGAGCGGGTGGCACGGCAGACCGGTTACCCGGTCATCTCGGTCAGCCAGTCGATGCGGATCATCAGCCTCTACGTCAACGGTCAGCGCCACGTGCTCGACGACTCGGCGGCCATCCTGTCCCGTGCCAACCAGGCGCTGGCGACCCTGGAGCGCTACAAGCTCCGACTGGACGAGGTCTCCGGGACGCTCTCCGCGCTGGAGATCGAGGATCTGGTCACCGTCCGCGACGCGGTGGCCGTGGTGCAGCGGCTGGAGATGGTCCGCCGGATCGCCGACGAGATCGCCGGCTACGTGGTCGAGCTGGGCACCGACGGCCGGCTGCTCGCCCTCCAACTCGACGAGCTGATGGCCGGCGTGGACGCCGACCGGACGTTGGTCATCCGGGACTACCTCCCGGTCGGCCGTAAGTCCCGCACCCTGGACGAGGCGCTTGTCGAACTGGACCTGCTCGGTGCCACCGAGCTGATCGACCTGGTGTCGGTGGCCAAGGCAATCGGCTACCCGGCCGCATCGGACGCGCTGGACGCCGCCGTCAGCCCTCGCGGCTTCCGACTGCTGGCCAAGGTGCCCCGGCTGCCGGTGGCGGTGGTCGACCGGCTGGTGCTGCACTTCGGCAGCCTCCAGCGTCTGCTGGGCGCGACCGTGGAAGACCTGCAGGCCGTCGAAGGGGTCGGCGACGCCCGCGCCCGCGGCGTCCGGGAAGGGCTGTCCCGGCTCGCCGAGGCGTCCATCCTGGAGCGGTACGTCTGATCCGGCTCAGCCGGTGATGGTGAGCTTCACGGCCGCGCTGAGCTTGGTTCCGACCCGGGCCAACACCTGGTAAGTCCCCACCGCCGGGAACGGCCCGGCCGCCAAGCCGTTGTCGTCGCAGCGGGTGGTGTCCCGACCGTTCCAGTTCACCTCGTAGGAGCGCTCGAAGTTGGGCGTGAAGGACTGCACGTCGGAGCCCTGGACCTTGCCGCAGGTGTCCGACGACCAGACCTTCTCGGCACCGGACTTGATGAAGATCTCCTGAAGGTCGGCGCCGACGTTGCGGCTGCACGTCCGGTCGGAGATGTTCTTGATTTTGAGCTGGAGGTCGACGACCATCCCGCGCTGCACCGAGACGGGCCGCGCCACCGAGACCACGCTGATCTCGGCGTCGGTGCAGGTGCCGTCGTCCACCGAACCGGCAGCCGCACCCAACGGAGGGTTGTTGCTGGTGATCTCCGGGCTCGGGCTCGTGGTGTCCGGATCAGCGGCCGCGGACGTGGACGCCGACGGCGCCCCGGTCTGCGGAGTCAGCACCGGCCCGCCGGGGCCCGGCGCGGCTGACGTCGCCGACGGCGACCCCCCCGCTCTCGGCTGACCACCGGAGCGGCCCGAGCCGGTGCAGGAGTAGAGCAGGACAATCAGGAAGAGAAGCCCCGCTCCGAGTACGACGGCGCGACGCCGCCAGTACACGGCGGGTGGCAGGGGGCCGACCGTCAGACGCATGATGCCCCCCACGGTAGCCGCGCGACGCCCACCAGTCCGGCGCGACGCGCCGGAACGCCACCGACCCTCCACCCCGACCCTCCACTGAGGACCGACGTACGGCGGGTCCGGTCCCCGTTCAGAGGTAGACCTTGCGCTGGTAGACCGCGTGCGCACCCGCCACCCGGTCCAGGAAGAGCAGCCCCGCGCAGTGGTCGATCTCATGCTGCAACGCCCGCGCCTCGAAGCCGTCGGTCACCAACCGGACCGACGCCCCACTGCCCGGCAGGTCACCCTCCACCACGAGCCGGCTGGCCCGCTTCACGTCCCCGGTCAGGTCCGGCACCGACATGCACCCCTCCCGGCCCGGCTTCCACCGGGTGGCCTCGACCACCCGGGCGTTGCACAACACGAAGGTGCCGTGCACGGTCACCGCCTTCGGATGCCCGGTCACGTCGACCGCGAAGACCTGGGCGCCCACCCCGATCTGCGGCGCCGCCAACCCGACACAACCCGGCGAGACCCGCATGGTCGCCACCAGGTCGGCCGCCAACCGGACCGTCTCCCCGGACGTCGGGTCGACCGCACCGCCGACCCGGCTCAGCACCGGATGCGGAGCCGACACCACCGCCCGGATCTCGCCCGCGACCGCCAACGCCTCCGGCGTCCAGTCGCCGAGCCCGGCGTACGGCCCGCTGTGCTCGCCGGTCACAGCAGATCCGGGTCCGCCGGCCGGAGGGTGACCTCCACGCCCAACTCCGCAGCCGTCCGGTCCAGGCGGTCGACCAGCGTCTCGGCCACACCCGCCGGCAACTCGACCTCGGCCAGCACCACATAGAGCGAGCCGGCCAACCGGGTGCTCAGGTCGGTCACGTTCCCGCCCGCGTCCACCAGCACCCGGGTCATCGCCGCCACGATGCCCATCCGGTCCGATCCGTGCACCGCCATCACGTACGGCTCACCCACCGGAGGCACCTCGCCGTCCGGGGTGACCTCGCGTACCGTCGCCAGCAGTTGACCCTCGGCCGCCAGCGGCGCCAGCGCGGCCTCGACCTCGGCGGCGGCCGGACCGGTGCAGACGAGGGTCATCGCGAAATGCCCCCGCAACCGCGTCATCGTGCTGTCGGTGAGGTTCGCGCCCAACCCGGCCAGCACCTCGGCGACGTCGGCCACGATGCCCGGCCGGTCCCGACCGATGACGGTGATCGCGAGCTCGTTCATCCGCGCATTCTCTCCGATCCGCCCGCCGCCGCCGTGACACCCCGCCCGATCCGCCCACCCAGCGGGAACACACCCCGTGACATCATCGACGACGCCATGACACAACCCGATTTCGCCACCCTGGTCAGCCGGTGGTTCCAACAGCACGCCCGTGCCCTGCCGTGGCGCGAGCCAGGCGTAACCCCCTGGGCCATCCTCGTCAGCGAGGTCATGCTCCAGCAGACACCGGTGGTCCGCGTGGTGCCGGCCTGGCAGGCATGGCTGGCCCGCTGGCCGGAGCCGGCCGCGTTGGCGGCGGACACCCCCGCCGAGGCGATCCGGATGTGGGGACGCCTCGGCTACCCCCGCCGGGCGGTCCGGCTCCGCGAGTGCGCGGTCGCGATCGTCGACCGGCACGGCGGCCAGGTACCGGACCGGCTGGAGCACCTGCTGGCGCTGCCGGGCGTCGGCACGTACACGGCACGGGCGGTGGCCGCGTTCGCGTACGGCCAGCGGCACCCGGTGGTCGACACCAACGTGCGTCGGGTGGTCTGCCGGGCGGTGGCCGGTGACCCGGACGCCGGGCCGGTCACCCGACCTGCCGACCTGGTCGCCACGGAGGAGTTGCTACCGGTGGAGCCTGCCGCGGCGGCGCTGGCCAGCGCCGCGTTCATGGAGCTGGGCGCGGTGATCTGCACGGCCCGGTCACCGCGCTGCACAGCCTGCCCGGTCGAGTCGGTCTGCGCGTGGCGGGCCTCCGGTCAGGAGCCGCCGACCGGGCCGACCCGCCGCCCCCAGCGGTACGCGGGCACCGACCGGCAGGTACGCGGACTGCTGCTCGGGGTGCTCCGGGAAACCAGCGGGCCGGTGCCGCACCAGCGGCTGGACCAGGTCTGGACCGACGACGTGCAGCGCGCCCGGGCTCTGGCGGGCCTCGTCCAGGACGGGCTGGTGGAACCGGTCGGCACCGACTCCTTCCGCCTGGCCGGCGACGGCCCATCCCTCCCCACCGCCGACATCGCCACCTGACCCCCACCCGCCGGCGCGCCCGCGTTCCGGAGCGCCCGCGCGCCGCCGGACACTCCGCGCGCCGCCGGACAGTCCACGCGCCGCCGCAGCGCCCGCGCCGCCGGACACCAAGATCGTGCTTGATCCTGGGGATGTAGTGGTGTCGGGCGCGCCGGATGCCACTAGAACCAGGATGTTGCGCGATCTTGCCGGCGAAGATTACCCCGGCACGCCCCACCGCGACGCAACCATCGTCCGCCTACGCGGACAGTGGGTAGGCGGTCGTCGCACGCTAGGCCCCGCCCACCCCGGATGGGGACGGCGGCGCGCT
>NZ_JAEVHM010000232.1 GCF_016802865.1 Micromonospora parastrephiae | reverse complement strand
CGACCTTGGCGCTCTCCAGCACCTGCCCACTCACCAGCAGCGCCACCACACCGGAGCCCACCGACACGGCCAGCCCCGCGCCGAGGACCACACCGGCGCCGACCGGGGCCGCCTCGGTCAGCTCGTACCGGCCGCCGGCGAGGTAGCGGACCACCAGGGCGAGACCCGCCACCAGACCACCGGCGAAGCCGCCGCCCGGCGCGTTGTGCCCGGAGAAGAGCAGGAAGAGGGAGAACAGCACCACGGTGTGGAAGATCAGTCGGATGACCACCTCCAACACGATCGAGCGGCGTTCCTCGTAGAGGGTGGGCCCGCCGCGCAGCCACACCGGCCGGCCCGGTCTGTTCACCCGCCAGTCCGACTCCGGCCGGCGCGGTCGGGGCCCGGTGCGGGACCGCTCGAAGATCAGGCTGGCGACCCCGGTCGCGGCCACCACCAGCACCGCGATCTCGCCCATGGTGTCCCAGGCCCGGATGTCGACCAGGGTCACGTTGATCACGTTGCGGCCGTACCCGTGGACCACCGCCAGGTCCGGAAAGGCGGCGGAGATGTCCGGCGCGCGGCGGGAGTTCGCTGCGACCAGGGCCAGTCCGGCGGCCACCACGCCCACCGCCACCCCGATCGCCCGGCGGGTCCACCGGCTACGGCGCAGTGGCCGGGCCGAGAACCGCTCCGGCAGACGGCGCAGCACCAGCACGAAGACGGCGATCGTCGCGGTCTCCACCAGGAACTGGGTGAGCGCCAGGTCGGGCGCGCCGTGCAGGACGAACAGCATGGCGGTGCCGTAGCCGGTCATCCCCACCAGCAGCATCGCGGTGAGCCGGCGGCGGGCGCCGACCGCAAGCACCGCCGCCACCGCGATCACCACGACGACCACCGGTTGCAGCGGGCTGTCCCAGAGCGGGATCCGGGCCCGCCACGGGCTGGCGGCGAGCATCGCCCCGCCGGGCAGCAGCACGAGGGTGACCAGGATGATGCCCAGATACTGCGGCAGGGAGCCCCGTTGCGTCGCCCCGGTCACCTCGATCGCCAGCCGGTCGAACCGGCCCACGATCCACTCGTACCCCTGGTTGCCGCCCATCGGCGAGCGGAGCCGGGCCAGCACCGGGGCGAGCGGCCCCCGCAGAGCGAAGAGCAGAGCGCCGCCGAGAAGCGCCACCACGGACAGGCCGATCGCCGGGGTCGGTCCGGGCCAGAGCGCCAGGTGCGCGTCGACCCCACCGAGCAGGTCGGCGTACGGGTGCAGCAGCGCCTCCAGCTCGCCGGCGGCCGGGCCGGCGAGCAGCCCGACGCCGGCCAGCACGGCCGGTGGAACCAGCATCGGGCCGGCGATCCTCAGGTCGGGCTGGACCGGTTCCACCCCCGGCCGGTCACTGAACGCGCCCCACAGGAAACGGGCGCTGTACGCGACGGTGAGCACCGTCCCGGCGACGAGGCCGGCGAGGAGCAGCGGCTGGTCGAGGAACGCCGCGAACACGGCCTCCTTGGCCACGAAACCGACCAGCGGCGGCACGCCGGCCATCGACGCCGCGGCCAGCACGGAGACCACGAACAGCGGCCGGGACCAGTGCCGCAGCCCGGACAACTCGCGCAGGTCACGGGTGCCGGCGCCGTGATCGATGATCCCGACGACCAGGAACAGCGACGCCTTGAACAACGCGTGCGCCAGCAGCATCGCGACGCCGGCGAGGGCGGCGTCCGGGGTACCGGACCCGGTCACGGCGACCAGCAGACCGAGCTGACTGACGGTGCCGTACGCCAGCAACAGCTTCAGGTCGGTCTGCCGCAGCGCCGCCCAGCCGCCGAGCAGCATGGTGGCCAGGCCGGCGACCTGCACGACGGGCCGCCAGGGGCCGACCGTGGCGAGCGCCGGCGCGAGCAGACCGAGCAGGTAGACGCCGGCCTTGACCATGGCGGCGGCGTGCAGGTACGCGCTCACCGGGGTGGGCGCCGCCATGGCCACCGGCAGCCAGGAGTTGAACGGCAGCACCGCCGACTTCGACAGCGCTCCGGCCAGGATCAGCAGCACCGCCGTGATCAGGTGACCGCCGGCGGGCAGCGGCTGGGTCGAGATCTCCGACCAGCGGTAGCTGCCGGCGTGCTCGCCCAGCAGGATGAACCCGACCAGCATGGCCAGCCCACCCAGGGTGGTGACGGTCAGCGCCTGCGCCGCCGCCCACCGGCTGGAACGCCGCTCGGTGCTGTGCCCGATCAGCAGGTACGACAGGATCGTGGTCAGCTCCCAGCCGACGTAGAGCAGCAGCAGGTCGTCGGCGAAGACCAGGACGAGCATCGCGCCGGCGAACGCGACCAGGACGGCGGCGAACCGCGCCAGCCCGATCGAGCCGGCGTCGAAGTAGCGGGCGCTGTAGACCAGCACCAGCGCGCCGACGCCGCCGACCAGCAGGGTCATCAGCCAGGACAGCGTGGTGAGCCGCAACGCGATGTCGAGGCCCAACTGCCCGATCCACGGGTACGTCTCGACCACCGCCCCGCCGTCGTCGACCGCCGGGGTGCGGGCCACCGCCCAGCAGAACGCGGCGGCCGGCGCCAGCGCCAACGGGTAACACGCGCGGGAACCCCACCACCGGACGAGGAGCGGCGCCGCGAGGGCCGCCACGAGGTGGAGGATGAGCAGTACCAGCACCCGCGCTCCCGATCGAGGTGGCCGACGCCCGTGCAGCGGTGGCGCCTGCAGCGATCAGACGACAGTTCCTCGCCCGCCGGGCCGTTTTGCCGGAATCCGTCCGTCAATCGCCGCGAGGTGTCCGCGGCCGACGGCGGTCAGCGCAACAGCGCGTCGCCGAGGGGCAGCGCGTCGTCGAGGGCGGGGCGGTCGCGGTGCAGTTCGGCCAGCAGGTCGACCCGGCCGAGCTGGCGGACGACCTTGTCGACGACCCGCTCGGCGGCGGTCAGCGACCGCACCGAGAGCAGCCGGCCGCGGCTTTCCCGGCGTAGCACGAAGTAGTGCACGGCGGCACGGACCTGGCCGCGGTCGGCGGCGCTGGCCTGGGCGGTGGAGACGACCAGCTCCCGCAGGCAGCGGGCGAGGCGTTCGGCGAGCTCCAGCTCCGGGCCGTGCAGACCGCCGCGGAGCGTGGCGAGGTGGCTGTCGACCTTGCGGATCAGCACATCGGTGCCGGGTGCGACATTCCGCTGCTCGCCGGCCATCCGATCCCTCCCCACCCCACTCGCGTTGCGAGTGAAGTTACTTTATGTTGTGCGTCACAAGCAAGCAGTTAAGTGAGACTTAACGTATTAAGCACGCATCCCGTGCTTATGCCTTGCACCCGGACACATTCCGCCTCGGCCTGCTCGTGGTTGTCGTACCGCCGGGGCACCATGGAGCGGTGACCGGGGCAGATGCAGATACGGGCGAGGTGCTCGACGGGTTCGGCCCGGCCACCCGCGCCTGGTTCGACGCCGCCTTCGCCGCGCCCACCGCCGCCCAGGCCGGCGCCTGGCGATCCGTCGCCGCCGGCCGCAACGCCCTCGTCGTGGCGCCCACCGGCTCCGGCAAGACGCTCGCGGCGTTCCTCTGGTCGCTCGACAAACTGGCCCGCGAGCCGGCACCGGCCGAGGCCCGGCAGCGGTGCCGGGTGCTCTACGTCAGCCCGCTCAAGGCCCTCGCCGTCGACGTGGAGCGCAACCTGCGCGCCCCACTGGCCGGCATCCGGCAGGCGGCGACCCGGCTGGGTGTCGCCCCTCCCGACATCACCGTCGGCATGCGCACCGGCGACACCCCGGCCGACGAGCGACGGGCCTTCGCCCGCACCCCACCGGACATTCTCATCACCACACCCGAGTCGCTGTTCCTGCTGCTCACCTCCGCGGCCAGGGATTCGCTGCGCGGCGTGCAGACCGTCATCGTCGACGAGGTGCACGCGGTTGCCGGCAGCAAGCGCGGCGCCCACCTCGCCCTCTCGCTGGAACGCCTCGACGAGCTGCTGCCCGCCCCGGCGCAGCGGATCGGGCTCTCCGCCACCGTCCGACCGATCGACGCCTGCGCCCGGTTCCTCGGCGGCGCCCGCCCGGTCGACGTCGTGCAGCCGGCCACGCCGAAGACCATCGAGGTCAGCGTGCAGGTGCCGGTGCAGGACATGACCCGCCTCGACGAGCAGGAGCAGCCACCGGAGGACGACCTCGGCGGCCCCGGGCCGCGCCGCGCCTCGATCTGGCCAGCCGTGGAGGAACGCGTCTTCACGCTGATCGGGCAGCACCGCTCCACCATCGTCTTCACCAACTCCCGCCGCAGCGCCGAACGCCTCTGCGCGCGGCTCAACGAGCTGGCCGCCGAGGAGGTGGCCGCCGCGCCGGGTGGCGACGCGGTCGGCGTACCGGACGGGGTGTCGCCGGGCGACGGCCCGGCGGGTGACGGCGGCCCGGCGGGTGACGCGCAGCGGTGGGGCGGCCCGGCCGGCCCGGTGCGCAACCGACCACCGGCGGAGGTGATGGCCCAGTCCGGCGCCGCCGGCGGCGCGCCACCGGTGATCGCCCGGGCCCACCACGGCAGCGTCTCCCGCGAGGAGCGCAAGCACATCGAGGAGGCGCTCAAGTCCGGCCAGCTTCCGGCCGTGGTGGCCACCTCCAGCCTGGAGCTGGGCATCGACATGGGCGCGGTCGACCTGGTGGTGCAGATCGAGGCGCCGCCGAGCGTCGCCGCCGGGCTGCAACGGGTCGGCCGTGCCGGGCACCAGGTCGGCGCGGTCTCCCGCGGGGTGGTCTTCCCCAAGCACCGCGGCGACCTGCTGTCCTGCGCGGTGGTCGCCGAGCGGATGACCGACGGCGCGATCGAGGAGCTGCACTACCCACGCAACCCACTGGACGTGCTCGCCCAGCAGATCGTCGCCATGGTGGCGCTGGAGCCGTGGCGGGTCGGCGACGTGGCCGAGCTGGTCCGCCGGGCCGCGCCCTTCGCCGAGCTGCCCGAGTCGGCGCTGCACGCCGTACTGGACATGCTCTCCGGCCGCTACCCGTCCACCGCGTTCGCCGAGCTGCGCCCCCGGCTGATCTGGGACCGGGCCACCGACCTGCTCACCGGCCGCCCCGGCGCGCAGCGGCTCGCGGTGACCAGCGGCGGCACCATCCCGGACCGGGGGTTGTTCGGGGTGTTCCTCGCCGGCGCCGAGCGGGCCGCGCGGGTCGGCGAGCTGGACGAGGAGATGGTCTACGAGTCGCGGGTCGGCGACGTCTTCCTGCTCGGCTCCTCCTCGTGGCGCATCGAGGAGATCACCCCCGACCGGGTGCTGGTCTCGCCGGCCCCCGGGCAGGCCGCCCGGATGCCGTTCTGGAAGGGCGACCAGCTGGGCCGTCCCGTGGAGCTGGGGCGGGCCATCGGCGCCCGGGTGCGCGCTCTGCTGCGGCAGAGCGACGAGGCGGCTCTGGCCGCCCTGCGCGCCGGTGGGTTGGACGACTGGGCCGCCGGCAACCTCATGGCGTACCTGCGCGACCAGCGGGAGGCCACCCGCTCGCTGCCCGACGACCGCACGATCGTGGTCGAGCGGTTCCGCGACGAGTTGGGCGACTGGCGGCTCGCTGTGCACAGCGTCCTCGGTGCGCGGGTCAACGGGCCGTGGGCTCTCGCGGTGGGCCGCCGGCTCGCCGAACGGTACGGCGTCGACGCCCAGGTGATGCCCTCCGACGACGGCATCGTGGTGCGGCTACCGGACACCGCCGACGAGCCACCCGGCGCGGACGTGGTGGTCTTCGAGCCCGACGAGATCACCCAACTGGTGGAGGAGTCGGTCGGCACGTCCGCCCTCTTCGCCGCGCGCTTCCGTGAGTGCGCCGCCCGGTCGTTGCTGCTGCCCCGCCGCGACCCGCGCCGCCGCCAGCCGCTGTGGCAGCAACGGCAACGCGCCGCGCAACTGCTCGACGTCGCGCGCGAGTACGCGGACTTCCCGGTCACCCTGGAGGCCGCCCGGGAGTGCCTTCAGGACGTCTTCGACCAGCCGGCGCTGGCCGGGCTGATGCGTGACCTGGCGACCCGCAAGGTCCGGCTGGTCGAGGTGGAGACCAGCGCCCCGTCCCCGTTCGCCCGGTCGCTGCTCTTCGGCTACGTCGGCGCGTTCCTCTACGAGGGCGACGCCCCACTCGCCGAGCGCCGGGCCGCGGCGCTGGCACTGGACTCCACGCTCCTCGGCGAACTGCTCGGCCGCGTCGACCTCCGCGAACTGCTGGATCCGGTGGTGCTCACCGAGACCGACCGGCAGCTGCGCTGGTTGACCGAGCAGCGCCGTCCCCGCGACGCCGAGGACGTGGTCGAGCTGCTGCGGGTGCTCGGCGACCTGAGTGACACCGAGCTGACCGAGCGGGGTGTGCCCGAGACCTGGCTGACCGAGCTGGAGGCCAGCCGACGGGCGCTGCGGGTCCGGATCGCCGGCGAGCAGCGCTGGGTGGGCGTCGAGGACGCCGCCCGGTTGCGTGACGCGCTCGGCGTGGCGCTGCCGGTCGGGGTGGCCGAGGCGTACCTCGCCCCGGTGGCCGACCCGCTGGGCGACCTGGTGGCCCGCTACGCCCGCACGCACGGGCCGTTCGCCGCGGCGAGCTGCGCGGCCCGCTTCGGGCTCGGTGTGTTCGTCGTCGAGCAGGCGCTGCGGCGCCTCGCCGCCACCGGCCGGGTGGTCTCCGGCGAGTTCACCCCGGATTCCGCCGGCGCCCAGTGGTGCGACGCCGAGGTGCTGCGGATGCTGCGTCGCCGTTCGCTCGCGGCGCTGCGCCGGGAGATCGAGCCGGTGCCGCCCCGGGCGCTGGCCGCGTTCCTGCCCCGCTGGCAGCAGGTCGGCTCGTCCGCCCGGGGCGTGGAGGCGCTCGCCGCCACGGTGGAGCAGTTGCAGGGCGCGGCGGTCCCGGCGTCCGCGCTGGAGCGGCTGGTGCTGCCCGGCCGGGTCGCCGACTACTCCCCCGCGCAGCTCGACGAGCTGTGCGCGAGTGGCGAGGTGCTGTGGGCCGGGTCGGGGGCGATCTCCGGCGGCGACGGCTGGGTCACCCTGGCGTACGCGGACGCGGCGCCGCTGCTGCTCCCGCCGCCGGACGAGGCACTGACCCGTACCCCGCTGCACGACGCGGTGCTCGACGCGCTCGGCGACGGGCAGGCGCTGTTCTTCCGGCCCCTGGCCGACCGGGTCGGGTCGACCGACGACGCCACGCTGACCGGCGTCATCTGGGACCTGGTCTGGGCCGGTCACCTCACCAACGACACCCTCGCCCCGCTACGCGCGGTGCTCGGCGCGGGTGGCGCGCACCGGTAGCGGCCGTCCGCGCCGCGCACCCGGTACCGGCGTCCCGGCCGGGTG
>NZ_JAEVHM010000231.1 GCF_016802865.1 Micromonospora parastrephiae | reverse complement strand
CCGTCCGGCGCGGGCAAGTCGAGCCTGGTCAACGCCCTCGCGGGCGCGGTGATGATGCCGACACAGGCGATCCGGCGGGTCGACGGCAAGGGTCGGCACACCACCACCTGGCGGGCGCTCGTACCGATCCCCGGCGGCGGGGCGGTGATCGACACGCCCGGTGTGCGGGCGGTCGGCCTGTTGGACGGCGTGATCGGGCTGGACCGGGCGTTCGCCGACATCGCCGGGTTGTCCGAGGGCTGCCGGTACGCCGACTGCGGGCACGACGGCGAGCCCGCGTGCGCCGTCCGCGAGGCGCTGAACACCGGCGAGCTCTCCACCCGTCGGTGGGAGAGCTGGCGGCGGCTTCAGGGTGAGGTGGCGCACGAGAGCCGGCGTCGGGAGGCGCGGCTGGCCGCCGAACGGCGCGGCGGGTGGCGCTCGGCCCGACGTCGGGCGGCCCGGCCCCCGGCGCCGGGCGGCTACTGACCCGGGGCAATGCGGAACGACGCTTCCGGGCAGTACGGCGGACCGTGCTGAGCTGGGGGAATGTGCGGGCGGGGGAAACTGTCGTACCTCGGGGCTAGAGTTGCCGAGGCGTGTTTTCCGCGCCCGCACGACCGCTCAGAATCACTCCAGAGCGGGACAGATCCTCCGCTTCGTCTTCTCCCGGGAGTACACGCACCGTGGCCGACCGACTGATCATCCGTGGCGCGCGCGAGCACAATCTGCGTGACGTCAGTCTCGACCTGCCCCGGGACGCACTCATCGTGTTCACCGGGCTGTCCGGGTCGGGCAAGTCGAGCCTGGCCTTCGACACGATCTTCGCCGAGGGGCAGCGGCGCTACGTCGAGTCGCTCTCCTCGTACGCCCGGCAGTTCCTCGGCCAGATGGACAAGCCCGACGTCGACTTCATCGAGGGCCTGAGCCCGGCGGTCTCGATCGACCAGAAGTCCACCTCGCGCAACCCGCGCTCGACCGTCGGCACCATCACCGAGGTCTACGACTACCTGCGTCTGCTCTACGCCCGCATCGGCGAGCCGCACTGCCCGGTCTGCGGCGAGCGGATCTCCCGGCAGAGCCCGCAGCAGATCGTCGACCGGGTCCTCGCGATGGCCGAGGGCACCAAGTTCATGGTGCTGGCCCCGGTCATCCGTGGCCGCAAGGGCGAGTACGTCGACCTCTTCGCCGAACTCCAGGCCAAGGGCTACGCCCGCGCCCGGGTCGACGGTGTGGTGCACCCGCTGACCGAGCCGCCGAAGCTCAAGAAGCAGGAGAAGCACACCATCGAGGTGGTGATCGACCGGCTCACCGTCAAGCCGAGCGCCAAGCAGCGGCTGACCGACTCGGTCGAGGCTGCCCTGGGCCTGTCCAGCGGCCTGGTGCTGCTCGACTTCGTCGACCTGCCCGAGGACGACCCGGACCGGGAGCGCCGCTACTCCGAGCACCTGGCCTGCCCCAACGACCACCCGCTGGCCATCGAGGATCTCGAGCCGCGGGTCTTCTCCTTCAACGCCCCGTACGGCGCCTGCCCGGAGTGCACCGGCCTGGGCACCAAGAAGGAGGTCGACCCGGAGCTGCTGGTCCCCGACCCGGAGCGCACCCTGCGCGAGGGCGCCATCCAGCCCTGGTCGACCGGGCACAACCTGGAATACTTCCTGCGCCTGCTGGAGGCGCTCGGCGAGGCCCAGCACTTCGACGTCGACACCCCGTGGCGTGCGCTGCCGGCGCGGGCGCAGAAGACGATCCTGCACGGCTCCGACGACCAGGTGCACGTGCGCTACCGCAACAAGTACGGCCGCGAGCGCTCCTACTACACCGGCTTCGAGGGTGTGGTGCAGTGGATCGAGCGCCGGCACTCCGACACCGAGTCCGAGTGGTCCCGCGACAAGTACGAGGGCTACATGCGCGACGTGCCGTGCGCGGCCTGCGGTGGCGCACGGCTCAAGCCGGAGGTGCTCGCCGTCACGCTGGCCGGCAAGAGCATCGCCGAGGTCTGCAACCTGTCCGTGGGGGAGTGCGCCGACCTGCTCGCCGGCATCGAGCTGACCGATCGGCAGAAGATGATCGCCGAGCGGGTCCTCAAGGAGATCAACGCCCGGCTGCGGTTCCTGCTCGACGTCGGCCTCGACTACCTGTCCCTGGACCGCCCGGCCGGGACCCTGTCCGGCGGCGAGGCGCAGCGCATCCGGCTGGCCACCCAGATCGGCTCCGGCCTGGTGGGCGTGCTCTACGTGCTCGACGAACCGTCGATCGGGCTGCACCAGCGTGACAACCACCGGCTGATCGAGACCCTGATCCGCCTGCGCGGGCTGGGCAACACGCTGATCGTGGTCGAGCACGACGAGGACACCATCCGCACCGCCGACTGGATCGTCGACATCGGGCCAGGCGCGGGTGAGCACGGCGGCAAGATCGTGCACAGCGGCTCGGTGCCGGCGCTGCTGAAGAACAAGGAGTCGATCACCGGGGCGTACCTGTCCGGGAAGCGGTCGATCCCGACGCCGACGTCGCGCCGCCCGCAGGACGCGGCCCGCGAGCTGGTGGTGCACGGGGCGCGGGAGCACAACCTGCGCAACCTGACCGTCGGGTTCCCGCTGGGGCAGCTGATCGCCGTCACCGGCGTCAGCGGCTCGGGCAAGTCGACGCTGGTCAACGACATCCTGTACGCGGTCCTGGCCAACCAGATCAACGGCGCCCGGCTGGTGCCCGGCCGGCACACCCGGGTCTCCGGCCTGGAGCACGTGGACAAGGTCGTCGGCGTGGACCAGTCGCCGATCGGCCGGACGCCCCGCTCCAACCCGGCCACCTACACCGGCGTCTGGGACCACGTCCGCAAGCTCTTCGCCGAGACCACCGAGGCGAAGGTACGCGGGTACGGTCCGGGCCGGTTCTCGTTCAACGTCAAGGGTGGCCGCTGCGAGGCGTGCTCCGGCGACGGCACCATCAAGATCGAGATGAACTTCCTGCCCGACGTGTACGTCCCCTGCGAGGTCTGCAAGGGCGCCCGGTACAACCGGGAGACCCTGGAGGTGCACTACAAGGGCAAGACCGTCTCGGACGTGCTGGAGATGCCGATCGAGGAGGCCGCCGAGTTCTTCTCCGCCATCCCGGCCATCCACCGGCACCTCAAGACCCTGGTGGACGTCGGCCTGGGCTACGTACGCCTCGGTCAGCCCGCGCCGACGCTGTCCGGTGGTGAGGCGCAGCGCGTCAAGCTCGCCTCCGAGCTGCAGAAGCGCTCCACCGGGCGGACGGTGTACGTGCTCGACGAGCCGACCACCGGTCTGCACTTCGAGGACATCCGCAAGCTGCTGATGGTGCTCGAGGGTCTGGTCGACAAGGGCAACACGGTGATCACCATCGAGCACAACCTCGATGTGATCAAGACGGCCGACTGGCTGATCGACATGGGTCCGGAGGGCGGCCACCGGGGCGGCACGGTGCTCGCCACCGGCACTCCGGAGGAGGTGGCCGAGGTGGTCGAGAGCCACACCGGCCAGTTCCTGCGTCAGGTGCTCAAGCTCGACGGCGAGGCCAAGGGCGCGGCCGCGGCCACCACCCGGGCCGCCAAGGCCAACGGCGTCACCAAGGCGCGGGCCAGCCGCAAGGTGCCGGCCGCCGCGCGCTGACCTCGACCCTCGGGGCGGGTCCGACCGGGCTCGCGCGCGCCACCACGGCGCGGGCGAGGCGGTCCGGGCCCGCCCGTCCCAGTTACCGGGTCGAACGGATGCCGCGGTGAACTATCCGGCACAGTTGCCCGTGTGAAGAAGTGTGACCGGCTTTCGGACCGGCGCAGCGGGCTAGAGAGAGGCGAGGCATGAGTGACGATCAGGCGCTGACCGGTCCGGGTACGCAGACCCGTCGGGCCCTGCTCACCGGCGTCGGGGCGGTCGGCGCGGCCGTCGTCCTGGCCGCCTGCGGCAGCGACGACGGCAATGACGGCGCCGCCCCGACCAGCGGTGGCCCGGCGGTGCCCAGCACCGGGGACGCCGGCGGCGGCGATCGGCAGAACGCCCAGTCGCTGGCCACGACGGGCGACATTCCGGTCGGCGGTGGCAAGGTCCTCGCCGCCGAGGGCGTGGTGATCACCCAGCCCACCGCCGGTCAGTTCAAGGGCTTCAGCCCCATCTGTACGCACCAGAACTGCCCCGTGACGAACGTCGACGGCGGGACGATCAACTGCACCTGCCACGGCAGCAAGTTCTCGATCGAGGACGGTTCGGTGAAGGTCGGCCCGGCCACCAAGCCACTGCCGCCCAAGGACATCAAGGTCACCGGCGACCAGATCTCCCTCGCCTGACCGCCGCGCCCCCGGCAGGATGCCGCCGTCGGGTCGACCCGCCTCCCGGGAACCCGGGCCGATCAAGCGGTCGCGGTGGCCTGTCGGGGGTGCGGACTAGGCTTGCTGGCGTGGCTGACCCCTCGACCTACCGTCCCGCACCCGGCACCATCCCGGAGTCTCCGGGGGTCTACCGCTTCCGCGACGGCACCGGCCGGGTGATCTACGTCGGCAAGGCGAAGAACCTGCGCAGCCGGCTCAACTCCTACTTCGGCGACATCTGGAACCTGCACGAGCGCACCCGGCAGATGGTCACCACCGCCGAGTCGGTGGACTGGATCACCGTCGGCACCGAGGTCGAGGCGCTCCAGCAGGAGTTCACCTGGATCAAGCAGTACGACCCCCGGTTCAACGTCCGCTACCGCGACGACAAGTCGTACCCCTATCTGGCCGTCACCCTCGACGAGGAGTACCCCCGGCTACAGGTGATGCGCGGCGCGAAGCGCAAGGGGGTGCGCTACTTCGGTCCGTACTCCCACGCCTGGGCCATCCGGGAGACCCTCGACCTGCTGCTGCGGGTGTTCCCCGCCCGGACGTGCTCCGCCGGGGTGTTCAAGCGGGCCGGCCAGGTCGGCCGTCCCTGCCTGCTCGGCTACATCGGCAAGTGCTCGGCGCCGTGCGTCGGCACGGTCTCCGCCGACCAACACCGCGCCATCGTCGACGGCTTCTGCGACTTCATGGCGGGGCGCACCGACACCATGGTCCGCAAACTCGAACGTGAGATGACCGAGGCGAGCGAGCAGCTCGAGTTCGAGCGGGCCGCCCGGCTGCGCGACGACGTGGCCGCGCTGCGCCGGGCCATGGAGAAGCAGACCGTGGTGCTGGGCGACGGCACCGACGCCGACGTGGTCGCGTTCGCCGACGACCCGCTCGAAGCGGCCGTGCAGGTCTTCCACGTCCGCGACGGCCGGGTCCGCGGCCAGCGCGGCTGGGTGGTGGAGAAGACCGAGGATCTGACCACCGGCGACCTGGTGCACCACTTCTGCACCCAGGTGTACGGCGGCGAGCACGGCGAGGGCGACGTGCCCCGGGAACTGCTCGTGCCGGAACTCCCCGCGGACGCCGACGCGCTGGCCGAATGGCTCGCCACCCACCGGGGCAGTCGGGTGTCCCTGCGGGTACCGCAGCGCGGCGACAAGCGCGCACTGATGGAGACGGTCGAACGCAACGCCAAGGACGCGCTGGCCCGACACAAACTCAAGCGGTCCGGCGACCTGACCACCAGGGGCAAGGCGCTCGACGAGATCAGCGAGGCGCTGGGCATGCGTACCTCGCCGCTGCGCATCGAGTGCTTCGACATCTCACAGATCCAGGGCACCGACGTGGTGGCCAGCATGGTGGTCTTCGAGGACGGGCTGCCCCGTAAGAGCGAGTACCGGCGGTTTATCGTCCGAGGCGCCACCGACGACCTCTCCGCCATGTCCGAGGTGCTGCGCCGCCGCTTCGCCCGTTACCTCGACGCGCGAGCCGAGACGGGCGAGGTGGGCGTGGAGTCGGCCAACGACCCGGCCGCCCCGGCGGACGCGGTCGATCCGCAGGTCGGCGTCCTGATCGATCCGACCACCGGCCGGCCGCGCAAGTTCGCGTACCCGCCCCAACTGGTGGTCGTCGACGGCGGCGCCCCGCAGGTCGCGGCCGCCGCCCAGGCCCTCGCCGACCTGGGCATCGACGACGTGGCGCTGTGTGGGCTGGCCAAGCGACTGGAGGAGGTGTGGCTCCCCGACGACGAGTTCCCGGTCATCCTGCCGCGCACCTCCGAGGGGCTCTACCTGCTGCAACGGGTACGCGACGAGGCGCACCGCTTCGCCATCACCTTCCACCGGCAACGCCGCTCCAAGCGGATGACCGAATCGGCACTCGACCACGTACCCGGCCTGGGGGAGGTGCGGCGCAAGGCCCTGCTGCGGCACTTCGGGTCACTCAAGCGGCTGTCCGCCGCCACCGTGGACGAGATCACCGAGGTGCCCGGCCTGGGCCGGCGCACCGCCGAGGCGATCCTGGCCGCCCTCGACAAGGGCGAGCGGGCGGACGACGGCGCGGAGACGACCCCCAGCACGTGAACGCTGTCCTCTCGTGCTCGACCTCTGCCGTGCTGGCCTCGTGAACGGCCCCTTTCCGGGCGAGCGTGATCGTGGCGTGTTTTCCGGTTCGAGCCTGATCGTGCCCGTGCGGCGGCGAAGCCGAGGTGGATGCGCTTGGTGGGCGCGAGCCGGTTCCTCCTCGCATGATCGTGCTCGATCCTTGTTGTAGTGGCCTCCGACGTGCGGTGAGGGGCCTGTGTGCGCTGGTTGTCCGGTTTGTTGGCCGGGTGGTCCAGGGATGGTGTCGCCCTCGGCGGTGTGCGGGAGGTTGGGCCGGGTCAAGATCGGCGCAACTTCGGGGATGTTGCTGCCTCCGCGTGTGGTGAGGCAGCAATTTCCCTGATGTTGTGGGGATCTTGGGGGGTCGGGTCGGGTCGTGTCCGGTGCTGGGGGTGCTGGGTGGGTTGTGTGGCCGGCGGGAATCTGGTCCGGGGTTCGGTGGGGAGGCCGCCCCACCGCCCGGACCGGACAGCACGCCCATCCGCCCCCAGGCACCCGAAGGCCCCGCTCGGTCCCCGGGGGTCTGTCCGGGTGGGTATTGGTGTGCGGTTCGGGGTGTGCTGTCCCGTGGTTGGGGTCACTCGCCGGGTGGAATCGGCGGGTGGGTGGGGTCGTTATACCTGGCATGCCGCCGCGACTAAGCGAGGTCGCGGGGTGCGGTCGCCGGGAACACCGGTCGGGCCGCCTGGGTTACATCCCCTGTACGACCGAGCGGGCCGAAGGCGCGGTGGAATGATTCGCCGCCGCGGGCCGTTGGACAGTCTCCCGATGCCGGCCCCGCAGGGCTGCCGGGTGCAGAACTTTCTCCCTTTGAGCATTCGTGCCGCCGTGGTGATCCCCCCCGTGCGGTGGTGCGGTATCCCCCGATGCAGAGGAGCACGCCATCATGCGTACCGATCTGATCCGTAAGACCGCGCTGACCGCTGCTGGACTCGCGTTCACCGGCGGCGCCATCGCCGGGCCC
>NZ_JAEVHM010000230.1 GCF_016802865.1 Micromonospora parastrephiae | reverse complement strand
GAGTGGGCGGTGGGTGGGACGCTGCTGCTCCAGGCCGCGCTCGCCGCCGCCGGCTGCGGCGAGCACCGCCGCGCCGACGAACTGACCGACCGGGCCGCGGGCGTCGCCGCCAACCTTCGGGAGTACGACGATCAGCACCACACCAGCTTCGGGCCGGTCGCGGTCGAGCTGGCGCGGGTGTTGGTGGCGGCCTCGCGGGGTGACGCCGACGAGGCGGTACGGCGGCACGTGACGATTGTTCGGCAGGAGGCGTGGCGGCGGTTGCCGGCCGAGTATCGGGGCGCGTACCTGCTCGACGCCGCGCGGGCGTACCTCCAGGTGGGTGACCTGTGTGGCGCTGCCCGCGCCCTCGTCGACGCGGACAGTGTCGCGCCGGCCGAGGTCCGGTGCCGGCCGTTGGCGCGTACCGTGATCGCCGACGTTGCCCGCGCGCAGCCGGCGCCGGCCGGCGTGGCGCGACTGGCGACGCTGGTCGGCCTCACCCGCTGACCGCCCACGCCGAGTGATACTCGCGCCGTCCGCCACGCCCTGAGTGCGCGTGTCGTGGGTACCGTCGTGCTTCCTCTTTACGAAAGACTTATTGCGAAAACCGGCCCCGGGAACGTATAAACGAAAGGAGCCTTTCGATAAGGGGTGCTGATGGAGCCGGAACGTCGTGTGCGCGTCCAGGACGCGACCAAGCTGCGCGCACTTGCGCACCCGTTACGCCTGCGGCTGCTGCGCTACCTGCTGGCCGCTGGCCCGAGGACCGCCGCACAGTGCGCCGAGGCCCTGGACGACATCGGGTCGAACTGCAGCTACCACCTGCATCAACTGGCCCGTCACGGCCTCATCGAGCGGGTCCCCGCCGAGGGAACCAACCGACGTGACCGGCCGTGGCGCGCCGCAGCCACCGGGCTCGAATTCCTCCCGGATCCCGATGATGCCGACGGGCAGCGGATCAACGACGCGCTGACCAACCTGGAGCTCGACGAGGTGTTCCGATCGTTGCAGCGCTACCAGCACCAGCGGCACAAGTTGATCGACGAGTGGCGGGAGAGCACCACCTTCCACAGCTACACCCTGTCGCTCACTCCCGAGGAACTGCGGCACCTCACGCTGACCCTGGACGCCGTCATCCGGCCGTACCTGCGCCCGTTGCGCAACGCGCCCCCGAACGACGCGCGGCCCGTCAGCCTCAACCTGCAGGCGTACCCCACGCCGGAATTCATCTGACATGGTGACGCTGCTGCGACACCGCGGATTCGTCCTGATCTGGGCTGCCGGGCTCTTCTCCAGCGTGGCGAGCTGGTTGCTGCTCACCGGGCTGCCGATCTACGTGTTCGGGGTGACCGGCTCGGCGTTCACCACCTCGGCAGTCTTCCTCGTCGAGCTGCTGTGCGGCGTCACGCTGGGATCGTTCGCCGGTGCTCTCGCCGATCGTTTCGACCGGTTTCGGCTCATGAGCTGCGTCGCCGTGCTGCAGGCCGCGGTGGTGATCCCCCTGCTCGGTCGGCCTGACCACCACCTGTGGATCATCTCCCTGGTCGCCGGCGCCCAGGCGGTGCTGACGCAGACGTTCGACTCCGCCCGCAACGCCGCGTTGCCACGCCTCGTCGAGCCCGCGCACCTGGTGCGCGCCAACAGCGTGGTGGCGCTGAACACCAGTGTGGGACGGCTCATCGGCGGTTCGCTGGGCGGGTTCGCGATCACCCGCGACGGCACCCGCTACCTGGCTGTCGGCGGCGCGGTGGCCTTCGTGATCACGGCAGCTCTGATCGCCGCCGGCCGCCGCGCAGCCCGCCACGGCACCGCGGAGCCGCTGACCCCGGACCGTACGTCCTCGTTCTTCACCGACTGGCGGTCCGGCCTCGCGGCGATGCTGCGAAACCGCACCGTGCGGGTGACGATCCTGAGCGTGGCGCTGGGTGGCATCGCGCAGGGCCTGTTCGTGGTGCTCTTCGTGGTCTTCGTCAGCCGCGCGCTGCACGCCGACGGCACGCTCACCGGTCTGCTCCGCGGAGTCCAGGCGATCGGCGGCGTGGCCGGCGGGCTCGTCGTCGGCATGCTGGGCGCGCGGCTCAGTCCCCGTCTGCTGATGAGTCTCGGAGCGACCACCTTCGCCCTGATCAGTCTGGTCATCTGGAACGGACCGGTGGTCACCCGTCAACCCGAGTGGTACATCGTGTTGTTCATCCTGGTCGGCGCGCCCGGCATCGCGTACGCCAGCGGAGCCTTCGCCCAGATCCAACAGAGCGTGCCCGACACCGAGTTGGGCCGGGCCTTCGGCGCCTACTACGCGATCTACAACGCGTCACAGGGGCTGGGCATGGCGGCTGCCGGCCTGCTCGGCGACGCGCTCAGCGTCGTGCTCGTGCTCAACGTGCAGGCCGCGCTGTACCTGGCCTCCGGTGCCGTCGCCTACGTGGGCCTGCGCTCCGTCCGGCGGCAGCGCCCCGCCCTGCGGCAGCGCGCCACCGTCGAGGTCAGGTAGACGGCAGCCTGACCCCGCCCACCTGGCGCGGACAGCGACCAGCGGCGGGACGCAGTGCGGGGGACCACCCGTCCGAGTGGTCCCCCGCTGGTTCGCTGGTGGGTGGCTAGACTTCAGGTTGGCAGTTCACCTGTGCTCTGCTGCGGCGGGCGCAGCCTCGGGAGGGTGTTCCAGCACCCTCTCGAGGGGCCGTCCCATCAGACGGCGGCTACTCGCAGAAGACTCGCACGGTGGCATCGGGTGAATCGACCTCCACGGTCACCTCGTCGAGGTGCTCCACGAGCGCCTCCAACTGCTCGGGCTTGAGCTGCGTCAGGTCGATCGGCACACCCGAGTCGCTCAGTGAGGCGTTGGCCTTCACCAGGGCCTGCGGCGGGACCAGCGCCGCCAGCCGCACGCCAGCCCGCAGCAGTTGCAGTGGCACCCGCACGTTGACCCGCGACGGCTCGCCGTTGTCGGTGGCGTCCACCACCACCCGCAGGTACTTCACCTTGCCCTTCGGCCGGGCGTCGTGACCTGCCGCCGCCGGTGCCTGGTCCCGTTCGAGTGCGGCGATGAGCTGCTCCGCCTCCTCGGCCGTGATCTTGCCGGCGGCCAGCATGTCGAGGATGTCCTTGCGTTGTTCGGTCATTCGAACCTCTCCTATCGGATGGCCACGAGCACGGCCGTGCGGCCCTGCTCGATGTCGAAGCGGGCGCCGGGCAGCGCGGAGATGACGCGCCAGCCGGCGCCGAGTGCCCGCACCACACCGATGCGGAACACGAGGCAGGCCACGATCGCCGCCAGCACGACCAGGACCACGACCGGGAAGAGCACGAGCGCCACGGGGAGCACCGGGACCCAGACGCGGATGGGTCGACGGTCCGGGCGGTCGACCTTGACGGTCACCAGCTGCGGCATCACGTCCGGCCGTCCAGCTCGGCCAACGCCTCCTGTGCGCTGATCTCACCGCGGCGCAACCGGTCGATGATGTCGGCCCGCGACGGCGCCGGGTCGG
Source organism: Micromonospora parastrephiae (assembly GCF_016802865.1). Taxonomy (GTDB): domain Bacteria; phylum Actinomycetota; class Actinomycetes; order Mycobacteriales; family Micromonosporaceae; genus Micromonospora; species Micromonospora parastrephiae. The sequence continues at coordinate 3,924 of NZ_JAEVHM010000230.1, read as the reverse complement.
TCTCGACGAAGTCGAGCATCTGCGTGATCCGGTTGAGTCGTGACTTGATCGTCGGGTAGCTCACCCCGAAGGTGCGTTCCATCTCCTTGATCGAACCGTGGCAGCGCACGAACGCCGTGACGAAAACCTGATCCTCGACGTTGAGCTGAGCCAGTTGCGGTAGCTCGAACTCGCCCTCGATCGCGACGCCGTTGCTCGCCAGGCGCACCCGCTCGACGACGAACGGCTGCCCCCGCGTCAGGCTGGTGAGTTCCTGCCAGTCCATCGCCTGTTCTGTCATACCTGAATTTGTAACTCAAAAATCTTCAACTTTCAAGAGTTTGATCTTAATTTTCTTAAGCTCACTCCTGCGGGCGGCAGATCAGGTGGAGCGGGCGTGGCGGTACGGCTGCTGCACGCAGACGCCACCCGCCTCGACGAACTGGATGTGCCGGGTCCCTTCGACCTGTTCTTCGACCTGAGCTGCTATTGCGGAATCCCGCTGCACCGCCGCGACGCCTACGCCGCCGGGCTCACCCACCGCGCCGCTCCCGGAGCACGGTTGCTGATGTTCGGCCACAACCCCGAGCCGCTCGGCAACCCGATCCCCGAGGTCACGTCATGGGCGGCGGACGTCACAGCCGACGAACTCCGCGCCAGGTTCCCCAGCGGGGCACTGATCGATGGCACACCGGGCACGCCTAGCAATCTTCGGTCGCGGGTTTCGCCACGCTCCACAGGAGCCGACTAGCCCGGTCTGCGGGCCATGACGAGGGGACGGAGCTTGGCAGTGATTTCCTCGTCGAGCACGAGCTGGTAGTAGGTCCTGCCCGTCGGCGCGTAGGCGACTGCCGGACAGGAGTTCACTCTGCCCGGCAACGTGAAGCTGCTGACCTGCTTAGCGGTCTTGGCCTCGAACACCCGGTAGATGAAGCGCGCCGACCGCAGCTCCGCGGTCGTCTTGTCGCCGGTGCCGGTGTCGTAGGTACACGTTTCGACCTTCTTGGTCGAATAGTCGTCGTCGAAATATTCGCAGACGACGAGCTGCGTGTACTGCTCCGGGTACATGCCCGGATGCAGCTGCGACTGCCACTCGCCAGGCAGCTCGTACTCCTGCTCCCGGGAGTCATACGGGTGCATCACGAAGAATGCCGTCAGGTGGATGGGACCTCCGGCGTAGGCAGGGCCGCCCGGGTTGTAGGGACGTACCGCTCGCGGGTTGTAGGTGGAGCCGCCGCACGCCTCCTCGTCCGTTCTGATGGTCGGGGGCGGTGGCGGCCAGGTCGGGCTGGCTGCCGTCGACGCGGACGGCGTCGGCGTCGTGGAGGCCCGTGGCGGGTCGGGTTGGCCAGTGCACGCGGTGAGGCCGCACAGGGTGCCAGCGATCATGGCCAGAAGTCGTGCTTTCCGCTGCGAACCGGTCACGCCGCCCTCATCGTCCTAACTGTCGGCCCTACCGGAGCACCCGTCGATGCTCGGGCCACGTCCGCTGGGTCTCGACGATGGTACCGGCGGTAGCGATCACTCGAAGAACTTGATGCTGAACCCGGTGTCGGCCGTCGGGCCGGGCACGTTGGCACGACGGTAGGTGGTGTTGCCCCACCAGCAGAAAGTGCCGGTGTACCAGTACCGGTTCTCCCACGAGTACGCGGTGCCCTTGGGTACGGCGTGGAACATCAGCGGGAACCTCGGCCCGGCGGGCGGGCTCGTGGCGATGTCGCCGTTGAGCAGCACGAAGCTGTGGTGGCCGGGCCCGTTCACGTGCAGGGTGGGATCCCAACCGGCCATCATGGTGGCCCGGTTCGAGCCGAACAGGCAGCCGTTCGACTTGTACCAGTCCCACACGTACGTCGGGTCGCCGCCGGCTCGCAGTCGCAGGTCGGCGAGGCAGTACTGGTCACTCCAGCTGCCGTTGGCGGAGTAGACGATGTGCAGTTGCCCGTTCGGATCCCTGATCGCCTCGGGGGCCTCGTTGATGTACGGGTTGCCGACGACGCGTTCCCAGCTCTCCCGGGGTTGGGAGATGATGAACCGGTTGCCCGTCGGGGTGAGCGGGTCGCTCATCCGGCTGAGGTAGATGTTCTGCTCGACGTTGGTGTCGCCCGCCCAACCCGACCAGACGAACCACCGCTGCCCGTTGAAGGTGAACATGCTGCCGTCGATGGCCCACTTGCCGCCCGGCAGCGCGAGCTGCCGCTCCGCCGTGTAGCCGCTGGCCGGCGACGCCGAGCTGATCGCGTACATGCGGTGTGCGGCGCCGCGCCCGGCCGAGAAGTAGATGTAGTACCTGCCGCCATCGGCGATGATCTCCGGGGCCCAGACCTCACCGAGGTTGCGGCTGTCCGTCCACACCTGCCGCGCGGGCGCGGCGGCCAGCGCGTCGGTCGACGCTGCCTGCCGTACGGCGATCCCGCCGTTGAGCGACTGGACGGAGATGTAGGTGCCGCCGACGCGGATCACGCTCGGGTCGGCAGCCCGCAGGCTTGTCTGCCCGGCGGCCGCAGGGCCGGCGTCGACGGTGGACAGGCCGGTGGCGAGCACGGCGGCCAGCAGGACGGTGAGGATTCGGTCGCCCACGTTCACGGTCGGGACTCCTTTCAGCAGGCCGATGATCGGCCTCCGGTCATCTCGGGTCCGGTCGGTCACCCCGGCAGCGGCCGGAGCGGACTACGTGAACTCGCTGACCGATAGGACGTTGCCACAACGTCACCCCCACGGCCAGCGCTGACGCAGCGCGGTGCGAGTCCGGCCTTAGGTGCCGCACGGGAACCCGTTCGACCCCGCGGGGATCAAGGGCATCTCCGCGGCGATGACGGCCGCCACGCGTACCGGTGAGGGCGCCTACACCGGCACGCTCGACTTCACCGTGGCGCCGGCGGGCGTGTCCCGGGGCCTCCTGCCCGCGACGGCTGAGCAGTGGAGCACCACGGTGGCGTGTCGCAGTCCGTGCCGTACGAGGCGTCGGTGGACGCCCAGGGCTACCTGACCTCGTTGACGGTGACGCTGCCGACCTTCGCGAGCACGGCCGGGTTCTCCGACCTCGGCAAGCCCGTCTCGGCCAGAATGATGCGCCGTCGGCGGGTGGTTCCTCGGGCACCGTACATGTCGATGGCCGCCAAGCGACGAACGTCCATCCGACGATGATGCCACCGGCGGGCCACTCCGCTGGCACTGAATGTGGTCCGCTATTCGCGGCCGACCCAGGTGGCGACGCACGCCTCGTTGCCCTCGGCATCAGCCAGGACCCACCACTTGGGCGCGTGCGCGTCGGAGACCAGGTGGCCGCCAGCGGCCAGGGCGGCGGCGACGCGAGCCTCGGCCTGATCGTGCGGGACAGCGACATCGACGTGCAGACGGTTGCGCTGTGGGCGCGCCCCGTCCATGGGCTGCAACCCGAAGCCCGGGCCGCGGCGCGACGGGTCGAACAGGTAGTCGTCGCCGACCTGGCCATAGCCGAGCAGCGCCCGCCAGAACGGCAGCACGTCCGCGCCGGCGAGTGCGTCGAGGGTGAGGTTGATCAGTTGTACGGCGGTCGGGTCGGCGGGGATGTCCAGTTCCTTCGCGGCGGCCGAGATCCGCCGGGCCAACGGGATGTCGCGCAGACTCAGGCTCACCGTGACGCCGGTGGCGCGCAGGTCGATGATGAGGTGCTGCTGCTGGGCCTCGTCGGCCAGCCGGCCGATCTCATCGACGAGCGCGATGCCCCTGGCCAGCGAACCGGTCGGGAAATGGGCCGAGACCACGTGGTAGAGGCAGCGCCAGTCCTCGACACCGTCAGCCGCGTGGAACTGCCCCGCCGTGATCCCCACAGTCATGCAGCGAACCTAACCGACCGTCCGGCCCCCCCGCGCTCGGTCGAGGTCGATCATGAGTTGTGGTGCCTGCTCGGGGATGGATCGCGGCTTTTGCGACCCACCACAACTCCTATGATCGACCCGGCGGGGG
>NZ_JAEVHM010000023.1 GCF_016802865.1 Micromonospora parastrephiae | reverse complement strand
GTACCGGCTGGGGCCGGGCGCCCCGCCGCCGGCTCCCGGCGCGGGCCGACGGGGAGGCGGAACCGGTGGCGGTGCGGGGCGGAGTCACCGTGCGACGGTACCCGCCACCGCCGACACGGGCCGCGCCCATCCGCCCGCGTGGCGCGGACGTACCCCTCTGCCTCGTGGCCGACGCCGTCCGGTTACGGCCGCGCTACGACGCGTGGGCAGTATCGGTTAGGGTGCGAATCATGCCGAGCGACGTGGTCCGAGTGATCTACCGCAAGTACGACGGCAGCGCCCACCGTGACTACCCGGCCCGCCGGCTCGCCGAGGACGACCTCGGCGTCTGGCTCGGCGTCCCGTTCGGCACCGAGTCGGTCTATCACGGCCGGCCCTCCGTGGAGAAGATCCCGTTCGTGCTGCTGGTGCCGCACCACGCCTGGTGGACGGGGATGTTCAACCCGCCGCCGCGGACCAGCGAGGTCTACTGCGACATCGCCACCCCGGCCCGCTGGGAGTCCGACGACACCGTCCACCTCATCGACCTGGACCTGGACGTGGTCCGCCGCCGGGCCACCGGCCTGGTGGAACTGCTCGACGAGGACGAGTTCGCCGAGCACCGGGCCCGCTTCGGCTACCCGCAGGACGTGGTGGACGAGGCCGAGGCGGCGGCCCGGTGGCTGTACGGCGCGCTCGGCGACGGCACCGAGCCGTTCGCGACCTCGTACCGCAAGTGGCTGGCGCTGGTGGTCTGAGCCCCACCTGGTTCACCAGTGCGGCGGCCACGTGTCGTCGTCGCCCAACGGTGGCAGGTCGGCCAGCTTCTCCGGGTTGAGCTGGTTGAAGATGCCGGTGATCCGGCCCTGGTTCACGGCGAACGCGGTGACCAGCCGGATCGTCCGCCCGTCACTGTGCTCCGTCTCCAGCTGTAGGCCGAGTACGCCGTCGACCAGCACCGGCCGGGACCGCACACGGTGGGCGTACCGGCCGGCGCGGCCGAACAGGCCGAGCGTGAAGCGGCCCACCGCGTCCGCGCCGACGACTGGTCGACGGGCCGCCGGGAAGTGCCCACCCGAGTCGCCGAGCAGGACCGCGTCCGGTGCGAGCACCCGCAACAGGGGATCCAACTCGCCGGACTCGGTGGCCGCGACGAAAGCCTCGAGCACGCGCCGCTGCTCGGCCGGGTCGGCGCTGTGCCGGGGCGCGTCCGGCGCGGTCACCGCCCGCCGGGCCCGGGACGCGAGCTGCCGGGCCGCCACCTCGGTGGTACCGAGCACGTCGGCGACGCCGGCGAACGGCACCGCGAACACGTCGTGCAGCACGAGGGCGACCCGCTGCTCCGGCGCGAGCCGCTCCAGCACCACCAGCAGCGCCGTGCCGACCTGGTCGGTCCGCACCGCCCGCTCCGCCGGGTCGGGGGCGTACCCGTCCGGTGCCGGCCCGCTGTCCAGCGGGCGCACCTCCGGTTCCGGTAACCACTGCCCGGGGTACGCCTCACGTCGGACCCGGGCCGAACGGAGCACGTCGAGGCAGATCCGGGCGCACGTGGTGGTCAGCCACGCGGACAGCTCGCGGATCTCGGCGCGGGCCGCGGGGTCGGCGAGCGCCCCCGCGTAGCGCAGCCAGGTCTCCTGCACCGCGTCCTCGGCCTCGCTGCGGCTGCCCAGCATCCGGCGGGCCACAGCGAGCAGGCGGCCCCGCTCGGCCTCGAACTCCGTCGCCAGGTCCCGCACGGACCCACCACCCTCCCTGGCCGGCTGTCTCCCGTCGTCCATCCTCCCGCCAACTCCGGGCGCCGGCAGCCCCGGACGTGCCTGCCCGCGAGGGCTCTCGGCGGGCGGATGGCCGGGGGGTGGGCGATGATCCGTGCATGAGCGCACTCCAGGAACCGCGGATCGTGGCCCCGGACGGCGGCCCGATGCGGAAGCTGCTGCGGGTCACCGCACCGGTGGATCTCGGCGCGATCGATCCCCGGTCCACGCCCGGCCTGCCAACGGCGGAACGGGACGGGCAGCACCGGAAGTCCTGGGCCCGTGGGCAGGTCGAGCTGGTCGGCGACGAGTTGGGTCAGCAGCAGGAAATGCTCTTCGCGATGGCCAAGGCCGGGTCGGAGCGGCCGGCGCACCGGGTCCTGCTGGTGCTCCAGGCGATGGACTGCGGCGGCAAGGACGGCACGATCAAGCGGGTGGCGGGCGCGATGAACCCGCTGGGCCTGCACATCCGCTCGTTCGGTCCGCCGAGCGCGGAGGAGCTGCGACACGACTTCCTGTGGCGGATCCGCCGAGCGCTGCCCCCAGCCGGGTACGTCGGGATGTTCAACCGGTCGCACTACGAGGACGTGTTGATCGCCCGGGTCGGCTCGCTGGTGCCCGAGGCCACCTGGCGAGCCCGCTACGACGAGATCAACTCCTTCGAGCGGGAGCTGACCGAGGACGGGGTGACCCTGGTCAAGGTGATGCTGCACATCTCGTACGCCGAGCAGGGCGAGCGCCTGCTGGAACGGCTCACCGACCCGCGCAAGCACTGGAAGTACAACCCCTCGGATATCGAGGCCCGAGCCCGCTGGGACGACTACCAGGCCGCGTACGCCGAGGCTCTGAGCCGGTGCGGCACGGACGCCGCGCCCTGGTTCGTGGTGCCGGCGGACCGCAAGTGGTATCGGGACTGGGCGGTGGCTCACCTGCTGCGGGAGACGTTCGACACGCTCGATCTGGGGTATCCGCCTGCCGATTTCGATGTGGCGCACGAGCGGGAGCGGCTGCGTAGTGGGGGAGCGGGGGCGGATGGGACGCCCGAGATGAACGGCAGGTGAACGACCGGTGAATGTGGCTTGGCCAGGGGTGGGCCGACGAATTCGCGGTTCCGTCGTTTCCTAGCATTCACCGGGCGGGTGCCCGACGGGCGCCGCCACCCTTCCACCGACGCGACGAGGTCTGTGCTGTGAAGTTTTCCTTCCGCCCCACCGAGGGCGCCTTCTACGAGCTCTTCACCAGGGCCGCGCAGAACCTGGTCCGGGGCACTGAGCTGCTGAACGAGCTGGCCCTGCCCGGCGTCGACGTGCAGTCGGTCAGCGAGCGGCTGACCGAGGTCGAGCACGACAGCGACCAGATCACGCACGAGCTGTACAAGAAGATCAACTCGACCTTCATCACGCCGTTCGACCGGGAGGACATCTACCGGCTCGGCTCGCTGCTCGACGACGTGATGGACCACCTGGAGGCGGTCGGCGACCTGCTCTACCTGTACGGGCTGACCGAGCTCCCCGCGCTGCCCCGCGAGCTGCACGAGATGGTCAACGTGCTCGACCAGCAGGCCAAGCTGACCGCCGAGGCGATGCCGCGGCTGAAGTCGATGAAGGACCTCGAGGACTACTGGATCGAGTGCAACCGGCTGGAGAACGAGGGCGACCGGATCAACCGGCAGCTGCTCGTCCGCCTCTTCTCCGGTGAGTACGACGCGTTGACGGTGCTGAAGATGAAGGAGGTGGCCGACGAGCTGGAGGCCGCCTGCGACGCCTTCGAGCACGTGGCCAACACAGTCGAGACCATCGCCGTCAAGGAGTCCTGAGCCGGTGTCTCCTGAACTCATCGCCGTACTGGCGGTGATCGCGGTGGCCCTGGCGTTCGACTACACCAACGGCTTCCACGACGCCGCCAACGCGATCGCCACCAGCGTCTCCACCCGGGCGCTGACACCCCGGATCGCCCTCGGGCTCGCCGCGGTCGGCAACTTCGTCGGCGCCCACTTCGGTGCCGGCGTCGCCAAGACCGTCGGTGACGGCCTGGTCACCCTCCCGACCGGGGTGAGCAGCCTCGGCGTGGTCTTCGCCGGTGTGCTCGGCGCGATCGCCTGGAACCTGATCACCTGGTACTTCGGCCTGCCCTCGTCGTCCTCGCACGCGCTCTTCGGTGGCCTGGTCGGCGCGACCCTGCTGTCCACCGGCGGCCTCGTGCAGTGGGGCAACATCGGCGAAAAGGTGCTGCTGCCGATGGTGCTCTCGCCGATCGTCGGCCTCACCCTCGGTTACCTGCTGATGCTGGCCATCCTCTGGCTGTTCCGCAAGGGGCAGCCGGGCAAGCTGAACCGGGGTTTCCGCTGGGCGCAGACCGCCTCGGCGGCCGCCATGTCGGTCGGCCACGGCATGCAGGACGCCGCCAAGACCATGGGCATCGTGGTGCTGGCGCTCTACACCGGCGGTTTCCAGGAGAGCAAGACGCACATCCCGGGCTGGGTGTTCTGGACGTCGGCGACGATGCTGGCCCTCGGCACGTACGCCGGTGGTTGGCGGATCATCCGTACCCTCGGTCGCAAGATCATTGATCTCGGGCCGCCGGAGGGCTTCGCCGCCGAGACGGTCGCCAGCGCGGTGCTCTACTTCAACGCCCTGGTGCTCAAGGCGCCCATCTCCACGACCCACACGATCACCTCGGCGATCATGGGTGTGGGCGCGACCAAGCGGCTCTCCGCGGTCCGCTGGAACGTCGCCGGCAACATCGTGATCGCCTGGATCATCACGTTCCCGGCCGCGGCGCTGATCGCCTGTGTCACCTACCTGCTGGTCCGGCCGCTCTTCGGCTGACCCCGGCACGTCGACGCCCGGCCACCGCCAGCGCGGTGACCGGGGCCGTCCGCACGTCAGATGTAACGCACGCCGATCTGCTCGCGGATCGTGTCGAGCAGGGCCATCACCTCGAGGGTCGTGGTGTGCGGCACCAGCGGGCTCTCGGTCAGCCCGGCGGCCAGGCAACGCTGCACCTCGATCGCCTCGTACTGGTAGCCGTTGCCGGCCTCCTCCGCGACGATCGTCTCCGGCTCGGCACCCGCCCGGTGCAGGGTCAGCGACCCCGGCCGGAAGAACGGCTCCGGCAGGTCGATCCGGCCCGTGCTGCCGGTGACCGAGGCGGACAGTTCGGTCGCCCCGACCATGCCGCAGCTCAGCGCGGCCAACGCTCCGGTGTCGTAGCCGAACAGGATGCCGGTGTTCTCGTCCGTCCCCTCCGGGCCGAGCTGCGCCCAGGACCGGATGTGCTGCGGCACCCCGAGCAGCAGGTGGGCCAGGCTGATCGGGTAGATCCCCAGGTCGAGCAGAGCGCCTCCGCCCAGCGCCGCGGCCCGCATCCGGTGCTCCGGCGGGAACGGTCCGGCCACCCCGAAGTCGGCCCGTACGCTGCTCACCGTGCCGATCGCGCCCTGCGAGATCAGCTCGACCGCCCGCCTGATGAGCGGGTTGGTCCGCATCCACATGGCCTCCATGAGGAAGACCCCGGCGGCGCGGGCGGTGTCCACCAACTCGGTGCTGGTGGCCAGGTCCAGGGTGAACGGCTTCTCCAACAGCACCGCGCGCCCGGCGGTCAGGCAGGTCATCGCCGCCTCGTGGTGCGCGGCGTGCGGCGTGGCCACGTAGATGACGTCGACCTCCGGGTCGGCCGCCAGCTCCACCCAGGAGCCGTACGCCCGCTTCGCGCCGTGCGTGTCGGCGAACCGCTGGGCGCTGTCGGCGGCGCGGGAGCCGACCGCGACAAGTTCGGCGTCCGGCACCAGCCGGAGGTCTTCGGCGAAACGGCTGGCGATGTGGCCGGTGGCCAGGATGCCCCAACGAGTCATGCCGGCACGCTAGCCCAGCCAGGTGAACCGCCCGCTGCCCGGCCGCCGGCCACCTCATCCGTCGGGAACTAGGCTCGCGGCATGACGATCGACAGTGCCGGCTTCGCCGCCCCCGCCGCCCTGGTCGAGCACGCCCGCCGGTTCCAGGCCGAGGGCGGCACCCCGGCGGTGCCCCGGGTCGCGGCCACGGTGCTGCTGCTGCGTCCGACCGACGCCGACTTCGAGGTGTACGTCATCCGCCGGGTCGCCGCGATGACCTTCGGCGGGATGTACGCCTTTCCCGGCGGCGGGGTGGACCGCTCCGACTCGGAGGCGCACCTCGACTGGGCGGGCCCCGCACCAGGCGAGTGGGCGGGCCGGCTCGGGGTGGCTCCGGACGCCGCGCAGGCGGTGGTCTGCGCCGCCGCGCGAGAGGTCTTCGAGGAGGCGGGCGTGCTGCTCGCCGGCCCCGACCCGGCGACCGTGGTGGGCGACGTCAGCGGCGACGACTGGGAGGCCGCGCGGCAGGACCTGGAAGGGCGCCGGCTGGGCTTCGCCGCGCTGCTCGCCGACCGTCAGCTCACGCTGCGGTCGGACCTGCTGCTGCCGTGGAGCCGCTGGATCACCCCGGAGTTCGAGCCGCGCCGCTTCGACACGTACTTCTTCGTCGCCCTGTTGCCGGCGGGGCAGCGGACCCGGGACGTCTCCGGCGAGGCCGACCACACCCTGTGGATCCGGCCGGCGGACGCGCTGGCCCGCGCTCAGGCCGGCGAACTGACCATGCTGCCACCGACCCTGGTCACACTGGCCCAGGTGGCGGCGGCCGGCGACCTGGCAGGGGTGGCCCGCGCGGCGGCCGGTCGGGACGCCGCCACCCCGGTCACCCCGCGCCTGGACCTCCCGCCGGACGGCGAACCCCGCTTCGTACTCGCCTGACCCGCCCGCGGTCCGCGCGGCGCCCCGAGCCTGCCACCCCCGTCCAAGATCGCGCTCTGGATCGAGCACGATCTTGGCCGGGCTGGGGGTATGCAAAAGGGCGCCGGCCAGGTCGACCGACGCCCCTCGCGGACCGGGATCCAGCGGCTCAGCCGAAGCGGCCGGTGATGTAGTCCTCGGTCTTCTTCACGCTCGGGTTGCTGAAGATCTTCTGGGTGTTGTCGTACTCGATCAGGCGACCCGGGTCGCCGGTCTTCTCGATCGAGAAGAAGGCGGTCCGGTCCGACACACGCGCGGCCTGCTGCATGTTGTGCGTCACGATGATGATCGTGAACTTGTCCTTGAGCTGGAACATCAGGTCCTCGATGGCCAGCGTGGAGATCGGGTCCAGGGCCGAGCAGGGCTCGTCCATCAGCACGACCTGCGGCTCGACCGCGATGGTCCGGGCGATGCAGAGCCGCTGCTGCTGACCGCCGGAGAGGCCCGCGCCGGGCTTGCCCAGCCGGTCCTTGACCTCGTCCCACAGGTTCGCCGAGCGCAGCGCCTTCTCGGCCGCCTCGTCCAGGATCGACTTCTTCCGGACGCCGTTGAGCTTCAGGCCGGCCACCACGTTCTCGAAGATGCTCATGGTGGGGAACGGGTTCGGCCGCTGGAAGACCATGCCGATCATGCGACGGACCGCGGTGACGTCCACGTCCCGGTCGTAGATGTCCTGGTCGTCGATGGTCAGGCTGCCCTCGACCCGGGCACCCGGCAGCACCTCGTGCATCCGGTTGATCGACCGCAGGAAGGTGGACTTGCCGCAACCGGACGGGCCGATCAGGGCGGTGACCGTCTTCGGCTCGACGGTCAGGTTGATGTTCTCGATCGCCTTGAAGCCGCCGTAGTAGGCGGTGACGTTCGAGGCTTCGACACGCTTGGCCATGGTGGTACCTCCGGGGTTCATCGGCTGAGCCGGTTGCGACGGGCCAGCAGCTTCGCCGCGATCGTCAGGATGAGCACGAGGGCGACCAGGGTGAGTGCCGCGGTCCACGCCCGTGCCGGCGCGTACTTCGACGCGTCGCCGGCCTGCTGGTAGACGAAGAGGGACAGCGACGACTGGTTGTTCTCGAAGGGGTTGGTGTTGATCGCGGCGCCGCCGCCGGCGACCAGCAGCACCGGCGCGGTCTCGCCGGCCGCGCGGGCGATGGCGAGCATGACGCCGGTGACGATGCCGGGCAGCGCCGTCGGCAGCACCACCCGCAGGATGGTCTTCCACTTCGGTACACCGAGGGCGTAGGCGCCCTCACGCAGTGGCGCCGGGACGAGGCGGAGCATCTCCTCGGTGGACCGGACGATGGTGGGCAGCATGAGCACGCTCAGCGCGAGCGCGGCGGCGAAGCCGGAGAAGCTGGGCCGGCCGTCGTTGAACCACGGCGACACGATCAGCACCCAGAACGCCAGCACGAAGAGGCCGGAGACGATCGACGGGATGCCGGTCATCACGTCCACGAAGAACCGGATCGCGAAGGCGAACTTGCCGCGCCCGTACTCGACGATGTAGATGGCGCAGAGGACGCCGAGCGGGACGGTGATCAGGGTGGCGATGCCGACCTGCTCCAGTGTGCCGACGATCGCGTGGTACGCGCCGCCGTTGGCGTCCCGGGCCCCGATGTTGTTCATCGAGGTCTGGAAGAAGTTGCCGTCCAGCCGCTCGGTGCCCTTGCTGACCAGTGTCCAGACCACCGAGACGAGCGGCAGCACCGCCAGCACGAACGCGGAGTGGATCAGCGCGCTCCAGGTGCGGTTGCGGGCCGACCGGCGCCCCTCGACCGCGTTGGCCGCGGCGAAGAGCCCGACCAGGTAGAGGATCGCGCCGAGGACGACCACGAGGACCGGGCCGCCGATGTCGATGCCGTAGACGATCCCGGCGGCGAGCGCCAGGGCCGCCACGGCGATGGCCGGTGCGGCGTACCAGGGCAGCCGCCGGCCCCGCAGCGAGGTGGGCTGGGCCGGCGGGCGGGTGCGGTGGGAGGTGACGGTTGTGGTCATGCGGCCGACTCCGTGAACTCCCGGCGGCGGTAGATGATCGCCCGCGCCGTGATGTTGACGATCAGCGTGATGGTGAACAGCACCAGGCCGGAGGCGATCAGAGCGCCACGGCCGGTCTCGTTCGCCTCGCCGAACGCGTTGGCGATGTTGGCGGCGATGGTGTTGCCGCCGTTCTGGATCAGATTGAACGAGATGCCGAAGGTGATGCCGAGGGTCAGCGCCAGGGCGATGGTCTCGCCGAGGGCGCGGCCCAGGCCGAGCATCACCGCGGCGATGATGCCGGGGCGGCCGTAGGGGAGCACCGCGGTGCGGAGCATCTCCCAGCGGGTGGCGCCCAGGGCGAGGGCGGCCTCCTCGTTCGCGGTCGGCGTCTGGAGGAACACCTCGCGGGAGAGGGAGGTGATGATCGGCAACACCATGATCGCGAGCACCAGGGCGCCCAGCATGATGGAGGCGCCGAACGGGCCGTCGCCGCCGAAGAGCGGGATCCAACCGAAGTGCTGGTTGAGCCAGACCGAAAAGTCCCGGACCGGGCTGCTGAAGACGTCCCGCCCCCAGAGGCCGAACACCACACTCGGTACGGCGGCCAGCAGGTCGACCAGGAAGCCGAGCGCGGTGCCCAGCCGGCGCGGCGCGTAGTGCGAGAGGTAGAGCGCGATACCCAGTGCCACCGGAACGGCGATCAGCAGCGCGAGCGCCGAACTGAGCACGGTGCCGAAGGCCAGGGTGCCGATGCCGAACTTCGGCTGCGGGTCGTTGGGGGACCAGCCCTCGTAGGACCAGAAGTTCTCGGTGTTGGCGCGCAGGGCCGGCACCGCCTTGGCGACCAGGAAGATCGCGATGGCGGCGATGATGACCAGAACGGCGGTGCCGGCGGCCAGTGTGAGACCGCGGAAGGCCCGCTCGGCGCCGAACTTACGGCTGCGCGGCAGCGCGCCGCCGCCGCCCAGCCCGGCGCGCCCGGGGAACGGGTGCTGACTGGTGCCTCGGCCACACGCGCCGAGCACGGCGGGCCACTCGTGACTCTGGGTCACGCGCGTCCCGCCGGTGCCGGCGTCGGCCGAGCGGTGAGGGGTTTCACCCATCTGCTCGCTCGATTCGGTTGCGGAGGTGGTGGGGTCGGGTCAGGAGAGGTTCTTGACCGCGGTCTCGACCTTGGTGCGGACCGTCTCCGGCAGCGGGGCGTAGCCCAGGTCGGTCAGCGAGTTCTGGCCCTCGGTGCTGGCGGCGTAGCCCAGCAGACCCTTGACCAGCTTCAGCTTGTCGGCCGCGAGGCCCTTGCTGCAGACGATCTCGTACGTCGCCAGGACGATCGGGTACGCCCCGGCCTCCTTGGTGTTGTAGTCGATCGACAGCTTGAGGTCGTCGCCCTGGCCCTCGACCTTGGCGCCAGCGATGGTCTTGCCGGCCGCCTCGGCGGTCAGCGCGGCGAACTCGCCGTTGCCGTTGCCGATCTTGGACATCTTCAGGCCGGCGTTCTCGGCGAACGACCACTCCATGTAGCCGATGGAGCCGTCCGCGCCCTTGACCCGGCTGGCCACGCCGTCCGAGCCCTTGGCGCCGGTGCCGCCCGGGGCCTTCCATGCCTTGGCGTTGCCCAGCGCCCAGTCCGCCTCAGCGGTCTTGGAGAGGAACTTGGTGAAGTTGTCGGTGGTGCCCGACTCGTCCGAGCGGTGGACGGTCTGGATGGTGGTCGACGGAAGCTTGGCGTCCGGGTTGTCGGCCTTGATCGTGGCGTCGTCCCACTTGGTGACCTTGCCGGCGAAGATCTTCGCCAGGGTGGCCGGCTTGAGCTGGAGGTTGTCCACGCCGCTGACGTTGTAGGCGACGGCCACCGGGCCGATCACCATCGGCAGGTGGATGGCCTTGCCACCGACGCACTTGGCGTCGGCCAGCGGCTGCTCCTCCGGCTTGAGGGCGGAGTCGGAGCCGGCGAAGTCGGCGGTCCCGGCGGTGAACGCCTGGATGCCGGCGCCGGAGCCGGAAGCCTCGTAGTTGATCGTGGTGCCCTGGCACTTCTGCTGGTACGCCTTGATCCATTCGGCCATGGCGTTCTTCTGAGCCGACGAGCCCTGGGCGTTCAGCGTGCCGGTAGCGCAGTCGACCGCGGCGGCCGAGCCCGAGGCGCTCGCGCCGGAGGCGGGCTCGTTGTTGTCCGAGCCGCATGCACTGAGGCCGAGCGTCGCGGCAAGAGCGAGGCAGGCAATAGTGCCGTACCGCTGGAGCTTCACCTGAGGGGTTTCCCTTCGCGTCTGACTTGGCGCCCCGATCCGGGGCCCGAGGACCGGCACTGACCGGCTGACACGAAAGTTAGAAGTGCCAGGTAGCCGGTTCGCCGGTCGCAAGTGAACGCAAGGTGAACACGTACGGCCTCTGAGGTGACCGATTGCTGAGGGTGAGTTGTCCGTTAAGTGAACCCGGGTGCGCCTGTCGGAAGTATGGGCATTTTTCCGGTACGGTGTTATCCCGCCGACGCACGGCCGTGACCCGCCGGTTACCCGGCCCTCGCGGTGTCGACCCTCAGCCGAGGTGGTAGTTGATGTGCGCGGACCAGCGCGCGAAGCCCAGCCGCTCGTACAGCGCGACGGCCCCCGTGTTCGAGTCGTCCACGTAGAGCATCACCCGGTCCAGGCCCCGCTTGTCCCGCAGGTACGCCAGACCGGCCGTGGTCAGCGCGCGACCGAGGCCGCCACCATGGGCGGTCGGCTCCACGCCCAGCACGTACACCTCGCCGATGCGGGCCGATCCCGGCCGCTCGTGCACCTTGGTCCAGTGGAAGCCGAGCAGCCGGCCGGTGGCGGTCTCCTCGGCGAGCAGGAAGCCCGCCGGGTCGAACCACGGCTCGGCGAGGCGGACCCTCAGGTCGTCCGAGGTCCACCGTCCCTGCTCGGGGTGCTCGGCGAAGGCCCGCGCGTTGAGGGTCAGCCAGGCCCCGTCGTCCACGCCGGGCCGGAACGCGCGCAGCACCACCCCGTCGGGCAGGCGCGGCTCGCCCAGCGGGGCGGCCAGCGGCCGGCGCAACTGCCAGAGCACCCGGGCACGGGTGAAACCGAGGTCGACGGCGAGCGCGGCGGCCGAGGGGTGGTCGCCGTGCGCCCACGCCCGCAGCGGCCCGGTGGCCGAGGCGAGGACGCCCCGAGCCAGCGCCCGACCGGTGCCCCGGCGCCGGTACGCGGGGTGCACCACCAGCTCGACCCCGATCCCGCCCACCGGATCGGTGGTGTCCAGGTGCGCGTACCCGGTAAGGGTGCCGTCGTCGGCCCGAGCGACCAGGTGTACGGCGGGGGCGTCGGGGTCGCGCAGCCGGAGCAGGACATGTTCGTCGAGCGGGTCGGCGCCGTCGGTGTCACCCGCGGAGCGCGCCAGGGCCAGCACGTCGGCGATCTCCGCCGGGGCCAGTCGGTCGCTCCGGGTCACCTGGTCGCTGGTCGGCTCCGCGCTGCTCATCCCGTCACCGTATCCGCTGCGTCTCGTGGCACCCGGCGGTCACCGGGTAAAGGACGGCTGGCGTCGGTACCGGCGAGGGTGAGGTGCTGCTGGGCGCCTGTGGAGCTGAATCGTCTGCGACATCACCGACCCCGCTGTGCCAGGCGGGACTGAATCGTTCAGGACATCAGCTCCAAAGGCAGCTCGCCAAGCGTCCCCACCCGGCAGGTCCGCAGCCCGCGGGGAGTCTCACGTCGGGTCGGTGGGCAGCGCTTCCAACTCGAACCGCGCGGTCAGGTCCGGCAGGATCCGGCGCAGCGCGTCCACGGTGCCCTGCCGGTCGCCACCGGCGTCGTGCAGCAGCACCACCGCTCCCGGTTCGCCTGGCTGACCACCGTCGCGGTGATCTTGCTCGCGCCGGGGACCTCCCAGTCCGACGGGTCCACCGACCAGTGCAGCGGAGTCATGCCGAGTTGCTGCGCCACCGACACCACGGGATAGGTCCAGGCGCCGCCCGGCTGGCGGTACCAGACGATGGGCGCGTTCGGCACCGCCGCCCGGATCGCCTCGTTGGTGCGCAGCAGGTCGGCGCGGATCGCGTCCGCCGAGCGGTTGCCCAGGGTGACGTCGTGGTGCCACGAGTGGTTGCACAGGCTGTGCCCGCCGTCCACGATCGCCTGGATCAGGTCGGGGTGGTTCTGGGCGTTCTCGCCGACCACGCAGAAGGTCGCCTTGACGTCGAACTCGCGCAGGGTGGCGAGGACCTGCGGGGTGTAGCGCGGATCCGGCCCGTCGTCGAAGGTCAGCGCGAGGCGGGGTGTGCCGGTGTTGGTGTGCGCCCCGAACAGTGGGCCGCCTCCGGAGTCGCGTCCCGCCCCGTCCTGACCGGCCTCGGTGGGGCCGGCGGTACTGCTGGCGGTCGGCGCCCCGCTCGGCTCGGCCTCGGTCGGCTGGTCGGCGTAGTACGGCCCGTCGGCGTTGGTGGTGACCCCGGTGGTCCGTTGCCGGGGCTGGTCGGGGATGAGGCTGCGGCCCAGCACGTAGGCCGAGCCGAGGAGCGCCGTCACCACCAGTGCCACGATTCCGGCCGCCCGGACGGTCGGGTTCCCCCGCGTCACGGCTTCCGCCCCGCCGACCGGCCGGTCACGCCGGTCCGTCGCCCCCGTGGTCTCTGCGCGCACCGTCGGCCCCTTCCGCTGACAAACCCGGCAGTCAGAATAGAACCGACGAGATGCGCAAAAGGGGCATATGGGGAATCCTCCCGGACGGGAGGACCAACAACCGGTCAGACGGGCAGCGGCGCGTGCTCCGCCTCGGGCAGCGACCGCGACGGCGGGACGACGAACTTGTAACCCACCTGACGGACCGTGCCGATCATCGACTCGTACTCCGAGCCGAGCTTGGCGCGCAACCGCCGGACGTGCACGTCCACAGTGCGGGTGCCACCGAAGTAGTCGTAGCCCCAGACCTCACGCAGCAGCTGGTCCCGGGTGAACACCCGGCCCGGGTGCTGCGCCAGGAACTTCAACAGCTCGAACTCCTTGTAGGTGAGGTCGAGAGGGCGCCCCTTCAGCTTGGCGGCGTACGTGTCCGGGTCGATGCTCAACTCGCCGGCCCGGATCGAACCGCCGGCGCTGGCGGTCGCGTTGCTCAGACGGCCCACCGCCAGCCGCAGCCGCGCCTCCACCTCGGCCGGCCCGGCCGAGGCGAGGATGACGTCGTCGACGCCCCAGTCGGCGTTCAGCGCGATCAGGCCGGCCTCGGTCACCACCGCCACGAGCGGCACCCCGAGCCCGGTGGCGTGCAGCATCCGGCAGGTCGCCCGGGCCTCGCTCAGCTCCGACCGGGCGTCCACCAGCACCGCATCGGGGCTGGGCCCGGCGACCAGGGTGCGAACGTCGCGTGGTGCGGTGCGGACCGAGTGCGGCAGCAGGTCGAGTGCCGGCAGCACAGCGGACGGTTCCCCTGCACGTGCGGTCACCAGCAGCAGGATCTCCACGATCACCTCCGTCCCGGCGGCGCGCGGCCGCACGCGACCAGACACACTCGAGGGGAGTGCGCTGAGAAATTGCGTGGTCCCGGCGTCGCTGACGGGCGGGTAACGCGTTGAGCGTAACCGATCGCCTCGGCTGCGCCTTCGGACCATTTCCCGTTTGTCTGGCTTGCCCCTGATCGTGGCACAGCTTTTAACGTTGCTGAAACCCTTGACCGCCGCATCGGCGGGCGGGTCTGGCACGATCGGGGCGTGTTTCCCTCCACCTCGCCGGACGCCGGCCGCGAAACGTGGCCCGACGGGCCCCGTCCCGGTCCGGCCGCCCCGACCCGTGGCCAACCGCCCGCGCCGCGCACCGGTCCGGCCGTCGCCGACGGCGAACGCCGCGAACGGGGTGGGCTCCGCCGCCGCCGCGCGGGGGAGCCCGCCCGTCGCTCCGAGGACGAGATCGACGAGCCGGAGGAGGAGGTCGTACCCCCGGTCGAGGTGCACCGCCCGCTGGCGCTGACCATCGCCGGATTCGCCGCGCTGCTCGGCGTCGGTCTGGTGCTCGGCGCGCAGACGTCGGGCCCCGGGCACCGGCTACCGTTCGCCTTCATCGTCTTCGGCGTCCAGTTGCTGTTCGTGCTCGCCTGGACGATGGCCATGCGACCGCCCGCCCTGCTGCTGGTCGGCGGGATCAGCGCGGTGGTCGCCGCGCTCGCCGACATCGCCGCGGTGCAGACCGACATCGCCGGCCTGGCACCGTTGGGCTACCTGGCCGCCGGTGGTTTCCTCGCCGCGGTGCTCGGCCAGCTGGTCCGCCGGGTCGACCGGGTCCGGGTCACCGACTCGCTCGGCGCCACGCTGCTCATCGTCGTCGGGGTGGTGGCGTTCGGCACCCTGATCGTGCTCAGCCGGATCCCGGCCGGCACCCAGGCCATCACGGTGTGCCTGACCGCGAGCGGGGTCGCGCTGACCGTCGCCCGGCTCACCGATGCGGTGCTGCCCTGGCCCCGGCTGGCACCGCAGGTGCCCCGGGGCGCCGCCGGCGTCGTCGCGGGCGCCATGGTCGGCACGCTGATCAGCGCGCTCCTCGGCAGCTACCTGGTGGCACCCTTCACGCCGACCCGGGCCGCGGTGATCGGCCTGGTCGCGGCGGTCACCGCCGTGCTCTCCGACCTCGCCGTCGGGTACGCGGAGGCGGGGCGACTGATGGCCGGCGAACCGCCCACCATGTGGGTGGCCCGGCACATGCAGGGTCCGCTCGGCGGCTTCGCCCTGGCCGCGCCGGCCGCGTACGCGATGTGCATGCTCTTCCTCTGACCCACGGTTGAGCCCGGAGCCGGTCGGGTACCTACGGGTGCGCCGCTCTGCGGCACCGGTACGGACGCCCCGTCGCACCGCGGCGGGCGGAGACAGGAGGCGGCGTGGCCCAGGACTATCCGGCGGACGAGGTCCGGCCCCGGCGGCGCGGTCGCAAGCTGCTCATCGGGCTGGTCATTCTGCTACTGGTGGTGGCGGTACTGCTGGTGGTGGCCGACCGGGTGGCGGTCGGGGTCGCCGAGCGGGCGATCGCGGACCGGGTCAGCCAGGAGGTCGCCAAGCAGGGCGCGCAGTCCGCCGCACCCGAGGTGCAGGTCGGCGGGACGCCGTTCCTCACCCAGGTGCTCGACGGCCGCTACGAGCGGATCACCATCAAACTGCGGGACGTGCAGGCCTCGGTCGAGGGCGACGCCGTACGACTGCCGGTGCTGGACGTCGACGCCCGGAACGTGCGGGCCTCCCTGGGCACCCTTCGTTCCGGGCAGGGTGACGTCGTCGCGGACACCGTCAACGGCACCGGCACGATCAGCTACGACAGCCTGGCCGCGTTGTTGGACCGGCCCGGGCTCACCCTCGGGGAGCAGGGCGGCAAGCTCGCCGTCAACGCCCCGGTCGACATCCTCGGCCAGAAGTTCACCGTCAGCGGCACCGCCGACGTCACCGTCGCCGACAACGGCGCGGTGGCCCTGCGCTTCAACAACCTGGACGCCGCGGGCCTGCCGAACCTGCCGCTGGCCCGTGCCGTGTTGAACAACTACGCCAAGGGCATCTCCGTCGACGTGCCGTTGCCCGACCTGCCGTTCCAGTTGGCGGTGCGGGAGGTCCGGCCGCTGCCCGAGGGGCTGGCGGTCACTGCCGACGCGAAGAACGTGCCGATCAACTCCGTCAGCTGAGCGTCCGGCCGCCGGTGGGACGTCGAATCCGGCCGGTGGCCCTGGCGATTCCCGGATGGTGGTCGGCTGGGTGGCAGGCCGGTCACTGGCTGGTAGGCTCCGTGACCATGGGGACCCACCTCACCAAACGGCGCGCGGTCGACCTGTGTCGCGTGGCCACCTGCCTGTGTCGCCCCGTCATCTGACGGCGGGGCTGTCTTCGGCCGCCTGACGGCGGCCACCGGCACGCAGGGTTTCGTACCCTCCGGTGATCCCATCGAACGCCCGGCAGCGGCGCCGTCGCACGAACCCGTGATCCCGTCCTTCCGCTGGGTCCCGCGCGTGGTGCGACAGTTACATCCATCGATACTCACGCGCTGGCTCACCATCCATCCTCACCAGGGAGTGATTCGATGAGTCGCGACACCGCACTCGTCTCGGCCGAGTGGGCCGAGAAGAACCTCGACGCCCCGGGCGTCGTCTTCGTCGAGGTCGACGAGGACACCTCGGCCTACGAGACCGGCCACATCGCCGGCGCCATCAAGATCGACTGGAAGACCGACCTCCAGGACCAGGTCCGCCGGGACTTCGTCAACAAGACGCAGTTCGAGGCGCTGCTCTCCGAGCGGGGCATCAGCAACGACGACACCGTCATCCTGTACGGCGGCAACAACAACTGGTTCGCCGCGTACGCCTACTGGTACTTCAAGCTCTACGGCCACCGCGACGTCAAGCTGCTCGACGGTGGTCGCAAGAAGTGGGAGCTGGACGCCCGTCCGCTGGTCACCGACACGGTGACCCGCCCGGCGACGCAGTACGTCGCGCAGGAGCCCGACACGTCCATCCGGGCCTTCCGCGACGAGGTCGTCGCCGCCATCGGCACCAAGAACCTGGTGGACGTGCGCAGCCCCGACGAGTTCGCCGGTCGACTGCTCGCCCCCGCCCACCTGCCGCAGGAGCAGGCGCAGCGGGCCGGCCACATCCCCACCGCGATCAGCGTCCCGTGGTCGAAGGCGGCGAACGAGGACGGCACCTTCCGGTCCGACGACGAGCTGCGCAAGATCTACGGCGACGCGGGGCTCGACGACGGCAAGGAGACCATCGCGTACTGCCGGATCGGTGAGCGCTCCTCGCACACCTGGTTCGTACTCCAGGAGTTGCTGGGCCACCGCAACGTGAAGAACTACGACGGTTCCTGGACCGAGTACGGGTCGCTGGTCGGCGTGCCGGTCGCGCTCGGCGACGAGCCCGGGGAGGCCTGATACCTCATGACTGCCCCCACCGCTGCGGGTTGCGCCGCACCCGACCAGGCCGCCCCGCTGCCGGCCAGCCTGGACCTGGAGAAGGAAACCGTGATCACCGGCATCGTCCGCTCGGCGGCGGACGAGGCGTGCCGGGCGCGTACGTCCGGCTGCTCGACTCGACCGGTGAGTTCACCGCCGAGGTGGTCACCTCGGCCGCGGGCCAGTTCCGGTTCTTCGCCGCGCCGGGTTCCTGGACGCTGCGGGCACTGTCCCGGCACGGCAACGGCGACACCGCCGTCACCGCCGGCCGGGGCATCAACGAGGTCACGGTCACCGTCGCCTGACCCACTGCTCTGACCGACCGGGGCCTCACCCTCGCGGGTGACCGGCCCCGGTCGTCTTCGGACGGTTCAGCTGCCGGTGGCTCCCGCGCAGGACGAGGCCGGGTCGAGGGTGAAGTCGACCGTGTTCACGATGCCCGCCCTGATCCGGGTGTGCTGCACCTGTGGCACCCAGCTGTCCTTGGCCACGATCACGTCGTAGCGGCCCTTCGGCAGCCACCAGACGAATCTGCCCTGGGCGTCCGCGGTCAGGGTGCGTCCGGTGGTCGTGCCCACCAGGTTCACCCGTACCGTCGCGGGGACCCCGATGGTCGCCCCGCCGCAGGTCACCCCGGTGACGGTGCCCTGCACCCGGCCCCAGTTGGCCGGCGGCGACACGTTCATCGTCGCCGCGACGGCGGGCACCGGGTACGGCGTGTCCGACGCGATGCCCAGCTCACCGGAGTAGGTGCCCGGTTGGAGGACGCCGGCCGCCTCGGTGGCGCTCAGCGTGACGGTGACCACCCGGGATTTGCCCGGCGCCAGGGTGAAATTGTTCGGCGCGGTGGACAGCCAGGGCAGGTCCGCCTCACCGGCGCACAGGCCCAGGCCGACCAACCGCTCGCTGTCCGCCGACCCCACGAACGGCGAGGGCGAACCGCCGATCTTGTACGCGCCGCAGGCGCCGGCGCCCCGGTACCGGCCGAACTGGACGTTGGGCAGGTCCCGCCAACTCCCGGCCACCGGGTCGTACGCCATGGTCCGATTGGTCACCGTGGTCGACGCCGCGGTGACCCCGCCGGCCAGCACCAGCAGGCCGCCGGCCGCCGCGTACTGGGAGCCCCACAGGTCCACCGGCAGGTTCGGCAGCGGGCTCCAGGCGTCCGCCGCCGGGTCGTACCGGTAGGCGTCGGTGTGCTCGGTGCTGCCGGTGCCGCCGGCGCAGTACACGGCGCTGCCGATCCCGCCGCAGGAGAGCCAGGAGACCGGGTGCGGGTAGGCCGCGCCGGTGCGGAAGGTGCCGGTCGCCGGATCGAACACGACCAGTCGGTCCGAGTCGGTGCAGTCGCTGTCGAGGCACCCGCCGACCAGGTAGACCTTCCCTCCGGCCACCGCCTGCCCGGCGGCCGCGGCCGGGAACGGGTTGCTCGCACCGGCCACCGTGGTCCAGGTGCCCGCGCCCGGGTCGAACACGTCCACCGAGGCGACCGTGACGTCATCGGAGCCCCAGCCACCGAGCACGTACAGCTTGCCGCCCACCGCCGCCGCGACCGGCTTGGACCGGGCGGTCGGCAGGTCGGGAAGCGCGGACCACCCGTCGACGATGGGGTCGTACCGCCAGGCCCTGTGCTCCAAGCCGGAGCCTCCGCCACCGCCCACGGAATAGATCTTGCCGTCCAGGTTGGTCGCCGCGTTGTCGAAGACCGCCGCCGGCAGGTCGGCGATCTCGGCCCAGGCGTCCTCCGCCCGTGGCTCACCGTCGCTGCCCGCCCCGCCGTAGGTGGTGCCCGTGCGCGTCTTGCTGATTCCCTTCATCTTCTGCTCCCGCAGTGGCGCACCGCCGCGGGACAGCAGGTCGAACCGCCCGTTGCGTTCCATCAGGTCGACGGTGGCCGGGGCGGTGCCGGTGTTGCGCACCGTCACCTTCGTGGTCCGGGTGCTGCCGTACGGCTGGTACGACTCGACGTCGGTCGTCGTGACGGTGAGTCGGCCGGCGGGCAGCGCGAGGTCCCTCCGGCGGGCGTCGTCCGGCGCGACCGTCGCCGTCGTCGTCGCCGTCCGGTACGGAGATCGGCTGGCGGCGAACCGGTGTGCCCCGGTCAGCCCGGAGAAGAGCCAGTAGAACCCGTCCGGCAGGGTCGGGTCCTCCGGCGTCGCCGCCGACACTCCCCGGTCCTCCGGCCGGTCGGCACTGGCGACGGTGACCCCGTTGAGCGGTGTGCCGGTGTTGCGGTCGGTGGTCACGCCGAGCAGCAGTCCTCCGGGTGTCGGCGCGCAGTCGCGGTTGGCCAACTGCACGTCGTCCACCTCCCACCACCAGGCGAACGTGCCCTGGAAGCGGAACCGGACCTGGACGGTGGCGGCACCGGCCGCGGGGTCCAGCGGCACCTCCTCCATCCGTGGCCCACGCCGGCTGCTGGTCTGGTGCCAGACGGTGGTCCAGCTGCCGCCGCCGTCGGTGGATACGTCCACGTCGGCCGCGTCGGTGACGCCGACCGCCCGCCAGTCGCTGCGGAAGCGCAGCACCGGCGCCGGTGCCGCGCTCAGGTCGACCGTCGGGGTGACCAGGTCGGTGTCCTGGGTCTTGCCGGAGCCCAGCCGGTCGCTGTCGACGATCGCGAAGGTGCCGCTGCCGCCGGTGAGGTTGCCCCGTTCGCCGAGGTCGGTGAAGCTCCAGCCGCCGTCCTCGGTGCGGTTGCGCACCGTCCAGCCGGGAGGCGTACCGGCCCCGTCGAAGCCCTCGCTCAGCAGGGGCGCGGCGAAACTGCCGGTGTAGCCGGCGGCCGTGCAGGCCGGCTCCACCGGCACCGCGACGTCCGCCGTCACCGGACCGGCGCCGGCCACCACGTCCAGGGTGAGGGTGCGGTAGCCCGGGTAACGGGCGGCCACGGTGAGCCGGTACGCGGCGTTGCCCGCGACGGTGAACGAGTACCGCCCGGTCGCCGGGTCGGTGAAAACCGGCCCGCCGGGTCGGCCGTCGACCTCGACGCGGGCGTAGAGCGGCCAGCCGTGTCCCGAACCGTCGGTGACCCGGCCGCTGACGGTGACCGACGGGCTCGCCACCAGGGCGAAGTCCCGGGTGACCGTGCCGCCCTCGGCGACGGTGACGGTGGCCGACTGTCCGGCGTATCCGTACGCGCTGACGCTGACGGTGGTCTCGCCGGTCGGCACGGTGAGCGCGTACCGGCCGTCCGCGCCGGTGGTGACGCTGCGGGTGCCGTCACCGACGGTCGCGCCCGCGATCGGGTCGCCGGCTGCGGTCACCGTTCCGACGACCCGTCCGACCGGGCCGCGCGGCGCGGCCCTGACCGCCGCGTACGCGTCCACCCGGCCCTCGCCGAAGACGTTGTTGTCGGCGGCGGTGCCCCCGCAGGTGGTGGCGTCGACGTCGCGGGCGGTCCGGTCCAGCAGGTCCTCGGTGGCGGCGATGTCACCCTTCAGGCCGGGTGCCGCGGACCAGACGAGCGCGACCGTGCCGGAGACGTGCGGCGCGGCCATCGAGGTGCCGTCGAAGGCGGCGTAGCCGTTGCCGGGGACGCTGGAGCGCACGTCGCTGCCGGGGGCGGCGACGTTCGGTTTGTAGGACTGCGGGTCGGTGGCGTCGCCTCGGCCGGAGAAACCGGAGATGGTGTTGTGCACGTCGTACGAGCCGACGGCGTACGCGTTGGCGTTGTCGCCGGGGGAGCCGGCGCTGCCGCAGGCCGGGCCGTCGTTGCCGGAGGAGAAGACCGGGAACATGCCGGCCGCCCGCCAGGCGGCGATGGTCTGCTGGAACCACGGGTCGCCGCCGGCGCCTCCCCAGGAGTTGTTCACCACGTCGGGGCGTAGGTCCGGTCGGGGATTCTGCCCGTTCAGGTCGGTCGGGGCCAGCACCCACTGGCCGGCGGCGAGCAGGGAGGCGTCCGAGCAGGAGGTGGCCTCGCAGCCCTTCGCGGCGATCCACCTCGCGCGGGGGGCGACGCCGATCTGGTTGCCGGCGCCGTCGTCGCCGACCATCGTGCCCATCGTGTGCGTGCCGTGGTCGTTGTTGTCGCAGGGCGCGGCGCTCGGGCAGATGCCGGCCGGGTCGTACCAGTTGTGGTCGTGGTCGAACGTGCCGCCGCCGAGGTTCCCCCGGTACGCCCCGACCAGCGCCGGGTGGTCGTACTGGACGCCGCTGTCGATGTTGGCGACCACCACGCCCTCGCCGCGGTCGCCGAACTCGTTCCACACCTGGGGAACGTTGATGTTGGTGAGCCCCCACTCGGCGCCGTTGGTGCCGGCCCGGCCGCCGGTGGTCGGTTTCGGCCGCAGCAGCGGGTAGCTGCGGGTGGGTTCGATCCGGTCGACCTCGGGGCGCTTGGCGATCTCGTCGGCCAGCGCCCGGTCGCCGGTCACCCGCACGGCGTTGGCGATCCAGTAGGCGGTGTGCGGTGCCTTGCGGGCCGCCAGCAGCGAGCGCAGGCCCTTCTGGGTGCGCTCGGCGGTCGTCGTGAGCAGCCGGTGCACCTCCCGGGCCCGGTCGTTCGGGTCCCGCAGCCTGGCGGTCCGCGCCACCGGCGCGGTGTCCCGCAGGTAGACCAGGAAGGTTCCGCTGCCCGTCGCACCGAGTCGACTGAGCAGACGTTGGTCCACGCTGGCCCGGGCCGGCGCGGGTTGGGGTCGGGCGGCGACCACGGGTTGGGCGGTGACGCCCAACCCGACCGCGGCGCCCGCCAGAGCCGCCCGCCAGAGGGCGGACCTTGTGGCTGATGCTCGGAACACTCTTCCTCCCCACTTCATGGGTCCCGATCGGTTCGGCACCCGCGCACCGCTCACACGTCTGCTGTCAGTCCTGCTCTGGCGTGTCCACCCGGTGCTCAATGAATAACGTCGGTCAGTACCTGGTCGGTGACGAGGCGCGATCCTGGCCGGGGGCGGGCCGCGAACTCCATCGGTATACGTCACTATCGCTGCGGCACAAGCTGCGGAGCCTGCCGGGTGGGCCGCGGGTGCACACCGTGCGGGGCGTCGGCTACCGGCTCGACCCGGCGCACCGACCCACCTGACCGTGGGTCCGCCGGGCGGCTACCGACCGCCACCTCCGCCGCCGGGCGGGCGGACCGTCCGTGACACCATGACGGGGTGAGCGGTGCTGTCCAGACGGGAAGGATCCCGTCGACCGGCCCCGCCGCGCCGGCACCCGCCCGGCGTCGGCGGCGCTGGCTGCTGGTCGCGACCGTCCTCTGGGCCGTGCTGCTGGGCGCGCTCACCTGGACGTCGGTCCGCGACGATCCACCCACCGTCCGGGAGCAGCGCACCCTGGACCAGGCCGGCCCGGTGGTCGACCGGGCGGTCGGCGAGTTGGCCCGGGCGGCCGGGCCTTCCGCGCTGCTGGAGCTCGGCCCGCCGCGCATCGCTGCGGGCTGCCGGGTCACCCCGTTCGCCGACGGCGCCAGGCTGCGCCGCGAGGTCGGCGTCCTCGCGCCCGACGGCACGGAACGCTCCGTGCTGACCGGGCTCGCCGAGCGACTGCCGGCGAGCTGGCGGGCCGGGGTCGGTCCCGGACTGGACGGCCCGGAGCTGCGCGCCGACGCCGGGGAGTTCGTCGCCGTCGAGGGTCGGTCGACCGGGGACGGCCGGATCCGGGTGACCGTCGACACCGGCTGCCGGCCGGTCGGCTCCGGTTACACCGCGCCGCCGGCCACCGGCGACGGCGGGGAGACCGCCGCCCTGACCGCCGCCCTGCGGGCGCTCGACCAGCCGGTCGACGCCGGACCGGAGCTGGTCACCGCGCCCTGCCCAGGTGGCGCGCTGGCCCGTACCGCACGCTCCGCCGCCGGCCCGACCACCTCGGCGGACGCGCTCGCCCCGCTGGCCGGCGGCACCCCGCTGCTGGACAACCCCCCGGTGTACGCGTACCGCGCCGGGACGGTCACCGTGCTGGCGGACCTCACCCCGGACGCCTCCCGGCTGACCGCCACCGTCGGCTGCCCGAGCTGAGCGGGGCGCCCGCCCCGGTCAGGTGTCCTGCCCGTCCTGCGGCCCGCGGCTGCGGCCCAGAGCGTCGACCCGGCCCCAGCGGCCCGGAATGTCCAGCAGCTCGACCCGACCCATGCCCGGCGGCACCGCCGGATCGATGATCAGGTGCTCGCCCTGCGGCTCCAGGCCCAGCATCACCCGCAGCAGCAGCAGCGGGGTGCCGGTCGACCAGGCCTGCGGGCTGCACGCCGTCGGATACTCCACCGGGTAGTCGGTGAGGCTGCGGGCGTACCCGGCGAACGCCTCCGGCAGCCGCCCGTCGAAGTAGCGGGACGCGGCAAGCATCGTGTCGCAGATCAGCCCGGCCTCGTCCCGGAAGCCGTACCGCCACAGTCCCCAGGCAATGATCGAGTTGTCGAACGGCCACACGGTGCCCACGTGGTAGCCGATCGGGTTGTACCGTCCCGCGTCCTCGGCGAGGGTCCGCACCCCCCACCCGGAGAACAGCCGCGGCCCGAGCAGGTGCTCGACCACCTTGCCGGCCCGGGACTCGTCCACGATGCCGCTCCACAGCAGGTGCCCGATGTTCGACGTCAACGCGTCCACCTGGCGGCCGTCGGCGTCCAGGGCGAGCGCGTAGTACTCACGGTCGGTGATCCAGAAGTCGTGGTTGAATCGCCGCTTCAGCTCGGCGGCCTCCCGTTCCAGCCGGTCGGCGTACTCGGGGTCGTCCCAGAACGTCCGGGCCAGCCGGGCGGCCCGGATCTTCGCGTCGTACGCGTAGCCCTGTAACTCGCAGGTGGCCCGGGGGAAGCCGGGCATCCGGCCGTCGGCGTACGAGATGGCGTCCCAGGAGTCCTTCCAGCACTGGTTCTGCAGGCCGGTCTCCGGGTTGCGGGTCCGGTACCAGAGGTAGCCGGTGCCGAGCAGGTCACCGTACGTGTCGATCCACTCCAGCGCTGCCCGGACGTGCGGCTCCAGCCGTTTGATCAACGCGACGTCGCCGGTCCACCGTTCGTACTCGTCGATCAGGATGACGAACAGCGGGGTCGAGTCGGCCGAGCCGTAGTACGGCGAGTGGGGCTGTTCCTCGAAGCCGGCGGTCTCCCCGTACCGCAGCTCGTGCAGGATCTTGCCGGGCTCCTCGTCCCGGAAATCGTCCACCCGGTGCCCCTGGAGCCCGGCGAGCATCTGGATGGTCGGGGGGATCAACTCCGGCAGGAACGGCAGCACCTGCAACGAGGTGATGATGCTGTCCCGGCCGAACAGGGTCATGAACCAGGGCAGCCCGGCGGCAATCAGCCGTACCCCCAGGGCGATCGACTCGTAGCGCAGTGCGGCCAGGTCGTTGAGGCTGCGCCGGTACGCCCCGGCCAGCGGCTCACAGTCGCAGCCGAGTTTCGGCGCCCGGTCGATCAGCTCCTGCTGTTCCGCCCGGATGGCGTCCGCGCTGCGGCTGCCGCCGTACGGCAGGGTGGCCCGGATGTCCTCGCCCCGCGCCCCGTACACGATGGTGGACGCGTGCAGCCGGGTGGTCCACTCGCTGTTGCGGCCGATCCGGATCCGGAAGGTCATTCCGGCGGCGTCGACCTGCGCCGGGGCGCTGGACCGGATCACCGTCTCCCGGTGGAACGCCTCTCGCCGGTAGACCAGCCGCAGCTCGTTGTCGGTGACCGTGACCGTCGTCCGGCCCCGCTTCTGCCGCGCGTGCTTGATCTCGAACAGGTCGGCGAAGTCGGCCGCCATCTCGATCCGGACGCTGAACTCCACCTCCTCGCCGGAGTGGTTGAGCACGGTCAGCTCCTCCTCGAAGCTGCCCACGATCGCCCGGTTGCGGATCACCGAAGCCTTGGCGTCCAGGTAGTGCGTGGGTTGGCCGGGGGCCAGGAAGAACCTGGTCCGGTACGACTCGCCGGTGTCGACGGAGAGCGCGTGCAGCCGCTCGCCGTCGAGGGTGAGCACCCACTTGGACAGGAAGCGGGTGTCGAAGGAGAACAAACCGGTGGGGAAGTCGAAGGACGGCTCGATGTCTCCCTCTCGGTCGCTGACCATGAAGGTGTTGCCGTCCAGGATGCTGACGAGTTCCTTCACCCCAGCCGCCCGGCTGCCTTACGAGCCACCTCGCGGGGGTCGCGGGTGCCCGGGGGGTTCGGAAAGAACCGTCGGAAGCCCAGGAAGAGCACCACGTTCCCGCTGAACGTGCTCTCGTTGCGCAGCACCGCCGCGACCCCCTGAGCCTCCCCGGCGATCAGTCGGTCGAACAACTCGGCGCTGCTGTACCAGATGGCGTCGGCCGGGCCCCGGCTTCGGCTGACCTCGATGGCCCCCGGTCGCATCCGGACCAGCCAGTGCTCGGTCTGGTTGTCGGTGCTCAGGTCGATCTGGAGGGTTCCGTCGACCAGGCCGCGCAGGACGGTGGGGGCACGAGCCGGCAGTGATTCGAAGAACCTCTCCGTCGCCTCGGTCACATCCGAATCGTAGGCAGCTGTCCGAGTTGTCGGGTCGGTATCCGCACTCCGCCCGTCCCGTCTGACCGTGTCGCTCCGGAGGTCAGTAGACGAGCGCCTGCGCGCCCTCGGCCAACGCCTCCTCGACGAAGGCCGCGGCGCCCGCGATCCGTACACCTGGCAGGACGTCGTCCGGGCCGATGTCCCGGCGGGCCGCGCACTGGGTGCAGGCGGTCACCCGACCGCTGGACAGGATGACGTGCAGCAGCTCGGCCAGCGGCGCGGAGTGCGGCAACTCGAACTCCTGCGCGCGGCCGGGCAGCGCGAACCAGGTCGATTCCCCGGTGAGCCACAGCGACACGTCGGCACCGGCGGCGACCGCCGTCGCGGCGACCGTGAACGCTTGCGCGCACCGCTCCGGGGCGTCCGCCCCGGCGGTGGCCTTGACGACGAGAGTGCGGGCCATGTGGCCCAGCATAGGATGGTCGGGATGGTTACCGAGATCGGGTTCGTCAGCCTGCTGGTCGCCGGCCTGGGCGGGCTCGCCGGTGGCCTGGTCTACCTCGCCGTACGCATTTCGAGAGGACGTTGGTGACACTGGTGAGCGACGAGAACCCGCTGCAGCCTCCGTGGCTGAACGCGCCGCCGGTCGACCCGTACCCGTTTGAGGAGAGCCACGACCTGCGGGTCGGGCCGAAGCTGCACCCGACGCTGGACGGTCTGCTGCCCTACATCGGGTTGTGGCGCGGCCGGGGCAAGGGTGGTTTCCCCAGCGTCGAGGACTTCGACTACGCGCAGGAGATCCGGATCAGCCACGACGGCCGGCCGTTCCTGCACTACGAGTCCCGTGCCTGGATCCTCGACGAGCAGAGCAGGCCGGTTCGCCCGGCCGGGCGTGAGGTCGGCTGGTGGCGGCCGGTCGTGGTGGACGGCCGGGCCACCGACGAACTGGAGGCACTGCTGACCACGCCGACCGGCGTGATGGAACTGCATATCGGCAAGCGCACCGGCACCCAGGTCGAGTTCGCCACCGACGCGGTGGTCCGGACGGCGACCGCCAAGGAGGTCACCGCCGGGCACCGGCTCTTCGGCATCGTCGAGGGTGCGCTGCTCTACGCCCAGGAGATGGCGGCGATGGGGCACGGGTTGAGTCCGCACCTGTCCGCCCGGCTGGTCCGGGTCGGCGGCTGACGTTCAGACGACGGGAAAATCCAGCAACGCTTGCAGGGCGGGGGTGTGCGGGCAGTGGTCCCGACGCACCCCGTCCAGCATCCGGACCTCGGTGAGCCCGCGCACCGACGAGCTGAACCAGACCCCGTCGGCGGCGTGCAACTCCGACGGCGTGACCATCCGTTCGGCGCCGCTCAGACCCAGCTGGTCGGCGTGGGCGAGCAGCCAGGCCACGGTCGTGCCGGGCAGGATGCCGGTGGTGGCGGCCGGCACCGTGCAGAGCGTGTTCCCGGTGAGCCACACCACGTTGGCCGTGGGCCCTTCCAGGGCGTACCCGTCGGAGGAGACCCAGAGCACGTCGTCCACCCCGGCCCGGTGTGCCCAGCGGCGGGCGGCGGTGCTGACCGCGTACGAGGTGGACTTGATGCCAGCCGGCAACCAGTCCAGCCCGGTACGCGCGTCGGCGGGCACCCCCAGCGGCAGGGTGGCGACGCTGATCCCGTTCCGTCGGGCCGCCCGCGACGACGCCGGCACCTCGGTCAGCGTGGCGTAGACGGTCGGCCGGCCGGCGGCCTCCGGGCCCCGGGTGCAGACCAGCCGCAGCGCACCTTCGACCTGCGCGGGCCAGCCCACGCACACCGCGTCGAGCAGGTCGACCAGCGTGTCGGTGGGGGGCAGGTCCAGGTCGACGGCGGCAGCCGCCGTGGCCAGCCGGGCCAGGTGCTCGTCGCGCAGCCATGGTCGGCCCCGGCGCAGGTGCATGGACTCGAAGAGCCCGTCGCCGTGCAGGACGCCCCGGTCGTCGCCGCGGAGCACGGGCTCGTCGGCCGGGATCAGGCCCCGCCCGAGCACGGCGATCCGCGCGCTCGGCGAGGCCGGGACCGGGCCGACGGACGACGTCACCATGACGGTCGAGCCTAACGGCGGTTGGTCGCGGCCAGGAGAGGGCACGATCGCCGAACTATGATCGGACGGTGTCCGAATCCTCCCTCGCGGAAATGCTCCGGGCCCGTGGGCTGCGGCTGACAGCCCAGCGGCAGCTCGTCCTCCAAGCGGTGCTCGATCTCGGCCACGCCACACCGGAGCAGGTGCACACCGCGGTCCGGGAGGTCGCCGCCGGCGTCAACATCACCACCATCTACCGCACGCTGGAGCTGCTGGAACGGCTCGGCCTGGTGACCCACACGCACCTCTCACACGGCTCGCCGACCTACCACGCGGCCGGTGAGCACCAACACGTCCACCTGGTCTGCCGGGAGTGCGGCGCGATCGACGAGGTCGATCCGGAGCTGTTCCGCCCCCTCAGCGACCAGCTGGCCGCGCAGCGGGGTTTCCAGGTGGACATCGGGCACGTGTCACTCTTCGGCGTCTGCGCACGCTGCGAGAACGGGGACCACAAATGATCGACATCGCGGGTGCGGTGGCCGTCGAAAGCATCGACGAGGCCAGCCGCGACCAGCCGGATCCGGCGCACGTCGCGGCGGGGGTGCGGGGGGGTCGCCGCGCACTACGGCGACCCACTGCGCGAGCAGCGCATCCTGGACACCGAGGTCGGCCTCGTCGACCGCTCGCACCGGGGCGTCATCGCGGTGCCGGGGGAGGAGCGCGCCGGTTGGCTGCACACCATCACCTCGCAGCACCTGACGACGCTGGCCGCCAATGAGGGCACCGAGCTGCTGGTGCTCTCCCCGCACGGGCACGTCGAGCAGCACGCCCTGGTGGCCGAGGACGGCGAGACCACCTGGCTGGACACCGAGCCCGGTGCGACCGAGGGTCTGCTCGCGTACCTGGAGAAGATGCGCTTCTTCAGCAAGGTCGACCCGCGCGACGCCACCGCCGAGCGGGCGCTGCTGTCGCTGGTCGGGCCGGCCGCGCCGGAGGCGCTGGGCACGCTCGGCGTGACCGGCCTGGCCGAACCGGACCTGGTCGCGGTGCCCGGTCCGAAGTTCGCCGCCGGCGCCGTGCCACCGCGGGCGAGCGTTCGGTACGACGTACGACCGCTGCCCGTGGGCGGCTGGGCGCGACGCGGGCCGCTCGGGGTGGACCTGCTGGTGCCCCGCTCGGCGATGGATCAGGTGGTGGCGGAGTTGCGCGGCGCGGGCGTGCCGGTGGCGGGCCTGTGGGCGTACGAGGCGATCCGGGTTGCCGCCCGACGGCCCCGGCTCGGGGTGGACACCGACCACCGGACCATCCCGGCCGAGGTGGACCTGATCGGCCCGGCGGTGCACCTGGACAAGGGCTGCTACCGGGGTCAGGAGACGGTGGCCCGGGTGCACAACATGGGCCGCCCGCCGCGTCGTCTGGTGCTGCTGCACCTGGACGGGGTGACCACCGACCAGCCGCCGACCGCCGGTACGCCGGTGACCCTCGACGGCCGGACGGTGGGCTTCGTCGGCACCGCCGTCCTGCACCACGAGCTGGGCCAGGTCGCCCTCGCCGTGCTGAAGCGAAACGTTCCGGACGACGCCACGCTGCTGATCGGTCAGACGGCGGCGGCGATCGACCCGTCCTGAGCCGGCCGTCTAGGATCGCCGGCATGACGACAGGGACGTTGATCACGGTGGCCCCGACCGGCGCGGAGTCGGCCAAGGCGGAGGTCCCGGCACTGCCGGTGACCCTCGACGAGCTGCTGCTCACCGCCAAGGAGTGCGAGGCGCTCGGTGCCGCCGTGATCCACGTCCACATCCGCGACGACGCGGCGCGGCCCACCCTCGACCCGGCACGCCTGGCCGAGACGGTGGCGGCGCTGCGGGAGAGCACCGACCTGATCGTGCAGCTCTCCTCGGGCGGCGCGGTGACCGACCCGGAGGCGTCCCGACTCGCGGTGCTGGACGCCCGGCCGGACATGGCCTCCTGCACCATGGGCACGGTCAATTTCGGCGACGACGTCTTCCTCAACCGCTGGGAGTTCATCGTCGACCTGCACAGCCGCATGCAGGACCGGGGGATCGTTCCGGAGTACGAGATCTTCGACCTCGGGCACCTGTCCGCGTTGCAGCGACTCCTCGGCAAGTACGGGCTGCCGTCCGGCGGGCACGTGCACGTCGACTTCGTGATGGGTGTGCCGGGCGGCATGCCGGGCACCACCGAGACGCTGGTGGCGGCGCACCGGATGCTGCGGGACCTGCCGGAGGGCACCACCTTCTCGGCCACCGGCATCGGTCGCAGCACCATTCCGGTGATGCTGGCCTCGTTGTCGACCGGTGGGCACCTGCGCGTCGGCATGGAGGACACGGTGACGTACGCGAAGGGCCGCCCGGTGGAGTCCAACATGCAGTTGGTCGCCCGCGCGGTCGGCTTCGCCCAGCTCGCCCAGCGTCCACCGCTGACCACCACCGAGGCCCGCGAGCTGCTCGGGGTGTAAGGCCGCACCTGTCCCGCGCCCCTGTCACCCGGGCGGTGGGCGACCTGGTCACCCCGCCGTCGGTCCCCCCGGAAGCGTCGGTACCGTCCAGCACGTGGGAAAGACGTACGAGGGCGGCGCGCCGCTCGCCGAGGTGGTCCGGTCCGGGTTCGTCGAGGGTGTGCACCGCGGCTCGGTGGTGGTGCTGGACGCCGCCGGTGTGCCGGTGGCCGCCGCCGGGGACGTGACCGCTCCGGTCTTTCCCCGCTCGGCCAGCAAGCCGTTGCAGACGATCGGGATGCTCCGCGCCGGTCTGCCGCTGACCGATCCGGCCGATCTGGCGCTGGTGTCGGCCAGCCACGCGGGCGAGGACTTCCACCTGGCCCGGGTGGGCGCGCTGCTGGACCGGGCCGGGCTCGACGCGTCGGCCCTGCACTGCCCGCCCGACCTGCCGGTGGGCGCGGCGGCCCGGGAAGCGGTGCTGCGCGCCGGGGGCGGACCGACCCGGGTGCAGATGAACTGCTCCGGCAAGCACAGCGGCATGTTGTTGACCTGCGAGGCGGCCGGCTGGCCGCTGGACGGCTACTGGCGACCGGAGCACCCGTTGCAGCAGGGGTTGCGGGCCGCCATCGAGGAGTTCACCGGCGAGCAGGCGGCGGCGGTGGGGGTGGACGGCTGCGGCGCCCCGGTGCTCGCGGTGTCCCTGACCGGCCTGGCCGGGGCGTACCTGCGGCTGGTCGACGCCGAACCCGGCTCGGCGCCGCGCGCGGTCGCCGACGCGATGCGCGCCCACCCGGAGATCGTCGGCGGTACCCGGGCCGACGACACCCGCCTGATGCGGGGCGTCCCGGGCCTGCTGGCGAAGGTCGGCGCCGAGGGCGTGATCACGGTGGGGCTGCCGGGGGTCGCGCCGTCGCTGTGAAGATCGACGACGGCGCCGACCGGGCCCGGATGCCGGTGCTGGTCTCCGCGCTGCGCCGGCTCGGCGTGGACGCCCCGGTGCTGACCGAGTACGCGGAGCTGCCGCTCTTCGGTGGCGGCGTTCCGGTCGGGGCGGTCCGTCCGCTCTGGTGACACCACCGGTCCACCGGACGGTGTCCGACCTCCCGACGCGGAGGCCAACTCCTTGTCAGGCGATATACCTCAGAGTCATAAATATGACTCCGAGGTATATCGCTCGTCGCGGCGCTGGCCTCGTCGCGGCGCTGGCCGTGCGTCTGACGGGCTGGGTGCGCGCCTCGCCGCCTCTGGCGCGTCGCGCCCCGACGCGGCAGCGGCGCAGCTGTCAGCCCAAAAAGTCGAGCAGCGCGGCGTTGACCGGTTCGGGGCGCTCCAGCGGCAGCAGGTGCGCGGCGTCCGGCACGTCGGGCAGTCGTACCCCGTTGGGTGCCTCGGCGGCGATCCGGTCGGCCAGCCGGCTGATGTCCGGCACGTCCGCGGCGCCGGCGGTGACCAGGACGGGCATCCGCAGCTCGCCGAGGCGGCCGATCGCCGGCGGTGACAGTTCGCCGACCTCGACCGCGCCGAGCGCCAGCTCGGCGGCGAGCGCGCGCTGGTCCATCTCCTGCGCGAACGCGATCAGCTCGGGGTCGACGTCGGCAGGCTCGCGGCCCGGACCGACCACCCAGAAGCGCACCTCGCCGGCCGCCCCGGCGACGAAGTCGTCCGGGTCGACCTCGCCGACCAGGTCGTCCCAGAGGTCGTTCGCCTCTTCGGACCACTCGTTGCCGGAGACCGCCGTGTCGAACAGCGCGAGCGCGCTCACCCGGTCGGGGTGGGCCAGGGCGGTGTCGATGGCCACCGATCCACCGAAGGAGCAGCCGACCAGGGCTGCCCGGGGCAGGTCGAGCGCGTCCAGCAGGCCGGCCACGTCGTCGTGGTGCGCGAACGGGGCCGGGGGGAGTTCGGAGTCGCCGTACCCGCGCAGGTCCGGGACGATCACGCGGTGCCGGGCGGCGAGCGCCGGGACCTGTCCCCGCCACATCCGACGGTCGGCGATGCCGGCGTGCAGCAGCACGACGGGCGAACCGGTGCCGACCTCGTCGTACGCGATGACTGCTCCATTGACTGTGATCTTGTGCACGGAAGGGACGGTACGGACCGGACGAGCCGGCACGCAAACCCGATGCTGAGACCTTGCTAACTCTGGTTAGCGTTTTGCTTGCAGGAGCTAGCACGTCCGGCTAGCGTCGCTGTCATGGCCACACCGAAGGACCTTCCCGACGTCGGCGGGTTCATCCGCGATCTGCGGCGCAACGCCAAGATCTCGCTGCGGCAGCTCGCCGAGCAGGCCGGGGTCAGCAATCCGTACCTGAGCCAGATCGAACGCGGCCTGCGCAAGCCCAGCGCCGAGGTGCTCCAACAGCTGGCCAGCGCGCTGCGGGTCTCCACCCCGGCGATGTACCTGCGGGCCGGGCTGCTCGACGACAAGGAGGGCCACGGTGTGCTCGCGGCCATCGCGGTGGACACCGACCTGACGATGGCCCAGAAGCAGTCCCTCAGCCAGATCTACGAGACGTTCCGGCGGGAGAACGCCCGGCTGGCCGAGACGGAAGCCGCCACCGAGACTCCCGGCGCGAGTACCACCGGCGGCCCGGTCGGGACGACCACCCCGACCGACGTCGCCGACCAGCCGGCGGACGTGGCCAACCTCGCCGCCACCGGTCCCACCACCGCGGGCGGGACTCCGACCGAGGCCGTGCTCGAGTCGGTCACCGTCACCGAGGCGGGCCCCGCTCCCGCCCCGAGCACCAACACCCCCGAGAAGAAGGCCGCCGGTCCGGCGGTCCGGAAAGCCGCCGAGGCGGCCGAAGAG
Source organism: Micromonospora parastrephiae (assembly GCF_016802865.1). Classification (GTDB taxonomy): domain Bacteria; phylum Actinomycetota; class Actinomycetes; order Mycobacteriales; family Micromonosporaceae; genus Micromonospora; species Micromonospora parastrephiae. The sequence goes on along the minus strand of NZ_JAEVHM010000023.1, from coordinate 18,242 downwards.
GAGACGTCATGACCGAGCCGAAGACCAACCGCATCCCCGCCCCGATCTACGCCGCCGCCGGCGCCGGGGAATTGGCCCTCGAGCAGCTGCGCAAGCTGCCGACCGTGGTCGGCGTCCTCGGCACCCGGGTCGTCGCCGACCTGGGTGGCCGGGCCGTGCTGACCGGCTTCGAGCTGCGCCAGAAGGCCACCGAGACGCTGCGTACCGCCAACGAGACCGCCGGCACCCTGCGCGGCCGGGCACAGGCCGAACTGGACCTCGCCAAGCTCCGTGAGTCGGCCGATCTGGCCAAGCTGCGCGAGGTCGCCGACCTCGACAAGCTGCGCTCCGCCGCGACCCGCAACGCCGCCGCGGTGGTCGCGAGCGCCCAGGCCGCACAGGAGCGGGCGTTTGCCGCGTACGGCGCCCTGGTCGCCCGCGGTGAGCGGGTCGTCGGCGCCGGTGTGCTGGAGGCCGCCGAGACGGTCAACGCCGACATCGAGGCGACCCAGGCCGTGACGTCGACCACCGCCCCGGCCGAGACCACCGCCCCGGCTGCCACCCCGGCCGAGGTCTCGACCCCGACCGAGGTGCCGACCCCGCTCGAGGTGGCCGAGATCGCCGAGGCGAAGCCGGCCGCGGTCAAGAAGGCCGCCCGGGCGCCGAAGGCCGCCAAGCCCGCCGCCACCCCGTCGGCGAAGCTGCCCCGCACCACGAAGCGGACCGGCCCGGCGGGCGAGTAGTTCGCCGCGTCGGCGACCCCGGCGGCGTCCTTGTCGGACGTAGCCGGGGTCGCCGACATAAGCTTGCCGGCATGGCCAACGCCGCGCCGATCTTCGCCTTCGAAGTCCGCTACGTGATCGAGCTGATCCTGCTCGTCTTCGCGCTGATCATCCAGGGTGTCGCGCTGGTGCACGCCGTCACACAGCGCTCCGACGCCTTTCCCGCCATCGGGACGCTGCCCAAGGGTGGCTGGATCGCCATCCTGGCGGTCTGCCTCGTGCTCACCCTGCTGGGCTTCGGTCCGATCAGCCTCTTCGGACTGATCGGTATCGCCGCCGCGCTCATCTACCTGCTCGATGTCCGGGTCGGCCTGCGCGACCTGAGTGACGGCAAAGGGTTCTGGTGAGAGGTTTCCGCTGGCCGCCCCCACCCGACAGCGGGCCCCGCACCTGGGGGCCCGGCCCGGGTGGGCCGCGTACCGGCCGGCCCGCGTTGCCGGAGCCGGAGACCGAACTGGTCACCACCCCGCACGGCGTACGACTGGAGCGGCTGGTCACCGGCACCGGTGATCCGGTCACCGTGTTCGCGCACGGGCTGGGCAACGGCATCGCCACCACCCGCCCGTTCGGCAGTGGCGTGACCGGCCGCAAGGTGTTCTTCCAGTTCCGCGGGCACGGCCGTTCCGACGCCCCGGACGGGCCGTGGACGTACCTCGACCTGGCCCGGGATCTGCGCGCGGTCGCGGACCTCGGCGGCGCCAGTCGCGCGTTCGGGGTGAGCCTCGGCGCTGGTGCCCTCTGCCGCCTGCTGACGGAGAGCCCGGAGCGCTTCGAGAAGCTGGTCTTCTTCCTGCCCGCGGTGCTCGACGAGCCGCGCGCGCCGGTGGCCTGGCAACGCGTCACCGACCTGCTGGAGGCGGTGGAAAGTGGGGACGCCTCGGCGGTGGCCGACGTCGTCTCGCTGGAACTGCCGTCGGCGGTGCGTAACACCCCGGCCGGCTGGGCGTACCTGCGGCAGCGGCTCGACCAGCTGCTCCGTGACGGTCTCGCCGACGGCCTGGCCACCCTGCCGGAGCAGGTGCCGCTGCGTGACGTCACCGCCCTGTCGGCGGTCACCGCGCCGGCGTTGGTGATCGGTTGCGCGGGCGACGACCTGCACCCGGTCGAGGTCGCCGAGCGGCTCGCCGCCGCGCTGCCCCGGGCCACCCTGCACGTGTACGACCGGCCCGGCGTGCTCTGGTCGGAACGCGCCGACCTGCGGGACCGCGTCTCCGGCTTCCTCAACGAGTAGCCTGCCCTGTCATGGGCGTCACACAGCATGGCCGGACGCACCGGCTGGATCTCGCCGACCCGACTCTGCGCGAGTGGACCTGCACGGTCCTGCACGCCGACCCGGAGCAGGGCATCGTGTTGGACCGTTCGGCGTTCTATCCGGGCGGCGGCGGTCAGCCACCCGACCACGGCGTGCTGCTGTGGCAGGGCGTGCAGACCCGGATCGTCGGCACCCGCAAGGGCGACGATCCGTACCTGATTCCCGCCGAGGGTGATCCGCTGCCGCCGGCCGGCACCGAGGTCGTCGGCGCGGTGGAGGACGAGCGTCGTAGCCGGCTGATGCGCACCCACTCCGGCCTGCACGTGCTCTGCGGCGTGGTGTTCCGCGACTTCGGCGCGCTCGTGACCGGCGGAAACATGGAACCCGGCGAGGCCAGGATGGACTTCAACCTCCCCGAGGTGCCGCCGGACTTCAAGAGCCGGATCGAGGAGCTGGTCAACGCCGAGGTGACCGCCGACCGGTCGGTCGCCGTCCGGGTGCTGCCGCGCGCCGAGGCGCTGTCCCTACCGGACATCATCCGCACCCAGTCGAACCTCATCCCGCCGGACGAGCAGGAGGTCCGGATCGTCGACATCGTCGGGCTGGACGTGCAGGCCGACGGGGGCACCCACGTCGCGTCCACCGCGCAGATCGGCAAGGTGCAGGTGGTCAAGGTGGAGAGCAAGGGCCGGGCCAACCGCCGGGTTCGCGTCAGACTGGTGGATTGACAAATTCGGACGGCGGTTGTCAGGTATCGCTGACAATCTCGCAGGTATGACACAACCGCTCGCAGGAAAGATCGCGCTCGTCGCCGGTGCCACCCGGGGTGCCGGGCGGCAGATCGCGGTCCAGCTGGGTGCCGCCGGCGCCACCGTGTACGCCACCGGTCGCAGCAGCCGTGCCGGCCGCTCGGAGATGGACCGGCCGGAGACCATCGAGGAGACCGCCGAGCTGGTCACCGCGGCCGGCGGCACCGGCATCGCCGTCCAGGTCGACCACCTGGTGCCCGAGCAGGTCCGCGACCTGGTCGCCCGGATCGACGCCGAGCAGGGCCAACTCGACGTGCTGGTGAACGACATCTGGGGCGGCGACCCTCTGGTCACCTGGGACAAGCCGGTCTGGGAGCAGCCGCTGGACGCGGGTTTCCGCACCCTGCGGCTGGCCGTCGACACACACATCATCACCAGTCACTTCGCCCTGCCGCTGCTGATCCGGAGGCCCGGTGGCCTGGTGGTGGAGATGGGCGACGGCACCAAGGCGTACAACGACGAGAACTACCGGCTGTCGGTCTTCTACGACCTGGCCAAGGTTTCGGTCAACCGGCTCGCCTTCAGCCAGGCGCATGAGCTGAAGCCGCACGGCTGCACGGCGGTGGCGCTCACCCCCGGCTGGATCCGCTCCGAGGCCATGCTGGAGCACTTCGGAGTGACCGAGGAGAACTGGCGCGACGGCGCCGCCACCGACCCGAACTTCCTCATCTCGGAAACCCCGGCCTTCGTCGGCCGTGCGGTGGCCGCGCTCGCCGCCGACGAGGAGAAGGCCCGCTGGAACGGCAAGTCCGTCGACGCGGGCACGCTGTCCAAGGTGTACGGGTTCACCGACCTCGACGGCAGTCAACCCGAGGGCTTCCGCTACATCACCGAGGTGGTCGACGCGGGCAAACCGGCGGACGTGACCGGCTACCGGTAGAGCGCACCGAGACGGTCGGCGGCCTCCGCGAGCAACTGCCGTAGCTCGGGTGGGTCGACGACCTCCACCTCGGGGCCGAGCCCCAGCAGTTGGTGATAGGCCACCTGGACGGACTCGACGGGCAGCCGGGCCACCACCCAGCCCTGCCCGTCGGGCGGACCGGCGGCGGCGGCCACCTCGTCGTACACGAAGGGGGCGTCGACCAGGTGTCGGAGCTGGCGCAGGCCGGCGGGGCTGAGCCGGACGGTGACCTCGGCCCTCAGCATGGTCCGCAGGAACGACCCGGCCTGCTCGCGCCAGTGCCCGGCCAGGTCGAAGCCCTCGTCGCGGTCGAAGCTCTCCTCGCCCACCTCGACCCCGGTGACCCGGTCCACCCGGTAGGTGCGGGTGTCGTCGCCGATGCGGCCGACCAGATACCAGGTCCCGCTCTTGAGCACCAGGCCGTACGGCTGGACCTGCCGGGTCACCTCACGGTCGCCGCGTCGGTAGCGCAGCTCCACCACCCGATCTCCCCAGACCGCCCGGGCCAACTCGGAAAGCCAGAGTGGTGGCTCGGTCTCCCGGAACCAGCCCGGCACGTCCAGGTGGAACCGCTGCCCGGCGCGTGCCGGTGCGTCGCGCAGGGCCGGTGGCAGCGCGGCAAGCACCTTCAACTCGGCTGCCGCCACCGCGTCGGCGAGCCCCATGTCGCCGGCCGGCCCGGGCAGGCCGGCGAGGAAGAGCGCCTCGGCTTCGTCCCGGGTCAGCCCTGTCAGTCGGGTCCGGTAACCGCCCAGCAACCGGTACCCGCCGGCCCGACCCCGGTCGGCGTACACCGGCACCCCGGCGGCGGAGAGGGCCAACACGTCCCGGTAGACGGTCCGCTCGGAAACCTCCAGTTCCCTCGCCAGCTCGCCCGCCGTCATCGACCCGCGCGCCTGCAACAGCAACAGCAACGAGATCAGTCGGGAGACGCGCACCCGCCCATCCTGCCCGCTCGCCACCCGGCGGATTCGATCACCGGTCGTTAGGCTGCTCGATCGTGGATGTCAGCAAAATCGCCAGCCCGGTGACCGGGGTCGTCGGACGCTTCCTCGCGGGTGCGGGGCTGCTCCTGCGCGGGTTCGGCCTCTACGTTCGCAGCCCTGGGCTGATGCTGCTGGGCATCGTGCCGGCGCTGATCTCCGGCGTGCTGTTCGTGGCCGCGTTCGCCACCCTCGTGTACTTCGTGGACGACCTCGCCGCCCTGGTCACCCCGTTCGCCGACGACTGGTCGACCTCCGCCCGCAGCCTGGTCCGGGTGATCGCGGGGCTGGCCTTCCTGGGGCTCGGCGGGCTCCTCGGCGTGCTCACCTTCACGGCGGTGACCCTGGTCATCGGCGACCCGTTCTACGAGAAGATCTCCGAGCGGGTGGAGGAGCGACTCGGCGGCACCCCGGGTGCGGTGGAGGTCCCCTTCTGGTCGTCGCTGCGCCGCAGCATCGCCGACTCGGTACGCCTGGTGGCGCTCACCGCGCTGGTCGGCATCCCACTCTTCCTCGCCGGCTTCATCCCGGTGGTCGGCCAGACGGTCGTACCGGTGATCGGGGCGGCGGTCGGTGGCTGGTTCCTCGCCGTGGAGCTGGTCGGGGCGCCGTTCTACCGGCGGGGGATGCGGCTGCCGCAGCGTCGGACGATCCTCAAGGCGGACCGGCCGGCCGCGCTGGGCTTCGGGGTGGCGGTCTTCCTCTGCTTCCTCATCCCGCTCGGCGCGGTGCTGATCATGCCGGCGGCGGTCGCCGGTGCCACCCTGCTGGCCCGCCGATCGTTGGGCCAGTCGACCGAGGAGCGCTGACATGGAGATCACCCTGGTCGACGGGGACATCACCACCGAGCGCGTGGACGCCGTCGTGAACGCCGCGAACTCGTCGCTGCTCGGCGGCGGCGGAGTCGACGGCGCGATCCACCGGCGCGGAGGACCGGGTCTTCAACAACATGGTCGCCTAGAGGGCGGGTGCTGATCACCCGGCTCAAGGGGTGACTGCTGATCAGGTCAGCTCGGCCAGGCAGGACCACTCGGCTGCGACCGGCCGGTAGCCCAGCCGGGCGTTGATCGCGAGCATCGGCGCGTTCGCCTCGTCGTTCGAGGTGTACGCGATGCGTGCGCCGTTGGCGGCGGCTCGGTGCAGTGCCGCCGTCTTGGCCAGTCGGGCCAGCCCTCGGCCCCGGTACGCTGGAACGCTGCAGGTGTAGTCCGACCACATTCGGTCGCCGTCCCGCTTCACCACGCTGAACGCGGCCACCACTCCGTCGACCTCGGCGGCGGTGCTGGCCGTCCGGTCGAGGCCGAGGTTCTCCCAGACGTCGTACCGCCAGCTCTCGTAGCTCATCGCGTCGACCGGTACATCGCCCGGCTCGTCGACCGCCGAGGCCACGTCCGCCTCGTACAGGAGGTGCGGGTCCATGTCCGCGAGCGGGCGCAGCCGTACGCCCGGCGGCGGGTCGGGCAGCGCGGGGGCCGGAATCAGGTCGAGTGCCGAGAAACGCAGCTCTCGGCTGGGTTCGAAGCCGTGCCGACGGGCGAACGGCAGCGCCTCTGGCTGGGCGAAGGTGCGCAACCGGCGGACCCCCATTGGGGCGAGGTGACCTGTCGCGGTCGTCAGCAGCGCGGTGCCGATACCGCGTCGCCGGTGCTGCGGGTGCACGTGCAGCAGGTTGATGTCACCGAAGTCCGGCGTCGAGGTCGAAGGGTTGCGTTGCGCCGTCACCCATCCGACGATCTTGGCGTCGACCTCGGCCACGAAGGCGGTCCATCCCCTTCCCGGTATCGGCTCGGCGATCATCTTCTGGGTCGACTCGACGCCGCGCACCAGGTACGGGAAGACCACCGCCCGCAGTGCCACCACGGCCGGGGCATCATCGGGACGCGCCACACGGATCCGCATCTCAGACCGCCATCCGGACGGCGGCGACGGCCTCGACCTCGGTGAGCTGGTCGGTGTAGCCGAGCACGGCCACCAGCGGGCACGCCCCGGCGGTGAACACCAGTCGGGCAGGTGAGTCGATGGTGGCCGCGTACTCGGCGACGTCGGAGAGGGCGGGGACGTGCAGCAGCGCGACAGGGTCCGGCATGCCGGCGAGGCTAACGACGATCTCCCGTGAGAGCGACGCATTAACTGCGCCGTCCACCCCGATCGCAGGCACCAACTTCATCGAAATAGTGGCCTCCGGGCGTCGTGAGGCCACTATTTCCATGAAGTTGTGCGGATCTTGGAGCGGGCACGCGGCACTCGGCACGCGGGCACGCGGGTCAGGCGGAGGCGCGTCGGATCAGCTCCGTGGGGAGCATGACCACCGGCTCGATGGTCTCCCCGGCGGCCAGCCGGAGCAGCTGACGGGTCATCCGGCGGCCGAGTTCCACGATCGGTTGCCGGACGGTGGTCAGCGGCGGTTCGGTGTAGGCGGCGGTCTCGATGTCGTCGAAGCCGACCACCGCCACGTCCTCCGGCACCCGCCGGCCGGCCTCGCGCAGCGTCCGCAGCGCGGCGTGCGCCATCAGGTCGGAGGCGGCGAAGACGCCGTCCAGGTCGGGGTGGTCGGCGAGTAGCCGCTGCATCGCCGCGCCCCCGGACTCCCGGGTGAAGTCGCCGACGGCGACCAGCTCGGGCAGCCCGGCGGCGGCCACGGCGGTGCGGTAACCGGTGAGCCGTTCGATCCCCGCGACCATGTCCTGCGGGCCGGCGATGGTGGCGATCCGTCGGCGACCGCTGTCGATCAGGTGGTGGACGGCGGCGGTCACCCCGCCGACGTGGTCGACGTCGACGTACGGCACCGGCACGTCACCGAGCGGCCGGCCGCTGCACACCACCGGGATGCCGAGCCGGGCCAGCGTGCCGGGCAGCGGGTCGGCGCCGTGCAGCGAGGCGAACAGCACCCCGTCCACGTGGCGGCCGGTGGTGTACCGCTCGACGCGGTGGTGCCCCGCCGGTGAGCCGGCCAGCATCAGCACCAGTTGCTTGTCGGCCGCCTCCAGTTCCTGGCTGACGCCGCGGATGATGCCGGGGAAGACCTGGTCGTCGGAGAAGACGCGGGTGGCCGCCTCCGGCATGACCAGGGCGATCGAGTCGGTGCGCTGGGTGACCAGGCTGCGGGCGGCCAGGTTGGGGACGTACCCCAGCTCGGCGACGGCCCGGTTGACGGCCTCGCGGATCGGTTCGGCGACGGTGGTGGAGCCGTTGACCACGCGGGAGACGGTGGCCCGGGAAACCCCGGCCCGTGCCGCCACCGCCTCGAGCGTCGGCCGGTGCGCCGTCGTCATCGCGACTCCCCCCGCTCGTCACAGCCCGTTCCGGGAGATCACCTCCTGGTACCACCGGGCGCTGGCCTTCGGTGTGCGCCGCTGGGTCAGGTAGTCGACGTGCACAATCCCGAACCGCTTGCGGTAACCCTCCGCCCACTCGAAGTTGTCCAGGAATGACCATACGAGATAACCGCGCAGGTCCACGCCCCGGGAGATCGCCTCGTGCGCGGCGCGCAGGTGCCCGTCGAGGTAGGAGATCCGATCGGTGTCGATCACCTGCGCCGGACCGTCGGGCGAGTCGGCGCCAGCCTTGTCGGGGAACGCCGCGCCGTTCTCGGTGATCAGCAGCGGCACACCGGGGTAGTCGGTGGCGATCCGCTCCAACAGTCGGGTCAGCCCGGCCGGTTCGATCATCCATCCCATGTCGGTGAGCGGCCCGGTCGCGGGCAGGAAGTGCACCGCGCCCTCGGTGCCCGGGTACGCGCCGTTGCCGGCGCCGTCCGGTCGACCCGCGACGTAGCTGGGCGCGTAGTAGTTGATGCCGAGCAGGTCGATGGGGGCGGCGATCAGCTTCTCGTCACCGTCGCGGATGAACGTCGGCTCGACGATGCGCGCCACGTGCTCGCGTACGTCGTCGGGGTAGCCGCCGGCCAGCAGAGGGTCGAGGAAGATCCGGTTGTGCAGGCCGTCGACCAGGCGGACCGCGGCGGCGTCCGCCGCGCTCTGCGGGTCGGCCGGCCGTACGTCGGCCGGGTTGACGGTGATGCCCACGCTGCGCGCGCCGGCCGCGCGCAGCGCCCGCGCCGCCAGGCCGTGCCCGAGCAGCAGATGGTGTACGGCGGTGAAGGCCGCCGCCGGGTCCTGCTCGCCGGGGGCGTGCACCCCGTTGCCGTAACCGAGGTACGCGGAGCACCACGGCTCGTTGAGGGTGGTCCACACGTCCACACGGTCGCCGAGGCGGGCGTACACGGCGGTGGCGTACGTGGCGAAGTGCTCGGCGGTGTCCCGGTTGGTCCAGCCGCCCCGATCGTCCAGGGTCTGTGGCAGATCCCAGTGGTACAGGGTGACGATCGGGTCGATCTCCCGGTCGAGGAGCGCGTCGGTGAGCCGGTCGTAGAAGTCCAGCCCACGGGGGTTGGCCGGACCGGTGCCGTCGGGCTGGATCCGGGGCCAGGAGACCGAGAAGCGGTACGCCCGCAGCCCCAGCTCGGCCATCAGCGCCACGTCGTCGGCGTACCGGTGGTAGTGGTCGCAGGCGACGTCGCCGGTGTGGCCCTGGTACACCTTGCCCGGCGTACGGCTGAAGGTGTCCCAGATGGACGGACCGCGGCCGTCGTCGCGGGCCGCGCCCTCGATCTGGTACGCGGCGGTGGCCGCCCCCCAGAGAAAATGCTCGGGAAAACGGAGTTCGTTCACGCCTTGACCGCACCTTCCATGATCCCGCCGATGATCTGGCGGCCGAACAGCACGAAGACCAGCAGCAGGGGCAGCGTCGCGATGGCTGTCCCGGTGAACACCTGCGACATGTCCTGGTAGTACCCGTCCGACAGCGCCCGCAGGGAGAGCTGCACGGTCGGATTCGCGGGGTCGTTCAGCACAGCGTACGGCCACAGGAAGTCGTTCCAGGTGGTCATGAACGTGAGCAGACCGAGCACCGCGGCGGCCGGGCGTAGCGCGGGCAGCACCACGTGCCACCAGATCCGGGCGGTGCCGCAGCCGTCCATCCGGGCGGCCTCGATCAGCTCGTCGCTGATCGCCTGGCCGGCGTACTGCCGCATCATGAACACCCCGAACCCGGTGACCAGCACCGGGACGATCACCGCGGGCAACCGGTCGTTCCAGTGCAGCCGGGTCATCAGCAGGTAGAGCGGGATCACGCCGAGCTGCGTCGGCACCATCATGGTCGCGATGATCACCAGCAGCAGCGCGTTGCGGCCGCGGAACCGCAGCTTGGCGAAGGCGAACCCGGCCAGGCTGGAGAAGAACACCACGGAGACGGTCACCGTGGTCGCGACGATCACCGAGTTGATCAGGCCGGTCAGGAAGTACGCGTCGGTGTTGTCGAACAGCCGGGAGATGTTGGCCCCCAGGTTGCCGCCCGGCGTGATCGGGGGCGGCAGTTGCCCCATGGCGTCGCTGGAACGGCTGGCGACCACGAACATCCACCAGATCGGAAAAATCGACAGGCCGGCGGCGAACACCAGGGCGAGGTAGGTGAGCGGGCTGGCCCGCCAGAGCCGGCTCATCGGGCCGCTCCCTTCCGAGGGCCGGGCCCGCCACCGAGGCGGCGCAGGACCAGCACGTTGACCGCCGCGACGATCGCGATGAGCGCGAAGAGCAGCCAGGCGACCGCCGAGCCGTACCCGAAGTTGTAGTGCGGGGCGAAGGCGTTCTCGAACATGTACATGGTCAGGGTCTGCGACTCGCGCAGCGGTCCGCCCCGGATCGGATTCGTGCCGGAATGGAACATCCGGGGCTCGGTGAAGAGCTGCAACCCGCCGATCGTGGCGATGATGGCGCAGAAGATGATCGTCGGCTTGAGCAGCGGCACGGTGACCGACCAGAACTGCCGGGCCCGGTTGGCTCCGTCGATCGCCGCCGCCTCGTACAGGTCACGGGGGATGGCCTGCATCGCGGCCAGCAGGATCAGCGCGTTGTAGCCGGTCCACCGCCAGTCGACCATGGCGGAGATGGCCACCCAGGAGGCGAACCGGTTGGATTTCCACTCGATCGCGTCCAGGCCGACCAGGTCGAGCAGCCAGTTGACCATGCCGAACTCGCGGCCGAAGAGCACCCCGAAGACGATCGCCACGGCGGCGGTGGAGGTGACGTTCGGGACGAGCACGGCCATCCGCCAGCCGGTGCGGGCCCGTAGCCCCCGGTTCAGGAGGTTGGCCAGCCAGAGCGCGGCGAGCAACTGCGGCACGGTGGAGATCACGAAGATGCCCAGCGTGTTGACCAACGCGTGCCAGAAGTCGACGTCGGCGAGCAGCCGGGTGTAGTTCTCCGCGCCGACGAACGGGTGGTCGGTGCCGAGCAGGTCCCAGTCGTGCAGGGAGACCCAGAAGGTGTACGCCAGCGGGTAGACCCCGAAGACCGCGAACAGCAGGAAGAACGGGGCGATGTAGAGGTACGGCGAGAAGCGGGTGTCGAACCGGCTGAGCCGACCCGAGGATTGGCGTTGGTTACCGGGTGCCGGTGCGACCGGCGGACGGGCGTCGAGCTGGACGGTCATGCCCGGGGACTCCTTTCCGTCGTGCGGGCGGGACCTCGGCTTCCCGGGCCCGCCCGCACGCTGGCTCGGGCTACTTGGCGGCGGCCTTCTTCGCGTTGGTCACCGCGTCGGTCCAGCCCTGCCCCGGGTTGCGCTGGCCGAGTTCCACCGTCCGCACGGCGTTCTCCACCTCGGTGCGGACGGCCTGGTTCTTCGGGCCCATGTAGACCGGCTTGAGGCTCTTCGCGCCGGCGCCGAAGATGGTGCCGACGGGCGCTCCGGAGAAGTACGCGTTGGAAGCGCCGGTGATCGCGGGGTCGTCGAGCGCCTGCGGGGAGGACGGCAGCGGACCCTTGGCCTTGAACGCGCCGATCTGCCCCTTGGCGCTGGTGAGGAACTTGACCAGCTCGATCGCCTCGGCCTGGTGCTTGCTCTGCTTGGGTACGGCGAGGTGCGATCCACCCCAGTTGCCGCCGTTGCCGGGCACCCGGGCGATGTCCCACCTGCCCTGGGCGGTCGGGCCGGCATTGCCCTCGATGACCCCGGTCATCCAGGCGGGGCAGGCGATGGTGGCGAACTTGGACTGCTTGAAGGCGGAGACCCACTCCTCGGACCAGGATCCGTACTTCCCGGAGAGGCCCGAGTCGACGATGTCCATGGTGGTGTCCCAGGCCTGCCGTACGGCCGGGTTGCTGTCGACGACGAGCTTGTCGCTGGTGTCGTAGTAGCTGTACCCGGTGGTGTTGCCGGCGGTCTGCAGCAGGATGGTGTTGAAGGTGTTGGTGGCCGCGTCGAGGAAGGACGCGCCGGTCTTGGCGGCGACGAACCGTTCCCCGGTGGCGATGTAGTCCTGCCAGGTGGGCCAGAGCTTCGAGACCGCGTCCCGCTCGGTGGGCAGGCCGGCCTTCTCGAAGAGGTCCTTGCGGTAGCACATGGCGATGCCGCCGACGTCGGTGCCGAGGCCGATGAGCTGCTTGCCGTCGGCGGTCAGCCCGGCGTTCCACTTCCATTCGAGGAAGTTGCCCTTGAGGTCGGCGGCGCCGTGGTCCAGCAGGTTGACGAAGTTGCCGGGGTTCGCCTTGTACTCGACCAGCAGGCCCTCCTCGATGGCCACGACGTCGCCGGCGCCCCGGCCGGCGGCGAGCCACTGGGTGAGCTTCGGTGAGTATTCGTCGAGGTTGGTGCCGGTGCCTCGCTCGACGATCTTCACGTCGGGGTGCGCGGCCATGTACTCCTGGTAGAGCTGCTCGTAGCCGAACTGGCCGAAGACGTCGACGGTCAGCGTGACCGGTCCGTCCCCGCCCTGCTCGTCGCCGCCGCCGCAGCCAGCGGTGACGAGCAGGGCGGTGGTGGCGGCGAGGGCCACCGCTGCGAGGCGGCGGCGCGGGAAGACAGCCATGGGATTCGGACCCCTCTCAAGGTGGTCGATGGCGGCGGTAATGAGAGAGCGCTCTCGCACGAGGGTGGGGGGTCCCCCCGGCACTGTCAAGAGAGCGCTCTCTCAAAGTTGCCGAATGGTTGCCAACACGAACGAGGGCGTCACCCCGTTGGGGTGACGCCCTCGCCAGAGCGCAGACCGGTCAGTCGGGACGCAGACCGTCGAGCAGGCTGCGGTCGCCGGTGACGTCCAACGTCTCGAAGCTCACCCGGCCCCAGAGGGCCAGCAGCAGATCGCTCGCGGTGCCGGTGACCTGCACCCGGGCATGGTGATCATCGTGGTCGAGGATGGTCGCCGTGTCGAGCAGCGCCACCCCCTGGCCGCGCAGCCGCAGATACCACTCCTGAGCCGCGTCGGTCGCCGCGAGCTGCACCACGCCGTGCCAGTCGCCCTGCACATGCCGCCGGCCCGCCGGCAGCCAGGTGTCCAGCACCTCGCTCACCCCGTCGGCCGCGAGCTTCGCCTCCACCGGCTCACCGGCGGCGATGGCGAGCTGAGCGTCCCAGCGGTGCACCGCCGTCTCGTGCGCCATCCGGCGCGGCCAGAAACCCGCCCGCTTCGGCTGCGGAGCCCAGTTCCACGCCGGCGCCTCCGGGTCGAGCCCGTCGAAGAGGGTCATCAGCCTGTCGTACCCCTGCTGCCAGAGCTGCAACGGGCTCACGCCGGGCTCCGCCTCGACCCGTTCCCGGCGGGGCGGCACAGTCGTTAGGCCGGAGCCGGCGACCGAAGAAACCCAATGGTAGATGCCGGCGAGGTGCAGGGTGAGATCGTTGACTGTCCAGCCCGGACAGGACAGCACCGGTGTCTCCGGCGGCGCCTCGGCCACCGCCGCGGCGAAGGCCGGCCCCTCCGCCCGGAGCGCACCGATCCAGAAATCCTTGCTGCCCTGCAGTCTGCTCATCGCCATCCTCCCGGGGGTGCCGAGCCACCAGTGGGTGCCACGGCTACTCCTCAGCCTAAGGTGAAAGACGTGTCAGACGCCTACGCCCAGCCGACAACCGAAGCCGATCGTGCCATCCCTGGTCCACTGGCCAGTTACACCACGCTGCGGATGGGCGGGCCGGCCGGGCGGATCATGGCCGCGACCAGCGCCGACGAGATCGTGGAGGCCGTCCGGGCCGCAGACGAGCCGGTCCTGATCCTGGCCGGCGGCAGCAACGTGGTGATCGGCGACACAGGCTTCCCCGGCACCGTCGTCCTGGTGCGCTCCCGCGGCCTGCGCGTCATCGCCGAGGACGCCGGGTCGGTCACGGTACGCGTCGAGGCCGGCGAACCGTGGGACGACCTGGTCGCCGCCACCGTCGCCAACGGCTGGTCCGGGCTGGAGTGCCTTTCCGGCGTCCCCGGCTCGACCGGCGCCACCCCGATCCAGAACGTCGGCGCGTACGGCCAGGAAGTCGCCGAGACGATCACCGGAGTCGAGGTGTACGACCGGGCCGACGGCGGCCGCCACGTCATCCCCGCCGCCGACTGCGAGTTCGCCTACCGGGGCAGCATCTTCAAGTACCGGGACCGCTGGGTGGTGCTGTCCGTCGACTTCCGACTCGCCCGGTCCCCGCTCTCCGGCCCGGTGCGGTACGCCGAACTGGCCCGGGCGCTCGGCGTCGAGGTCGGCGACCAGGTGCCGCTGGCCGACGCCCGCGCGGCGGTGCTGCGCCTACGCGCCGGCAAGGGCATGGTGCTCGACGCCACCGACCCCGACACCCGCTCGGTCGGCTCCTTCTTCACCAACCCGGTCCTCGACCGGGCAACGTACGAGTCGCTCCGGGAACGCGCCGCCGAACTGGGCGACCCGCCGAACTGGCCCGGTGCCGACGGCATGGTCAAGGTGAGCGCGGCCTGGTTGATCGACAAGGCCGGCTTCGCGAAGGGGCACCCCGGCCCGGACGGCGCGGCCATCTCCGGCAAGCACACCCTGGCCCTCACCAACCGCAGCGGCACGGCCAGCACCAGTGACCTGCTCACCCTGGCCGCCACCATCCGCGACACGGTGCATACCCGCTTCGGCGTGACCCTCCACCCCCGGCAGGCTGCTGGTAGACGTCGGGGATGTCGTCGCGGTCGCGTCGACGGTCTCTTCGTCGTGGATGCGCCGGTAGGTGCGGTTCCGCAGGCGCAGGATGATCGTGGCCAGCACCGGCCGACACGTCGATCCAGGCGAAGCCGGTGTCCATCTTTGCCCGCTTCAGCCCAGCAGGTCCATCCTGTGTCGACGCCGAAGGTGAAGGCACAAGCCGTGGGCGCAGGTCCATCTGTAGCAAGGGAGCGGACGGGCCCCTGAGATACACATCGGATGGCTATCGTCGATGCGCCGGCTGGGCCATTGGCGGCTGCAGCGGAACGTGCTCAACTGGGCTGGTGACTACCGACCCGCGCAGGGCGCGGGACGTCCTGAGTGACTCGGCCGTACTACTGGGAGGTCAGGTGTCCCGCCCCCCTTACCGTCCTGACGTGGTGCTCGTGCCTGCGTGGGTGGCGGAGCGTCCGGAGACGGTCGAGCGGCTCAACGGGCTGCTGGCCGAGGCCGGTTTGGGCCGGCCGTTGTCCCCGCCGGCGGCCCCCGCACCGCCCGCCGTCGAACTGGTGGAACTGCCCGTCCAGGGTGACCCGGTGGCCGTGGCCCGGGCCAGCCGCCGGCTGGCCGGCCGAGCCGACGCCGACGTGCCGGAGTGCCTGACCGACTACGAGTGCACGGCCGCGACCGTGGAGGACGACGCCCGGCTGGAGGAGAATCTCTACCCGTACTTCCGGGCCAGCGGCTGCAAGAGTGGGCATGGCACCGTTGCCTGGCTTCCGGCGCCCGACTACGTGATGATGCCGAAGCCCATACGGCGCCCGGCCAGCCAGTTCCCGGCCGGGCGGCCCGTGGTGGCGCTGCTCGACACCGGGGTGCGGGAGCACGACTGGCTGGTGGAGACCGACGGCGAGCCGTACTGGGAGGAGGCGCAGGGATGGACGCCGCTGCGCACCATTCCGGAGATCGCCGGCCAGGAGAGCCACGGCGAGGAGACAGACGGGCCGGACTTCGGTAGTCACTGGGGGCACGGCACCTTCCTCGCCGGGCTGGTCCGCCTCAAGGCGCCCGACGCGCGGACCCTCTCGTTGCGGGTGATGAACGATGCGGGCCGGGTCAGCGACCTGAACGCGGCACACGCGCTGAACTGGCTGGCGGACCGGGTTTGCGACGGCCACCGGGTCGACGTCGTACTGACCGCGTTCGGCCGCCCGGGGGTCGGCGAGGAGGAAGAGCTGGAGCCGGTCCGGGAGGCGCTCAAACGCCTGGCGGACCGGGGCGTTCCGGTGGTCGCTTCGGCCGGGAACGGCGGTACGGACAGCCCAGTCTATCCGGCTGCCTTCGCCGTCGACCCGACGCTTACCGTGATCAGCGTCGGGGCCTGCGCCTCGCCGACCGCCCGGGCGGCATACAGCAACCACGGGGTATGGGTGCGCCAGTGGCACGAGGGCACCAACGCGGTGAGCATCATGCCGTTGTCCACGGCACCGGTCACCGTGCAGGGCGCGTACGCCTACTGGAGCGGCACGTCGTTCGCGGCGGCCCGGTACGCGGGCCAGCTCGCCCAGGGGCTGGTGCCGGCATCCGTGCGGCTGCCGGACTGACGCCATGTCCAATGTGCCGGTGGACCGCGCGGGCGCATCGCTCGACCGCGCGGCACGCCTCGGCGAGCGCCTCGAACGGGCCAGGGCGGGCGACCGGGACGCCCTCGACGAGGTGGTCCGGGAACTCAACCCGCTGCTGTGGCGCGTCGCCCGGGCACAGGGCCTCGCCCTCGAGGAGGCCGCCGATGTCGTCCAGACGACCTGGCTGGAGCTAGTACGCGGACTGCACACCATACGGTCCTCGAGCGCGCTCACCGCGTGGCTGGTGACCACCACCCGCCGGGAATCCTGGCGTGTACGTGGGCTCACACAGCGGCAGACACCGCATGATGCGGCGACACTGGAGTCCTCGCCCGACCCGGATCCCGGCCCGGCCGAGCTGCTGCTGTCGGAGGAACGTGACCGGGCGCTATGGCAGCACGTCGCGCGGCTGCCGGAGCGGTGCCGGGCGCTGCTGCGGATCGTCGCGCACGTCGACCGCCCCGACTACACGGTGGTGGCCGAGGCGCTGGGCATGCCGCGCGGCAGCATCGGGCCGACCCGTGGCCGGTGCCTGGCAAAGCTGCGGGAGATGCTGGCCGCCGACTCGACGTGGAGCCCGACATGACCGCCCCGCACTCCGCCGACCAGCCGCTCGACGACCTGGACCAGGCGATCCTGGACCAGTTGGCCGCGGTGCTCACCCGGCTCGACCCGCCGCCCCCCGACCTCGACGACCGGGTACGCCTTGTACTGGCACTCGACGACGTTGACCGGGACGTCGCCCGGCTGCGCGAAGAGCATCTCGTCGGCGCGGTGCGTGGCACGGAACGGACCCGCACCCTGACTTTCGACGCGGAGAGCCGAACCGTGATGATCACGATCGTGGACCGGCCCGACGGCCTCGTCCGAATCGACGGCTGGCTCGCGCCTGGCGCCGCCGTACGGGTCGAGCTGCGGCACCCCGCGCCCGACCCGTCCCAGACGGTGGAGTCCGACGCGTCCGGCCGGTTCGTGCTGGACGGCGTGCCGCACGGCCTGGCGCAGGTGGTGGTGCACCCGGCGCGGGGTGAGCACGCACCGCAGGTGGTCACGCCGGCCCTCACTCTGTGACATGGACCCGGCCGCACTCGCTCGCCGAGCCACCCGCTGGCACGCGGCGGGCCTGGCGTCTAGCGACGCCGGCCAGCCGGGGCGGGCCGCCCGGGAACTGCGGGCGGGCCTGCGGCTGGCAAAGCGCCACCCCGCCCTGCGCGACATCCACGCCCGCCTGCTGATCAGCCTCGCCTGGGCCGAGTCCGAGCGAGGCCGGGTGGAGCTGGGCTTCCGACTGCTGGACGAGGCCGAGGCACTCGTGGCTCCGCCGCAGCGGCCGATCCTGCTCGGCCAGCGGGCCCTGCTGCTCAAACGCAGCGGCCGCAACGCGGAGGCGCTGCGCCAGTACGACGAGTCCATTGACCTGTTGAGCAACCTGACACACCCGCCCGATCTGGTTAAGGCGCTCAACAATCGCAGCCTCGTGCACCTGGAGGCGGGCAACGTCCGGCTCGCCCGGGCCGACCTGCGGCGCTGCGCCGAGGTCGCCGCCCGGCACGGGCTCGGCCTGCATGTGGCCATGGCGCGGACGAACCTGGGTTGCCTCGACGTGATCGCCGGTGACCTGCCCGCCGCGCTGCGTGCCTTCGCCCAGTCCGACGCCGACTACCGGGTGCTCGCGCCGGGCCGGCTCGCCAACCTGGCCGTGGAACGGGCCCGCGCGCTGGTCGCGGCCGGGCTGTACCGCGAGGCCGAACGGCAACTCGCCAGCGCGGTGGAGCGGGCGACGCAGCAGCAGCTCGGACACACGTACGCGGATGCTCTCCAGGTTCGCGCGGAGGCGGCCCTGCTTGCCGGCGAGCCGGTCGCCGCCGCGCGGTGGGCCCGACGCGCCCGTGCCGCGTTCCTCGGCCGTACCAACGTCCGCCCGTGCGGCCCTGGCTGCCCTGCTCGAGCTGCGCGCCGACCAGGCGGTCGGCGAGGTCGACCAGGCGCGG
>NZ_JAEVHM010000229.1 GCF_016802865.1 Micromonospora parastrephiae | reverse complement strand
CGGCGCCGTGGGGGCCGGCGCCGTGGGGGCCGGCGCTGCCAGGGAGACCTGCTCGTTCGTCGTCGACGGCGCCTCTGCCCGGCTGACGTCCGACCGGTCCGGCGTGTTGCGCGTGGTTCGGCGCGGCGCGGCTGCCGGCAGGAGCGGGGCGAGTTCCGCGTGCAGCGCGGCCCAGTCCGAGGCGCGGGGTGGGTCGGGCTGCTCGGATGTCGACACGGTCTGGCCCGTGTTCTCGGACCGCCCCGCCTGCTGGCCGCCACGGTCCGGCGTCGCCCGGGACCGCCGTGCTGTCGGTCGCTCGATGCCGTCCGGCACCCGCTCGACGGCCTTGGGACGCTCGAAGGGGTCTCCGGCCGGCACGGGGCCGCCGGAGGCCGCGTCCCCCTCGGGGGCGACCGGAGGCGCACCGGGCTCGGAGGGTGCGACGGGCTCGGGCGCCGCGACCATGGCCGGCTTGGGGGCGTGCGCGAGCAGCCGCTCCGGGACGTCGGCGAGCATCCGCGCGGCCGAAGCCAGCGCGACGGGGTCGGGTTGACCGGAGCGACGCCACCGCCGACGACGGCCCTGCACCGGCAGGTTTCCGGCCAACACCCGCGCAGGTGCCAGATCGGCGGCGATCAGCGTGGTCAGCCCGTCGTAGTCCGCGTGCTCGGCCAGCCGCCGGGCGATCTCGTCGAGGTCGTAGACCGCCACGGCGATGTCCGCGGTGGTGGCGTCCAAGGCTCGGGTGATCTTGCGGTGCAACACCTTGCTGAGCGCGGCCTGCCGCCGCTCGGCGCGGATCTGCGCACGGGCCGCGTCGAGCGAGCCGTACAGCCCGAGGCCGGAGTCGGCCTTGGCCAGCGAGCGGGCACGACGGGTCAGCCACGGGTGTCGCAACCAGTGCCCGACCGGTTCGTACGCCGGCGTCGTCGGTGGCAACTGCCGCTTGGCGCGCAGCCGGTCCCGCCGCTGGTTCTCGGTGTTCATCAGCCAGACCAGATAGCCGAGCAGGGACATGCCCGCGTAGAAGCCGCCTTCGAGGTGGTTGCTGTGCGCCAGCCAGTTGAAGGCGACGGCGGCGACGGCGATGCCGGCCGACAGCACGCGGGACAGGATCGCCTGTTCGCCGAGGCGGCGGCGCAGGTCGGCGTTCGCCAGCACCACGACGCCGCCCAACTCCAGCGCCCCGACGGCGGGGAGGGCGACGTACCACGGCATGCTGAGCCGTTCCATCGCCCCGGACACCTGACCGCCGAGCGCGATCAGCAGTACGACGATGTAGAACCCCGTACGCAGCACGGCGACCTGCCGTACCGCCTTGGCGAGTTCCGCGTCCCACGCCTCCGGTGGGTCCGTGTCTGACGCGCCGCGGCGCGCTGAGCTGATGGAGTTTCCACCGGTCATCTGGCTTCGGTCCGGTTCCTGGAACACGCCGAGCAGGTTCCTCTCTCACTCCGACCCCGGCCTCGCCGGCGCTGCGGCCGCCCGGTCGGGCGGAGTCGCGCGGCGAGTCGTGCCAGAGCCGCGCTCCGGCTGCCGCCCGTCGTCCGCCGCATGCTACAGGTTCCATGTCGCTGCTCGGGACGACAAGTAGATCGGCCGCGCTGGCTGGCTCACCGGGCGCGCCTCGGGGCCGACATGGACAGCGCCGGATGACGCCTTCGGGGTACTGGTGGCGGTTCCACCCATCTATCCCTGGTGTTGGTGGGACGATGGGGGACGTGGGAGCTGCGAAAACCGATATGCCTGCTATCTCGCCGCTGGTTGGCGAGCCGATCAAGCGCGTCGACGCCGAGCGACTCGCGGGAGTGCTGAAGGCACTCGCCGACCCGGCTCGGCTGCGACTTCTCAGCCTGATCCAGTCCGCTCCGGAGGGCGAGGCATCGGTGAGTGATCTCACCGCGCCACTTGGCCTCTCTCAGCCGACCGTGAGCCATCACCTTCGGATCCTCACCGAGGCCGGCCTCCTCGAGCGTGAGAAGCGCGGCGTCTGGGCGTACTACAGCCTGGTGCCGTCCGCGATCGGGGCGATCGCCGACCTGTTGACGCCGCCGCGTAAACGGCCGACGAAGAGGGCGCGTTGAGCGCCTGAGGCAGCGCCTCCGCTCGGTGGCTGAGCACTCCCCTTGTCGACACTACCTACAGTGTTCAGCAGGGAACGGAGAGCGAGGTGCGCCGATGATCGGTACGGCACCGTCGCGGGCCGGACGACTGACGGATGGGCTCTGGTCCCGACTCTGGCACGCGAGCTGGCTCGTCGTGGAGGACCGGGGCCGACCGCCGCTGCTCGACCGGGTGCAGATGGTGCGATCCGTGACCGGGATGGTCGTCACGGTGCTGGTCGCCCCGCTGCTCTTCGTCGACCTGTCCACCCGGGAGGCCGGCGGCCGGCTCGTCGGCGAGATGCAGAACGGGCTCAGGATCGTCGCGGCCCTGCATCCCGCACTGGTGCTGATCGTCGCGGCGCTGGTGGCGGTCGGGGTCAGCATGCGGTACTCCGCCGCGCGACACGGCACCGGTCGCCTGTGGGCGGACGTACGGTCGGTGCTCGGGTCGATCCTCGGCACCGGCCTCGCCTGCGTCGTGGCAGTCCTCGCACCGTGGGTGATCTTCGGGGTCAGCGCTCTTCCGGCGCTGGTCCTGGCCGACGCCGAACCACCCTCCGGCGTCGTCGACTGGCTCCTCCGTCTCGTGGTCTGGATCGTCTTCCTGCTCCTGTTGCTGCTCGGAACCCTCGGCGGGATCGGCACGGCGGTCGCCGGCTTCGTCCTCTTCTTCCGCTGGTCGTTTCTCGCCAACCGGCACGCGTACCGGGGCGCCAGGATCGACGCGGCGGTCGCACCGGTGTCCACCATCATCATCGCCTGGACCATCGTCGCCGCCGACGTCCTGCTGGGCACGGGGACGCTCGTCGTCCCGACCTGGGCGCAGGTCGCCATGAGCGTGTTCGGTGCGCTCACGGTGACCGCCATCGCCGCGTGGGAGCTGCGGCTGGCCCGAACGCAGCGCTAGGTCCTCCCCAGCGCTGGTCGCTCCGAAGGCTTCGCTTGTGGCCGGCGCGGTATTGACACGTCCAGAGCCGCCCCCCATGCTCCGCTAAATCAGTTTAGCGAACGAGACGCCCCGACTCGCCCCTCGGCAAGGGCCCGCCAGATGGGCGAACCTTCTTCGAGAATGGACTCACGTGAGACTGCGAAGAGGACTGATCCCGCTCATCACCACCCTCATGCTGACCGCCGCCTCCGGCACGGCGTACGCCGCGAACGGCGGCCCCCGCACGGAGGACGGAATCCGCAGCATCACCCCGATCACCACTGTCCAGACGTACGGGCAGAAGGTCTCCGCGGTGGCGATCGAGTACGGCGCCACCGTGAACCCCCGCAGCCTCGACAACGCCACGTTCACGGTGGCCGACACCATCTACAACTTTCGGTTCAACCCCATCGAGGACCTGCCGAAGCTCGCCGACCGGACCGTCACGCACACCTACACCAACGGCGTGGCGAACACCCGCGCCGACCATCGGTCGACGCCCGGCAGGTACGTCATCGTGGAGCTCGACCCGACCGACCCGGGCGGCTGGACGGTCATCGTCTCCAAGTGCCCGACGTTCCTCTGCACGGTGAAGGTCAACCCCGAGCTGCCGACCCGGGTGGTGCAGCGCAAGGACGTACACGGCCAGCCGGGCCGCGGCTCCGGCAACGGGCCGGTGTTGGCCAGGGCAACCCCCCGCGAGTCCCGCCAGGTCACCGAGAAGCCCGTCAACCGGTTGGTCGACGACTTCACCTACGGTTCCTTCCTCAGCGGTGGCATGGTCCTGCCGTACCACTACCACCTGCCGAAGAACTACCAGCCCGGACGCACGTACCCGCTGATGGTCGTCCTTCCCGGCCACGGAATGGGCTGGGACGGCGACAACCTCGGCGTCCAGCTCGCCGCGGACATCCCGGCGACCGCGTGGCTGCAGTCGGAGTGGACCGGCACCTCCGAGGACGTGATCGTCCTGGCGCCCCAGCACCAGCGGGTCGGAGGGGCGGCCGAGGCCGACCTGTTGGTCAAGCTACTCGACGACTTCGTCGGCCGGTTCGCCGTGGACACCCGCCGGGTGTACGCGACCACCGTGTCGTACGGCTCCCAGCTGCTCTGGGCGGCGTTCGCGAAGCGACCGGACCTGTTCGCCGGCGGACTGGTGACCGGCGGCTTCCCGGTCGACGCGACACAGGCCACCGCCATCGCGGCGGCCGAGATCCCGCTGTGGATCACCCACGGCGAGCACGATCACCTGCTCAACGTCTCCGGCGCCCGGAACTCCTCGACGCTGCTGCGGCAGGCGTACGAGGCTCGCGGCAAGACCCCCGAGCAGGCCGCCGACCTGGTCCGCTACAGCGAGTACGCCGACGAGGCGTTCTCGTTGCCGGACTACCACGCGGCGTTCGGCCCCACCTACGAGGACGGCAGGATCCTTCGCTGGCTGCTCGCCCAGGACAAGCCGGCGGGCGCGACGGACTGAGACGGTTGCGGGGCTCCCCGGTGGTGACTCGGCGGTAGGCCGGGTCCCGGATACCAGGGAGCCCCGCGGGGTCGGCGTCGCCGAGTCAGGCGTCGAGGCAGGCGCGGACGGCGGCGGTGAGGCGGTTGGCGCGGTCGTCGTCGGCGCCGCGCATCTGGTTGACGACGTAGCCGAATCCGACCTGATGGTCCGCGTCGCCGAAGGCGAGGTTCCCGCCGGCGCCGTCATGGCCGAAGCTGCGCGCACCGAGCAGCGGCCGGGCCGGCGGGGAATGCAGCAGGAAGCCGGTGCCCCAGCGCTGTCCGCTGTCCGGCGGACCGTGCCGCTGCTGACCGCGCGACCGGACGACGGTCGCGTCGTCGATGGCCGCGCCGCTGAGGAGGGGTTCGCCCTGGACGGTGGAGACGCAGGCGGCGTACAGACGAGCCAGGCCGTCCGCGGTGCTCACCGCGCCCGCGCCGGGGATGCCGGCGACCCGGATGGCGGGGTCGTTGAAGGTGACCAGCCCGTCGGCGTCGGCGGGGAAGGCGAAGGCTCCGCCCATGGTGATTCCCCGCTCGGCGACCGGGTCGACGAACGGCTCGGCGTCCGGCGGGGGCGCCAGGCCCCAGGCCACGCTGTCGTTCTCGGTGGCGGGAAGACCGAGCCAGGTGCGCAGGCCGAGGGGTCCCGCGACGGTGTCCCGGAAGAACGAGCCGGGTAGCTGCCCGGTCACGCGATGGATCACCTCACCGACGAGCCAGCCGTAGGTCATCGAGTGGTAGCCGTGCGCGGTGCCCGGCTGCCACAAAGGGGCCTGCGCCTCGATCGCCTTGATGACCGGATCCCAGGCGAGGATCTCGTCGAGGGTCAGGGGTCGGTCCAGTGCGGGCAGTCCGGCCTGGTGGGTGAGCAGCCAACGTACGGGAATCTGTTCCTTGCCGTGCTGCCCGAACTCCGGCCAGTAGCGCGTCACGGGAGCGTCGAGGTCGAGTCGTCCCTCCTGCACCAGCAGGTAGGCGCAGATCGCCAGGATGCCCTTGGTGCAGGAGAAGACGACGACAGGCGTGTGCGCGTTCCAGGGCCGCCCGGTGCGGGTGTCGGCGATCCCGCCGTACAGGTCGACGACCTTGCGGCCCCGTACGTAGACGGTGGCCGCCGCGCCGACGTCGCCCCTAAAGGTGAAGTTGTCGCGGAAGACGTCGGCGACGTGCCCGTAGCGTTCGTCGACGTCGCCGTGGATCTGCGGCTGTGTGACCACTGCCTATCCCTTCAGTGACCCCTGAATGAGGGCCTTGATGAACTGTCGCTGGAAGATCAGGAACACGATGAGGGTGGGGGTGAGGATCAACAGCGATCCGGCGCACAGGAGCACCAGGTCGGTGCCCCACTGACCCTGGAACGCCCCGAGCGCGCCGGCCATCGTGCGTTTGGTGGCGTCGTCGACGAGGACGATGGCGAGCAGGAACTGGTTCCACGTCCAGAGGAACATCAGGATCGTCAGCGAGGCGATGGCCGGGCGTGCGAGCGGCACCTGGACCCGCCAGAAGAGCTGCCAGGTGCTGCTGCCGTCCACCCGCGCCGCCTCGGACAGCTCGACCGGCACGTTGGTGAAGTGCGCCCGCATCCAGAACACCGCGAACGGCATGTACAGACCGATCAGCGGCAGGATGATGGCCCACCGGGTGTTGAGCAGCCCGAGATCCTGCATCTGGTAGTAGAGCGGGGTGACCACGGCCTCGAAGGGCAGGGTGAGGCCGAGCACGAGGAGGCCGAAGACGATTCGGCCGCCGGGCACCCGCAGCTGACCGAGCCCGAACCCGGCCATGGTGGCGATGAGCACGGACACCGGCACGACACCTGCCACGATGAGCAGGCTGGAGCGCAGCAGGGCGCCCATGTTGGCGGCGGTGAAGGCGTCCGCGAAGTTCCCCCACTGGGGGTCGGACGGCCAGGTCAGGCCGCTGGGCACGGTGCCGCGGGGCTGCAACGCCGCCGAGAGCATGCTCACGAACGGCAGCAGGGTGACGAGGATCAGGGCGATCAGGAAGATGCGCCCGGTCAGTTGTTCGCGTCGGCTCAGGTTCACGGCTTCTCCTCCCGGGTCAGTCGCTGGATCGGCAGGACACAGGCCAGCACCAGCACCATGAGGACGACGGCGAGCGCCGAGGCGAGCCCGACCTGCCGCTGCGAGAAGGCCAGCCGGTAGATCTCCAGACCGGGAACGGTGGTCTGCAGGCCGGGACCGCCACTGGTGGAGATGTAGACGATGTCGAAGCTGGCCAGCGCGGCGATGATCGTCACGGTGAGGCAAACGCCGATCTCCTGGCGCAGGCTGGGCAGGGTCACCGCGCGGAACTCGCGGACCGGCCCGGCGCCGTCCAGGCGGGCGGCCTCGTAGAGCGCCGGATCGATCTTGCTCATGCCGGTGACGAGCAGGATCGTGCAGAGACCGAGCAGGACCCAGGCGCCGATCACACCCACGGCGGGCAGCGCCGTGTCGAAGTCGCCGAGCCAGGCACGGGCGACGCCGCCCAGGCCGATCGCGCGCAGCACCTGGTTGACCAGGCCGTTCGAGGAGAGCAGCCAGCTCCACGCGATGCCCGCCGCCACCAGGGGGATGACCTGCGGCAGGAACAGGACCGTGCGGACGACCGTCCCGAACGTCCCGGTGGTGACCCGGCGGACCATGCTCGCCACCAACAGCCCGAGCGCGACGGGGATGAAGCTGAAGAAGACGATCAGGATGACCGCGTTGGAGATGATCTTCAGCAGATCGCTGTCGGTGAAAACGGTGAGGTAGTTGTCCAGGCCCACCCAGCGAGCCACACCGATGCCGTTCCAGTCGTAGAGCGAGTACTGGACGGTCAGGGCGAGAGGACGCAGGACGAAGACCGCGTACATCACCAGGGCGGGCAGGACGTACAACCAGCCGGTCCCGGCCGCGCGGGCCCACCGACGTCGGT
>NZ_JAEVHM010000228.1 GCF_016802865.1 Micromonospora parastrephiae | reverse complement strand
GTGCACGGCGCTGGCCGGCGCGGACCGGCCGCGCTGGCCGACGGTGAGCAGGCGCTGCTGGCTCGGCTGCGGGCCGGCATCGCCGCCCTGCCGCACGTGGTGGAGCTGCACACCTTCGGCCCGGACGCGCCCCGGGTCGGGATCGTCTCGTTCGTGGTCGCCGGGTGGGACTCCGCGGAGGTGGCCGCCCGGCTGGCCGCGGAGCACCGCATCGGCGTACGCGACGGGTTGTTCTGTGCCCACCCGCTGGCTCGGCGACTGCTCGCCGAGGCGGCGGGGCGCAGCGGCCGACGGGACCTGCCGTCCACCGCGCTGCGCGCCAGCATCGGCCTGGGCAGCAGCGTCGACCAGGTGGACCGGCTGCTCGCGGCGCTCGCCGAACTGGGGTGAGCCGGGCGGCGGTGTTCACCCCACGGGCGGGGCGGTCGGCGGTTTCGGCGCCTCGCCCGGATCGGCCGTCTCACCGACGGGCCGCTCCTGCTCCCCGAAGGCGGTGCGGATCCAGCGGTTCGCCTCCTCCTGCTCGACTCCGGAGGCCACCAGCAGGTCACTGGCGGTGGTCCGGATCTGGGCGATGACCACGCTGCCGGAGAAGCCGACCCCCTCGCCGTACGCCCGGCCGGCCTCGCTGACCGCGCGCAGCGACCGCTCCCGGGCCTTCTCCGGCGCCTCGCCCGCGGCGAACTCGTGCTTGAGCAGCCGGACCGACTCGGCGAGGTGACCGATGGCGTCCGGCATCGGGTCGGGCACCGGTTCCTCGTCCTCGATCAGGGTGACGGACCGGCGGACCAGCGTGCCGGTGTTGCGCATCGCCCGGTCGATCGGGTCGGCCGCCTCCGCGTAGTGGGTCAGTTCGTCGCGGCGGTGCCAGCGGGCCGGGGACAGCGTGGCGGTCTCCTTGGCCCCCTCGATCGCCTCGGCCAGCGTGGCCAGTTCCTCCTTGTTGTTGCGCAGCCGTTCCAGCGCCCGCTGGACGCCCGCGCGGTCCCGGTTGCGCAATCCGTCCGCGGTGACGTCGAGCTGGGCGGCGAGCAGGTCCAGGGCCGGCCGGGCGGCCCGGTTGATCACCCGGAGCGGATTCAGCGGCAGCAGCAGCGCCGTCACCAGCAGCGCGATCCCGCCGCCGAGGAACGCGTCGACGAAGCGGGGGATCTCCAGGTTCTGGGTCGACGGGCTCAGCGTGACGATCAGCACCGCCGTGGCCGCCGCCTGGATGACGATGGCGACGCTCGCCCCGGCGAAGATCGTGAACAGGATCGCCACGGTGACCACCAGGCCGAGCTGCCAGGCCCCGGTGCCCAGCAGGTAGATCAGGAAGTCACCGATGGCCACCCCGATCCCGACGCCGACGATCAGTTCCACGGTCCGGCGGAACCGCTGGCCGACCGACGCGGCCAGGGTGCCGACCGCGGAGATCGGCGCGAAGACCGGCTGCGGGTTGCCGAGCACCTTGTGCGAGATCAGGTACGCCAGCCCGGCCGCGAGCCCGGCCTGCACGGCCAGTCCGCCGGCCATCCGCACCCGGTGCAGGCGGTCGTGCAGGGTGGCCCGGCCGCGATGGCGCAACTGCTCGGTGGCCTCGGCGATCCGGGCACCGTCGACGTCCACCAGCCCTTCGCGCAGCGCGGTACGCCGCACCATCGGAGGTCGCTTGTCCCGGGCCACGGCCATGGGCGCGACTACCCGTGGCAGGACCGCTGAATCCTCCCGTCCCGCGCGTCGCGTGCCGATGCGGCAGACTCGGGCGGTGATCGACCTGCTGGACCGGTGGCGGGCGGCGGCCCGGGATGCCGGCGCGCGGCCGGAACCGGACGTGACCCGGGCCGGCGAGCAGCTGCTCGCCCGGTGGCGGGAGCCGCACCGGCACTACCACACGGTTGCCCACCTGAGCGCCGTACTCGACGTGGTGGACCGGCACGCCGACCTGGCCGGCCGGGTCGACCTGGTCCGGCTCGCCGCCTGGTGCCACGACGCGGTCTACGACCCCCGGGCCACTGGAGACGCCAACGAACGGGACAGCGCCGCGCTGGCCACACGCGTGCTCACCGGGCTCGGCGTGCCGGCGGCCGCGGCGGCCGAGGTGCGCCGCCTGGTGCTGCTCACCGCCGGGCACGCGGTGACACCCGGGGACCGCGACGGCGCACTGCTCTGCGACGCGGATCTCGCCGTGCTGGCCGCGCCGCCGCAGACGTACGACCGCTACGCGGCGGCCATCCGCCGGGAGTACGCGCACGTGCCGGAGGCGGCCTTCCGGGCCGGACGGGCGGCGGTGTTGACCAATCTGCTGGCGTTGCCCGCGCTGTTCCGATTGCCGCCGCTGGCCAGTCGGTGGGAACGGCCGGCCCGGGACAACCTGCGCCGCGAGCTGGCCGCGCTCACCGACTCACCGGTGGAGACGGGCTGACCAGGTGCTTCGGGCGACGCAGACCGGCGTCGCGGAGCAACCGGACCAGCTCCCGGCTCGGCACCACCCGGGCACCGAGCCACACCGCCGCCGCGAACCGGTCGGCCGGAATGTCGTAGTGGTCACGGTCGAAGCCGCGCCGGGGCGCGCCCAACGCCTCCGCGAAGGCGTGCAGCTCGGCGTACGAGACGTCGCTGATCAGGTGTGACCAGAGCCGACCGCGCCACGGCCAGGCAGGCCGGTCCAGGTAGAGCATGCCGCCCAAGCTATCCCGCTCAGTGGATCATGTTGATGATCGGCGGCCGGCGACCTAGCCTCGGCTGCATGGCCCCCACCGGACTCCTCGACGACCTGCGCACCGCGCTCGGCGAGAACGCCGTGCTCACCGACCCGGACCTGCTGCGGATGCACCAGCGGGACGAGGCGGACCTCTGCGCCGCCGGCACCCCGCTGGTGGTGACCCGCCCCCGCAGCACCGAGCAGGTGGTCGCGGTCGTCCGGGCGGCGGCTCGACACGGCGTACCGGTGGTGCCGCAGGGCGCGCGGACCGGGCTGGCCGGCGCGGCGAACGCGGTGGACGGCGCGGTGGTGCTCAGCACCGTCGCGATGGACGAGATCCGCGAGATCGACCCGGTGAGCCGGATCGCGGTGGTCCAGCCGGGGGTGGTCAACGCGACGCTTGCCGGGGCGGTGGCCAAGCAGGGGCTGTGGTATCCGCCGGACCCCGGCTCGTGGGAGTCGTCCACGATCGGCGGCAACGTGTCCACCAACGCCGGTGGCATGTGCTGCGTCAAGTACGGCGTGACCACCGAGTACGTGCTCGGCCTGGAGGTCGTGCTCGCCTCCGGTGAGTGCTGCGCACCGGCCGGCGTACCGCGAAGGGCGTGGCCGGCTACGACCTGACCCGGCTCTTCGTCGGCTCGGAGGGCACCCTCGGGGTGATCACCGAGGTGACCGTGGCGTTGCGGCCCGCCCCGGCCCAGTCGCTGACCATGGTGGCGGTCTTCCCGTCCACGGCGGCGGCCGGCGCCGCGGTGGCCGAGATCGCCGCCCGAGGGCTGACACCCAGCCTGCTGGAACTGCTGGACCAGACCCACCTGCGGGCGATCGAGGCGTACCAGCCGATGGGGCTGCGGACCGACGCGCAGGCCCTGCTCCTGGCCGCCGCGGACACCGGTACCCGGGCGGCGGACGACCTGGCCGACCTGGCCCAGGTGTGCGAGTCGGCCGGCGCCGACGAGGTCTACGCGGCCACCGACGCGGTGGAGGCGGCGGCGCTGTTGCAGGCGCGGCGGCTGGCCCACCCGGCGATGGAGAAGTTCGCCGCCGACGCCTACCCGGGCGGCAACGGCGGCCTGGTGATCGACGACGTGGCGGTGCCGCGCGGCTCGCTCGCCGCGCTGCTGGACGGTGTGGCCCGGATCGCGGCGGAGTGCGACGTGCCGATCGGCGTGGTGGGGCACGCCGGGGACGGCAACATGCACCCGAACATCGTGGTCGACCGGGCCGACCCGGCGAGCCTGGAACGGGGCCGGCGGGCGTTCGACGAGATCATGCGGCTCGGCCTGGACCTGGGCGGCACCTGCACCGGCGAGCACGGAGTGGGGCTGCTCAAGCGGGACTGGCTGGCCCGGGAGATCGGGCCGGTCGGCGTCCGGGTGCACCAGGCGATCAAGTCGGCGCTCGACCCGGCCGGTCTGCTCAACCCGGGCAAGGTGCTCTGACCCGGCTCGGAATCAGCCCTTGACCTCGGCCGGGGTCGCCTGGGTGAGCAGCAGCAGGATCTCCCCGGCGACCACCGGTCGTTCCTCGCCCGGGCAGTCCTGCGAGGTGATCAGCCCTGCGGAGGTGAGCAGGCTGGAGGTCAGCGCGTCGATGCAGGTGGCCCGGTACCGCCGGGCCTGGTCGGTCTCCTGGGCCAGCCTCGGGTCGGCGAGCAGCACCTGGAGCCGTTCGGTCTGCTCGGGGGCGAGCGTGCCACGGGAGGTGACCCCGTCGCCGGCGCAGTCCAGGCACTGCCACGCGCCGTTGCGCTCCACGCTGAGGGTGCGCAGCGGGCCGTCGGTGCCGAGCCGCTGGAGCAGGCTGACCTGTCCCGCCGCGACGGTGGTGGGGATCTCGGGCAGCGGCCCGCCGGCGCCGAGCCCACCGGTGGTTGTGCCTGCGGTGTCTCACCGGCGTCCCGGCCGATAGGCGAGCATCCGGTCAGCGCCACGGCGAGTGCCGCAGCGAACAGGGGGGCGAGCAGACGGGGGCGCGCGCGGTACAGCACGCGCGGAAACCTACCCCACCGTAGGTAGCGTCCGAAACCACCATCCGGGTCGGTATCGATGGTTACCCATCGGTAACGTCACTATTCGGTCATCGGGCGGCCGGGCGCACCGCGGCCTGGTCGTCGTCGCCACCACGGTCGGCCGCGTAACCCCGGACATCCGGGGCACCGAGCCGGGCCGCGTCCGCCGCCGCGTCGTCCGGCATCAGCTGCGACTGCCGCTCCGCCTCCACCCGGGCGCGGTAGTGCTCCACCTCGCGGACCCGGACGTCCTCGTCCCAGCCGAGCACCGCACCCATCAGCTCGGCGGCGTGCTCCGCCGACTCCAGGCCCCGATGGCTGGTCTCGAAGGAGATCCGGGTCCGCCGGGTCAGCACGTCCTCCAGATGCAACGCGCCCTCGGCCCGCGCCGCGTACGCGACCTCCGCCGCCAGGTACTCCGGAGCGCCGGCCAGCGGGGAGGCCAGCAGCGGATCGGCGTCGATCAGCGCCAACAGGTCCAGGGTGAGGGTGCCGTACCGCTCCAGCAGGTGCTCCACCACCCCCACCGGCACGCCGTGCCGGCGGGCCAGGTCGGCCCGGTCCCGCCACATGGCCGGGTACCCGTCGGCGCCCAGCAACGGCAGGTCGGCGGTACGCGACGGGCGGGCGCCGCCCAGCCGCCGGGCGGCCCGGTCGACCACGTCCGAGGCCATCACCCGGTACGTCGTGTACTTGCCACCGGCGACGAGCAGCAAGCCGAGCATCGGCTCGAAGACGGCGTGCTCGCGCGACAGCTTCGAGGTGGAGTCGGCCTCACCGGCCAGCAGCGGCCGCAGCCCGGCGTAGACGCCCTCGATGTCGGCGGTGGTCAGCGGCCGGTCCAGCACGGTGTTGACCTGCTGCAACAGGTAGTCGATGTCGCGGGCCGAAGCCGCCGGGTGGGACCGGTCCAGCCGCCAGTCGGTGTCCGTCGTACCGATGATCCAGTGCCCGCCCCACGGGATGACGAAGAGCACCGAACTGGCCGTACGCAGGATGAGCCCGGTCTCGCCGGTGATCGCCGAGCGGGGCACCACCAGGTGCACCCCCTTCGACGCGCGCACCCGGACGCCGGGGCGCAGGCCCACGTCGTTGAGCATCCGGGACATGTCGTCGCTCCACACACCGGTGGCGGCGATGACGGTACGGGCCTGCACCTCGAACTCGGCGTCCGGTGAGCCGGCCGGCGCCTCCAGGTCGCGGACCCGGACACCGGTCACCTCCCGCGCCTGCCGGATCAGCCCCACCGCCCGCGCGCTGCTCACCACGGTGGCACCGAGGCTGGCCGCCGTGCGGGCCAGGGTGACCACCAGCCGGGCGTCGTCGACCTGGCCGTCGTAGTAGCGGATCGCTCCGGCCAGCGCGTCGGCCCGCAGGCTCGGGAAGATCCGCCGGGCCCCCTCGCGGGTCAGGTGCCGGTGCAGCGGCATTCCCCGGCCACCGTTGAAGACCCCGGCGAAGGCGTCGTAGGCGGCCACGCCGGCGCCGTAGTACGAGCGGCGGAAGAGCCGGGCGGGCAGATCCCGCAGGCCCCGACCGGCCGGCAGCGGCACCAGGAACGGCACCGGGCGGACCAGGTGCGGCGCGAGGCGGGTGGCCAGCAGGCCGCGCTCGGTGAGCGCCTCGTGGACCAGGTGGAACTCCAACTGCTCCAGGTAGCGCAGGCCGCCGTGGATCAGCTTGCTGGAGCGGCTGGAGGTGCCGGCGGCGAGGTCCCGCGCCTCCACCAGAGCCACCTTCAGCCCCCGGGACGCCGCGTCCAGCGCCGCGCCGGCACCGGTCACCCCGCCCCCGATGACCAACACGTCGAAGCGCTCCGCGCGCAGTCGACGCAGGTCGGCGGCACGGCGGACCGGCGACAGCTGCCCGGCGACGGATCGGGAGATACTGGGGTCTCGCACCCATCCACCGTATCCGCCCTGGGCAGCGTGCCGACATGCGCCGCCCGCCCCGTACTGTGCGAGTCATGCAGGTCGGCTCTCCGTCACCCGCTGGTCAACCGCTGGCTCACCAGCCGCCACCGGGCCGGGCCAACCCGTGGGCGGTGGTCGCGGCCGTGCTGGTCGGCTTCTGGACCGTCGGGGTCACCGTGGCCACCCAGACCGGTGGTTGGGTCACGGATCAGGTGCTGCTGGGCTTCGGACGGGACCGGGTCGGCTGGCTCTGGCCGGTGCTGGCCCTCGCCACCGTCGTCCTGGTCGGCACGCCCGCGTTGCTGCTGACCGTGCTGCCCCGGTCGGCCCCGGTGCGGGCCACCGGACGGGTGTGGCTCGCCGCCGCTCTCGCGCTCGGGGTGCTCACTCTGCCGCGTCTCGTGCCGCAGGTGCACCACGAGGCGTACCTCGTCACGCTGGCCGCCGTGGCGGCGCTCGCCGCACTCACCGTGCGCTGGTCGGCGCGACGCTCGGGCGTACCGGGCAGCACCGCCGCGCCGTACGCCTCCGCCGCGCCGCCGGCCGCAGCCGTGGACGGTCCGGAGCCGGCCGGACCACGGTCCCGCCGACCCGGTGCCGTGCCACTGCTCGCGGTCGCCGCCGGGCTGGCGCTGCTGCTGCCCTGGGCCTGGTTGGGCGCGCTCGGCGGGCTGTTGGAGACCGTGCTGGCGCTGGCGGCGGCCACCGCGATCGGCACGCTGGCCGCGGACGCTGCTCGACGCGGCCTTCTGGGCCTGCTTCCGCGGCTCGTTCTCCAGCCGGTGGTAGAGCGTCACCGAGTCCAGGGTGGGCTGCCGGGACACACCGCTGAACACCGCCCGGCCAACGGCGACGTCCCC
>NZ_JAEVHM010000227.1 GCF_016802865.1 Micromonospora parastrephiae | reverse complement strand
CGGCATCTGCGCGTCCAGCAGGATCACCGCGAAGTCGTCCACCAGCAACTGCTTGAGGGCCGCCTCGCCGCTCTCCACCGCCACCGACTGGACCGGGAGGCCCTGGAGGATCGCCTCCAGGGCCATCAGGTTCTCCCGCCGGTCGTCCACGAGCAGCGCCTTGGCCATCTGGGTCACGAAATCTCCTCGGTCCGGCTGCCGCTGATCCAGGACGACATCAACTCGATCAGGTCGTCCAGGTCGACCGGCTTGGTGATGTAGTCGCTGCCGCCGGCCGCGAGGGCCGACTCGCGGTCGCCCGGCATCGCCTTCGCGGTCAGGAAGACGACCGGCAGATCAGCGAAGCGGTGGTTGCGGCGGATCTGGCGGGTGGTCTCGTACCCGTCCTGGTCCGGCATCATGGCGTCCATCAGCACGATGTCCACCTCCGGATGCTCGGCCAGCAGGCGGACACCGTCCGCCCCGTTGTCCGAGTACAGCACGGTCATCCCGTGCAGCTCCAATGCGCTGGTCAGGGCGAAGACGTTGCGTACGTCGTCGTCCACGATCAGCACCGTGGCGCCGTCCAGCTGGCGCGTGGCCGGCGCCTCCGGCCGCTCCGGCAACAGCTCCAGCGGCGGCATCAGCAGCGACGACGGCAGACCGGCGCGTTGCGGGGACGGCGGCTGAGGCGCGACCACCGCGTCCGGGGCGAGCACCTGCGGCACGAACAACGTGAACGTCGAACCCTGACCGGGCGCCGACGACACCGTGATGGTGCCGCCGATCAACCGAGCCAGGTCGCGGCTGATCGACAGACCGAGGCCGGTGCCACCGTAGCGACGGCTGGTGGTGCCGTCCGCCTGCTGGAACGCCTCGAAAATGATCGACAGCTTGTCGTCGGAGATGCCGATCCCGGTGTCGATCACCGTGAACGCGATCACCTGCTGGGCGTTCGTCAGCGCCGGCACGTCGAAGACGGCGTTCTCCGCCGCCGGGGCGATCCGCAGTGTCACCGCGCCGTTGTCGGTGAACTTCACCGCGTTGGAGAGCAGGTTGCGCAGGATCTGCTGCAACCGCTGCGCGTCGGTGACCAGCGCCGGCGGCAGATCCTTGCTCACACGCACCTGGAAGTCGAGGTTCTTCTCCTCGGCCTGCGGCGCGAACGCCTGCTCGACGTAACCGCGGATCTCCGTGAAGCGGATCTCGGTGGGCTCGACGTCCATCCGGCCCGCCTCGATCTTGGAGAGGTCCAGGATGTCGTCGATCAGCGAGAGCAGGTCCGAGCCGGCACTGTGGATCGTGCGGGCGAACTCGATCTGCTTGGGGTTGAGGTTCTGCTCCGAGTTCTCCGCCAGCAGCCGAGCCAGCAGCAGCAACGAGTTCAGCGGCGTACGCAGCTCGTGGCTCATGTTCGCCAGGAACTCCGACTTGTACGCCGACGCCCGGGTGAGCTGCTGCGCCTTCTCCTCCAGGCCGAGCCGGGCCAGCTCGATCTCCCGGTTCTTCGTCTCGATGTTGCCCTTCTGCTCGGACAGCAGAGTGGCCTTCTCCTCCAACTCGGCGTTGGTGCGCTGCAACTCCGCCGACTGCTCCTGCAACTCGTGGGCGAGTCGCTGCGACTGGGCCAGCAACTCCTCCGTACGACGGTTGGCCTGGATGGTGTTGACCGCGATGCCGATGGTCAGCACCAGCCGCTCCAGGAACGACAGGTGCAGCTCGGAGAAGGCGGCCACGCTGGCGAACTCGATCACGCCGAGCAGCTCCCCCTCGAACAGCACGGGGAGCACCACCAGGTCGGACGGGGGTGTCTCGGCCAGGCCGGAGCGCAGGGTGAGCCGGCTGTTCGGCGAGGCGCTGACCCGGATCGTCCGGCGGGAGAGGGCAGTCTGCCCGACCAGCCCCTCACCCGGCCCGAAGGTGACGTCGTGCCCCCGCGCCACGTACCCGTACGACGAGGTCAGCCGCAGCCGCATGCTGCCGTCGGTGTCGTCGGCGAGGAAGAAGGCGCCGAGCTGGGCGTCGACCAGCGGGGTCACCTCCGTCATGATCATGCGGCAGACCTCGCCCAGGTCCCGCTGACCCTGCAACAGGCCACCGATGCGGGCCAGGTTGGAGTCCAGCCAGCCCTGCTCGGCGTTCTTCTTGGTCGTCTCCCGGAGGGTGACGATCATCTGGTTGATGTTGTCCTTCAGCTCCGCGACCTCGCCCTGCGCCTTGACCGCGATCCGCTGGGTCAGGTCGCCCCGGGTCACCGACGTGGACACCTGGGCGATGGCCCGCAACTGGGTGGTCAGCGTCGAGGCGAGCTGGTTGACGTTCTCGGTGAGGTCCCGCCAGGTGCCGGAGACGCCCTTGACCTGCGCCTGACCGCCGAGCTTGCCCTCGATGCCGACCTCGCGGGCCACCCGGGTCACCTCGTCGGCGAACGACGACAGCTGGTCGACCATCGTGTTGACCGTCGACTTGAGTTCCAGGATCTCGCCCTGCGCGTCCACCGTGATCTTCTGCGACAGGTCACCCTTCGCCACCGCCGTGGTCACCGACGCGATGTTGCGGACCTGACTGGTCAGGTTCGACGCCATCGAGTTCACGTTGTCGGTCAGGTCCCGCCACGTACCGCTGACACCCTTGACCTGGGCCTGACCGCCCAGGTTGCCCTCGGTGCCGACCTCGCGGGCCACCCGGGTCACCTCGTCGGCGAACGACGACAACTGGTCCACCATCGTGTTGACCGTGTTCTTCAGCTCCAGGATCTCGCCCTGGGCGTCCACCGTGATCTTCTGCGACAGGTCACCCTTCGCCACCGCCGTGGAGACCTGGGAGATGTTGCGGACCTGGCTGGTCAGGTTGCCGGCGAGCTGGTTGACGTTCTCGGTGAGGTCACGCCAGGTGCCGGAGACGCCCCGCACCTGGGCCTGACCGCCCAGCTTGCCCTCGATGCCCACCTCACGCGCGACCCGCGTCACCTCGTCGGCGAACGACGACAACTGGTCCACCATCGTGTTGACGGTGTCCTTCAGCTCCAGGATCTCGCCCTGCGCCGCCACGGTGATCTTCTGTGACAGGTCACCGCGCGCCACCGCCGTGGAAACCTGCGCGATGTTACGGACCTGGGCGGTCAGGTTCGACGCCATCGAGTTGACGCTGTCGGTCAGGTCCTTCCACGTGCCGGCCACGTTCGGCACCTCGGCCTGACCGCCCAGCTTGCCCTCGGTGCCCACCTCACGGGCCACCCGGGTCACCTGCTCGGCGAAGAGCCGCAGCGTGTCGGTGAGGTAGTTGATGGTGTGCGCCAGCTCGGCGACCTCACCCTTGGCCGACACGGTGATCTTCTGGGAGAGGTCCCCCTTGGCCACCGCCGTGGACACCTGCGAGATCGACCGCACCTGGTAGGTGAGGTTCGACGCCATGGTGTTCACCGAGTCGGTGAGGTCCTTCCAGGTGCCGGCGACGCCCCGGACGTCGGCCTGACCGCCCAACTTGCCCTCGGTGCCCACCTCACGGGCCACCCGGGTCACCTCGTTGGAGAACGACGACAACTGGTCGACCATCGTGTTCACCGTGCGCCCGATGCGCAGGTACTCACCGCGCAGCGGCCGACCGTCGATCTCCAGTGCCATCTGCTGCGACAGGTCGCCGTCCGCGACCGCCACGATCACCCGGGCGATCTCCGTGGTCGGCCGGCCCAGGTCGTCGATCAGCGAGTTGATGGCCCGCTGCCCCTCCGCCCAGGAGCCGTCCAGTCCCTCGTCGTCCAGGCGTTCGGTGAGCCGGCCGTCCCGGCCGACGATCCGGCTGATCCGCCGCAGGTCCAGGTACTGCCGCTCCTGGAGCGAGACCACCTCGTTGAAGGCGTCCGCCACCTCACCGGCCGTACCGGCGCGGCGGGGCAGCCGGACCTTCAGGTCGCCGCGACGGACTCGCCGCAGCGCCTCGGTCAACTCACCGAGGAGCGCCTCGTGGTCGGACGCGGACGGATCCGCCACCGACTGCTTCGCCGTGGTCATCATTCCTCGCTCAACTCGGGGGTGCCGGTCCGTGCGGGCACACCGGCCACCCCATATTGTGCCCGGGCGCGCCGCAGTGCCAGGGTGCGCGACCCGCCGGACCGCCTGGCAGCCGCACCGATCCGCCCGCGGACGACCGATCGGGTACGGTGCGTCGCAGACCTCGCCCGGGTCCCAGACCCGTCGCGCCGACCCGATTCGACGCAGCCGGGCGGAGGATGTCGGTGCCGAGCACTTCCCTCGTCCGGGGCGATGGTGATCGGCTTGGCACCCGGCGGGGGGACGGTGGAGGATACGAGGGTGTCAGCCGAGGCGGGGCCCGCGACGGCCGGGGCCCGGAACGGGGCGGTCCGGCATGTGCGCCTGCCCGCTGACCGGCGCACCCCCGCCGCCGCCCGCGCGGTGGTCCGCTCGGTGCTGACCGAGGCGCACCTGGACGAGCTGGCCAACGAGGCTCTGCTGCTCACCACGGAGTTGACCACCAACGCCGTCGAACACGCCCGTACCGAACTGGACATCGACGTCGTCGCGGACGAGGTGGGGCTCACCGTGACCGTCTCCGACTTCGCGGCCGGGTCGGGCGACGAACTGACCGTCGGCGCCCGCAACGACGCCACCGAGATCAACGAGGTGTCCGAGCGGGGTCGAGGGCTGCTGCTGGTCGACCACTTCGCCAGCCGTTGGGGCACCACGTACCTGCCCACCGGCAAGGGCGTTTGGTTCCGGCTGGACCGCCCCGACGCCGACCCGCCCGGCGCCGCCGGTTCCGGCGGCGGCGCGGCACCGACCGGGATGGCCGTCGACGGCGCCGCGCCGAGCGCCAGCGCCATGAGCGAGCTCATGCAGACCGCCCCCGACGTGTACGCGGACGACCCGCTGCCCGACTTCGCCACCGGCCTGCTCAGCCGCCTCGCCGAGATGGTGGGAGCGGCCGGCGGCGTGATCCGCCTGGACCGGGGCGACGGGCAGGGCCGCCAGGTGCTGGCCCGCTTCGGCCGACAGCCGCGCGACGACAGCGAACTGCTCCGGGTGCCGCTGACCGTGCACCGCCCGTACGGCGGGGAGCTGGAGCTGGACGCCGCGCCGTCCACGTACGCCCGGCCCCTCGCGGTGCTCACCGCCGAACGGCTGTCACTGCACCTGGAGAACGACCGGCTGCGCCGGGCCGACGTCCGCCGGCAGGCGTGGTTGACGTTCCTGGCCGAGGCGAGCGAACTGCTGGCCCAGTCGCTGGACGTCGAGTTGACCATGGCGCTGATTCCACAGCTGGTGGTGCCCCGGCTCGGCCAGTGGTGCGCGGTGCACACCGCCGACGAGTGGGGTCGGCTGCGGTTGGCGGCGGCGACCCACGCCGACGAGTCGGTGCTGCCCCAGCTGCACAAGGTGCTGGCGGAGACCGGACCGGATTCGATCCAGGCGCGGCTCCGTGAGGCGTCGCGCAGCGCGGCGCAGATCCCGCTCGGCGGGCCGATGGAGGGTTTCGCGGTCCCGCTGATCGCGCGCGGGCAGCGGCTCGGCACCCTGGCCGTGGGGCGGCATCAGCGGCACCGGCACGACCCGGACGAGGTGGCCGTCCTCGAGGACGTGGCCCGGCGGGCGGCGCTGGCCATCGAGAACGCCCGCATCCACGCCGAACGCCGGCGGGTGGCGCAGACCCTCCAGCAGTCCCTGCTGCCCCCGGTGCTGCCGCTGGTGGACGGGATCGGCTTCGCCGCCGAGTACGTCCCGACCGGCGACGACGCGGAGGTGGGCGGCGACTTCTACGACGTGGTGCCGCTGCCCGACGGGCGCTGGCTGGTGGTGATCGGCGACGTCTCGGGCAAGGGCGTCCAGGCCGCCGCGGTCACCGGGCTGGTCCGGGACGTGATCCGGGTGCTGGTCGGCGACGGCAAGCCGTTGCCGGAGGCGCTGGCCCGGCTCAACGAGACGCTGGTCGAGCGGGGCGGCGGCCGGTACTGCACGTTGGCCCTGGCGGCGGTCGGGCCCGGCGACGGCGACCAGCTGGACGTCGCGCTGCACCTGGCCGGGCACGACCGGCCGGTGCTGCTGGCCGGCAAGGGCGGCGCCGGGTTCGTCGGCACCGGCGGCACCGCGCTCGGCCTGCTCGACACGATCACCTCACCCACCGCGCAGATCGCACTCGCCCCGGGCGACTCCCTCATCTTCTACACCGACGGGGTCACCGAGCGGCGACGCGGACGGGAGTTGTTCGGCACCGACCGGCTGCGCGACGCGGCCGCGCCACTGGCCGGCTACTCGGCCGACGTGGTGGCCGCCCGACTGCGCGCCGCCGCGATCAACTTCTCGGTCGAGCCGCCCCGCGACGACATCGCCATCCTGGTGCTGCGCAACGACGCGGTCTGACCACGGCGGCGGGCACCCTGCCGGTGCTGGTGGCTGGACCGACCGCGCCCGCGGGTGTCACAGACCGCCGGGCAGACGACCCGGGGCGAGACGGTGCTCCGGGTCGAGGTGCTCCTTCGCGGCCCGCAACTGGGCCAGGCCGGCGATCTCACCCCAGAGGTCGACGGCCCGCCGGACCGGTGCGGGAGCGGAGACCACGACGCAGCGACCCTGCCGGGCCACCAACACCCCACGGACGGCGGCCAGGATGGACGCCACCCGGTCGGGGGCCAGCGCGCCGGGCAGCGCCGCGTGCACCACGCCCAGCCCGGCCGAGCCCCGGACCGGCACCGGGGTGCCGGCCGCGTCGCGCAGCGCGTACACGGCGGCGTGCAGGTCGCTGATCGGCACCTCCAGCCGCAGCGCGGTGTCGCCGGGGGCGAACGGGTAACGCCGCCACCACGTCGGGGCGGAGTGCGCGACCGTCGCCTCCCCATGCAGGATGCCGACCAGGCGTTCGGCGCGTTCGGTGACATCGGCCGGGCCGCCCTCCAACAGCACCACCAGGCTGCCCGCACGGGACGGGGCACCGGACCGACCTGACATCGACGGGTGGCGCTCCCGGGCGGCGGCGGACGGATGGCCGGGCGGGTACGGCGTACGCGGCCGGGGCGTACCGGCGGGGAGGTCGAGCTCGATCGCCGCCGGGTCCAGGCGGGCGGCGAGGATCGTCCGGACCAGGTCGTGCACCTCCAGCGGCGTCCACACCGGACGGGACACCCACAGCCGGCTGGCCGGCATCGACTGCACCCGGAGGCTCGCCGACACCAGCACGCCGAGCGCGCCCTGCGATCCGCAGAGCAGCCGGGCCAGGTCGAGACCGGGTGCGCCGCCCCCGGCGCTGACCAGCTCACCGTCGGCGCCGAGATAGCGGACACCGAGGAGTTGGTCGCAGGGGCTGCCGTGGCGGTGCCGCAGTGGGCCGGCCTCACCGGCGGCGAGCACACCGCCCAGGGTCGCGCCGGGGGACGGGGCGTCCAACGCGAGCCGCTGCCCGGTGCGTTCCAGCGTCGCCTGCACCGCCCGCAGCGGCGTGCCGGCACCCACCTCGGCGACCGGCGCGCCGGCCGGCTCGTGACCGATGCCGGCCAACCGGCCCGTGTCGAGCATGATGTCGACCTGCACCGGCGCGGCACCCCAGTCGATCTTCGTGCCGGCGCCCCGGGGCACCACCGTCAGGTCGTGCGCGGCGGCCAGCGCCAGCACCTCGGCCGCGGCGTGCGGGCCGCCGGGCAC
>NZ_JAEVHM010000226.1 GCF_016802865.1 Micromonospora parastrephiae | reverse complement strand
GCTCGGCCGCGTCCGCGGCGGCGGCGACAACGGTGAGCAGGGTGCCCTCCACCGGCCGGGCGACCGCGGTGTACGCGGCGGTGGTCGCGGACCGCAGCGCGGCGGCCAACTCCCGGCCGCGCACCGCCGGCACCGCGGCGACGGCGTCGGCGAAGCCGCGCAGGATCTGCGACAGGATCACCCCGGAGTTGCCCCGCGCCCCGAGCAGGGCGCCCTGGGCCATCAGTCGCGACGCGTGCCCGTGCGCGGTCGACCCGCTGTCGGGCAGGGTGTCCAGGTCCATCGCGAGAGCCTGCTGAGCCGACGTGAAGGTGAGCACCAGGTTGGTGCCGGTGTCGCCGTCGGGCACCGGGTAGACGTTGAGCTGGTCGATCTCGCCCTGGTGGCGCTTCAGCGCCGCCAGCCCACCCACACACCAGCGGCGGACCGCTGCGGCGTCGAGGGTGTCCAGCACGGCCAGAAGCCTACTGGCGCGGACTGACACCCGTCGGACTCGTCCGGCGTGTCCGCTGGACCGGGGCGGTTGGCCGGGTCGGCGGGTCATCGGGTAACCTGACGAGGTTGCCCGGGCAGCACCTGCCGGCGACCCCATGAACGTATCAATCCCAGGAGTATCCCGTGGCTAGCGTGTGCGACGTCTGTGGCAAGGGACCGGGCTTCGGCCACAACGTGTCCCACTCGCACCGGCGGACCAACCGCCGCTGGAACCCGAACATCCAGTCGGTGCGTACCCCGGCCGGTGGCGGCAACACCAAGAAGTTGCAGGTCTGCACCTCGTGCATCAAGGCCGGCAAGGTCACCCGCGCCTGACGCGCGGCACCAACCTCATACACACGGCGCAGCCGGCGGACCTCTGCGGTCCGCCGGCTTTTGTCGTGCGCATCCCCGTCCGGTCTGCGCCGGGCCGTCCGGTTCCTCGGGCCGGTCAGAGGGTGCGGCCGAAGGAGACGCAGCCCTCGGCGTCCTTGTAGAAGCCGAAGTTCGGGATCCGCTCGTAGCCGGCGGCCGTGTACATGGCGATCGCCTCGGGCTGCTTGTCGCCGCACTCCAGGACGATCCGCTTGCGGCCCTGCTCACGTGCCGAACGCTCGACCGCCGCGAGGACGCCACGGGCGACACCGCGCCCGCGGGCCGCCGGGGCGGTGTACATCCGCTTCAGCTCCGCGGTGTCCGCGCCGTGGCTGCGCCAGCCCCCGCAGCCGACCGGCTCGCCGGCCAGGTAGGCGACGAGGAACGCGCCGTCCGGCGGCTCGAACTCGGTGGCGGCCACCGGGGTGTCGTCGCCGGTGCCGCCGTAGCGGGCACCGAGGTCGGCCAGCGCGTCGCGGATCAGTTGCTGCGCCACCGGCGCGTCGAAACGCACCAGCCGGATCTCGATCTCACTCACGGTGTCCAGGATACGGCGGGAGACGGGCCTCACCGGAAGTGGTCCCAGCCGCTCGGGCCGTCGTAGGGCAGCCCGTCGACGGTCACACCAGCACCGTCCGTCACCACACCGATCCGTCGCCACTCCGGCGGCAACGCCACCGCCGGGGGGAACGTCGCGGCCAGCGCGTGGTCGTCGCCACCGGCCAGGAGCCAGGTGTACGGGTCGACGCCGAGTGCCTGCGCCGCGTCGGCCATCTGCCGGGGCACCTCGAACGCGTCGCGGCGTACGTCGATCGCCACCCGACTGGCCGCGGACACGTGCCCGAGGTCGGCGAGCAGGCCGTCCGACACGTCGATCATCGACGTGGCGCCCAGCCGGGCGGCCTGCGGCCCGGCCTGGTACGGCACCAGCGGCCGCCGGTACGCCTCGACCAGCAGCCGGGGCGTGCGGAAGCCGCGGGTGAGCACGGTCAGCCCGGCCGCCGCGTACCCGGTGCGCCCGGCCAGGGCGAGCACGTCGCCGGGGCGGGCGCCCGAGCGCACCACCGGCGGTCGGCCGCCGAGGTCACCCAGAGCGGTGACCGCGACGGTCAGGGTGGGGCTGGCCGACATGTCCCCGCCGACGACGCTCGCGCCGACGGTGCCCGCCTCCGCCCCCAGCCCGTCGGCCAACTCCTCCGCCCAGCCGGTGGGCAGGTCCGCCGGCATGCAGAGAGCGACCAGCAGGGCGGTCGGGGTGGCGCCCATCGCCGCGATGTCGGCCAGGTTGGCCGCCGCCGCCCGGTGTCCGACGTCACGCCCCGACGACCAGTCCCGCCGGAAGTGCCGCCCGTCGACCAGCACATCCGTGGAGGCCACCACCCGGGCGTCCGGCGCGGCCACCACCGCCGCGTCGTCTCCCGGGCCGAGCAGGGTCGTCGGCCCGACCGGCAGCCGGGCGGTGATCCGCCCGATCAACCCGAACTCGCCGATCCCGGCCACGCTGGCGGCACCGCCGACGTTCCGTCCGTTCTGCCCGGCACCGCCGCGCTCGCTCACCGCTGCTCCTTGACCACCGATAGGGATCGGACCTGCTCCGTAAGGTAGTTTCACCCTTCGGGCCGCCCCGCGGCGGCGACGGACGGAGGTCGAGTCGTGGTACAGGCGTACATCCTCATCCAGACCGAGGTCGGCCGGGCACGTGACGTGGCCGGTCTCATCGCGGACCTTGCCGGCGTGGTACGCGTCGACGCCGTCACCGGGCCGTACGACGTGGTCGTCCTCACCGAGGCGAACACCGTCGACGAGCTCGGCAAACTCATCGTCAGCAAGGTGCAGATGGTGCCCGGCATCACCCGCACCCTCACGTGTTCGGTGGTGCGGTTGTAAGTGGACGAGATGACGACCTCCTCTTCCTCCGCTGCTGTCGACGACGACGAAACGCCCGGCGGGACGCCCGAGCCGGCTGACGGTATCCGCGAGCCGGAGGACCCGGGCGCCGACGCGCCGGGCGGCCGGGATCGGACGATCCGCGGCGCCGCGCTGCTGGCCACGTTGATCGCGCTGCCGGTCACCCTGCTGGTTGCCGTGCTGGCCTTCGCGAAGCTCTCCCCGGACGCGCCGGCCGCCGCGCCGAGCCCCTCCGCGACCACGTCCCGGGCGCAGTCCTCCACCCCCGTGGAGATGGCCGCCCCGGCGCTGGCCGCCCGTCCGGCCACGGTCTGTCGCGCTCTGGTCTCCCAGCTGCCGCAGACCATCCGCGACCTGGCCCAGCGCCCGGTCACCGCCGGCCCGGAGCAGAACGCGGCGTACGGCGATCCGGCCCTCACCGTGACCTGCGGCGGCACCGAGCCGACCGTCCCGGCCACCGACGAGGTCTGGCGGGTGAACTCGGTCTGCTGGCACCCCGTCGAACAGGGCGACGCGACGGTGCTCACCACGGTCGACCGGGAGACGCCGGTCACGGTAACCATCCCGAACTCCTACCAGCAGCCGTTGCAGTGGGCGGCGCCGATCTCCAGCACGATCGTGGCGACGGTGCCCTCCGGCGGTGCCGTACCCGCCGGCTGCCGGGGCTGACCCGACCGGCGCCGGATCGGCCGGGCTGACCCGACCCGCGCCGGCTCGGCGCGGGCGGGCCGGCGGCCTCAGTGCAGGCCGACGCCGCGTCGCTGGGCGGTGCGGATCAGGCGGTTGACCAGCTTCGGGTACTCCAGGCCGGAGGCCGCCCACATGCGCGGGAACATCGACGTCGGGGTGAACCCGGGCATCGTGTTGATCTCGTTGAGGTAGACGTCCAGCTCGGGGGTGACGAAGAAGTCGGCCCGCGCCAGACCGGCGCAGTCCAGTGCGGTGAACGCCCGGACGGCGT
This sequence comes from Micromonospora parastrephiae, assembly GCF_016802865.1. Lineage (GTDB taxonomy): Bacteria > Actinomycetota > Actinomycetes > Mycobacteriales > Micromonosporaceae > Micromonospora > Micromonospora parastrephiae. The sequence continues at coordinate 3,921 of NZ_JAEVHM010000226.1, read as the reverse complement.
ACTCCTGCACCTGGCGGGTCACCTTCTCCGGCAGCCCGGCCGGGATGCCGTACTCGCAGGAGTCGTCGAGGTACTTCGCCTCGAAGTCGTAGAAGTCGTGGTCGGCGACGACCCGCACCTCGGCCAGGACGGATGCCTCGGGCGCACCGCCGGCCTCGCCCTCCAGCACACCGCACTCGACCTCGCGGCCGACGATGGCCGCCTCGATGATGACCTTGGGGTCGAACTGCCGCGCGGTGGCGACCGCCGCGTCGAGCTGCGCCCAGTCGGTGACCCGGGTGATGCCGAACGACGAGCCGGCCCGGGACGGCTTCACGAAGACCGGCAGGCCGAGCCGGTCCTTGTCCTGTTCGCTGAGCGTCATCCCGTTGCGCAGCACCGCGTACGGGCCGACCGGGATGCCCTCCACCGCGCAGAGTTTCTTGGTGAACTCCTTGTCCATCGCGGCGGCGGAGGCGAACACGTTCGCGCCCACGTAGGGGATGCCGGCCATCTCCAGCATTCCCTGGATGGTTCCGTCCTCGCCGTACGTGCCGTGCAGCACCGGGAAGACCACGTCCACGTCGGCGAGGGCGCGGGGGCCCTCGGTCGGGTCGAGCACCATCAGCCCGTTGCCGGTGGGGTCGGCGCGCAGCACGATGTCGTCGCCGGAGTCCGCGGTGATCTCCGGCAGCTGGCGGGCGTTGATCGCGAACTGGGCGGGATCGCCGCTGGTCAGCACCCACTGGCCGGCCCGGGTGATGCCCACCGGCACCACCTCGTACTCGTCGGGGTCGAGCGCGCCGAACACGCTGCCGGCACTGACACAGGAGATGCCGTGCTCCGGGCTGCGGCCGCCGAAGACGATCGCCACGCGGGTCTTGCCTGGGGTGGTCAAACCGGTCACCTCTTCGTACGCGACTGCGGCTGGTCGTGCTCGCCGGTGGCGCTCACCCGGTTGACCTTACTGTGCGTGGCGGTGGGGCGAGGCGATACCCGACGAGCCACGGCGGTACGCGGCATTCGGTCAACAGAGGTTATACGGTGCGTGACGGGAGGAAGGGTGCCGCATCGATCGGCGGCGCGGGTCTGCTCAGTCCCGGGCGTGCCGGCGGCCGACCGCGATCACCTTGACCCGCTGCCGGCCGGCCCGAACCATGCCCAGCGCCATGAACGCCCCGGCGATCCGGTCGGCGGCCTCCCTGCTGCTGGCGCCGACCACCTGCCGGCGTCGCTCGGGGGCGGTCCGTTCGTTGCGTTCGATGCCCTCGACGGGACGCACGTCGGTGAGCACCACCAGGAAGCGGGTCATCACCGGCCGCCCGGGTGCACGGCGGGGGGCTGCGGACCGTCACGCACGTCGTCTCCTTCCGGCGGGGCCGGGATGGCTGCGGCACGCGGCGATCGGGCACGGGGGAGAAACCCGATCGCCGCGCGCCCCATCCCCTCCGGTCGCTCACCACCACCGTCGCCACGACAACCGGCGGTGAGGACGCGATGACAGATTGACACGTGTGCAGCCGTGAATGCAACTCTCATCGACGTTCTCTCATGCAGACGTTCCCACAAATGTGTGCGACCATCGATGCATGGCCCCGAAGACCGCCCGCGCCCGCCGGCTCGGCATCGCCCTGCGCCACCACCGGGAAGCCGCCGGGCTGACGCTGGAGACCGCGGCGGATGAGATCAACAGCACCCGCAGCACCCTCTCCCGGTACGAGAACGCCCAGACGCTGATCACCCCGGCCACCGTGCGCGCCCTGCTGACCTCGTACGGGGTGGGCGCGGAGGAGGTGGCATCGGCGGTGCAGCTCGCCAAGGACGCCCGCAAACCGGGCTGGTGGGTGTCGTACTCGTACCTGCTGGACCCCCGCACCATCGACTTCATCGCGCTGGAGGCCGAGGCGACCGCCATCGCCAACTTCGAGCCCTCGGTGGTGCCCGGCCTGCTCCAGACCGCCGACTACATCCGCGGCGTGATGCGCGGCGGCCCACACACCCTCGGCGACGACCTCGTCGAGCAGCGGGTCAAGGTCCGCCTCGACCGTCAGCAGCGGCTCACCGGCGACGACCCGCCGATCCTCGACGCGGTCATCGACGAGGGCGCACTGCTCCGCCCGGTCGGCGACCAGTCGGTGATGGACGGGCAGCTACGCCACCTCGTCAAGATGGCCGAGCTGCCGAACATCACCGTCCAGGTGATCCCCCTCTCCGCCGGCTACCACCGTGGCACCCGGGGTTCGCTGCACATCCTGGAGTTCGCCGATCCGGAGGATCCGATCATCGCCTCGGTGGAGACCGTCGCCGGCCAGATGATCCTCGACCGGGCCGGCGAGACGCGTACCTGCACCAAGATCATGGAGCATCTGCGCAGCGTGGCGCTCAGCCCGGCGGACAGCCGGGCGATGCTCCTGTCAGTCCTGAAGGGACGGTAGGACCGATGACACCGACGATCACAGCGGCGTTGGCCGTGGCGGCGTGGCGCAAGAGCAGCCGCAGCGGCGATGAGGGCGCCTGCGTGGAGGTGGCCGCGATCCCGCGGCTGGTGGCCGTCCGCGACTCCAAGGACCCCGCCGGTCCGGCCCTGCTCTTCCCGCCGACCGCGTGGGCCGCGTTCGCCCAGGCCCCACCCCGCGGCTGAACAACCCCCGCGCCGCCGAGCGGCCCGCCGGGCGCACGGGCGGGTCGGGGACGACCCGGGCGCGCTCAGGCCACGAGCGGACGGGACTCCGGCACGGTGCGCAGGGCCTCCAGGGCTGCGATCGCCACCCCCCGGGCACCGGCCATGTCCCGCTCCGGCACCAGGGCGAAGGTGGCCACGGCCGCCTGTTCCTCCCGGAGCACGGTGTGTTCGCGGACCGTCGCCAGGAACCAGTCCCGGAACTCCGGCGCCGCCTCCACCACCCCGCCACCGACGAAGTACGCGTGCGGGTCGGTGAAGTTGGCCGCCACGGTGAACAGCCGGCCCAACGCCATCGCCTGCTGGGCGAAGAGGTCCCGGGCCAGCGCGTCCCCCTGCTCGCCGTAGCCCCGGACCAGCTTCGCCGCCCGCGCCAGCGGCTCGGCGGCCAGCGGGTGGTCGGGGTAGCGGGTCAGCCAGTACGGCAGCAGGTTGCGCTCGATACCGGTCAGCGAGGCGACGCTCTCCACGTCGCCGGTGAAGCCGCAGGCGCAGGTGGGCTCCGGCTGCCCCGGGCCGAGCAGCCCGTTCAGCGGGATGTGCACGTGACCCAGTTCCCCGGCCATCCCGGCCGCGCCGGCGATCACCCGGCCGCTCTCGACCACCCCGCCGCCGAGGCCGGTGCCGACGATCGCGGCGACCGACGACCGGCTCATCGCGTCGGCGCCGAAGAACACGTGGTGGGCGTAGAGCGCCGCCGCGTTCCCGTCGTTGTGGTAGATCACCGGCAGACCGAGCCGCCGCTCCAGCGCGCCCCGCACGTCGAAACCGCGCCAGGCCGGCTGGGAGAAGTTGGTCGAGCCACGCGACGAGATGACGCCGGCGGCGCTGGCCGGGCCGGGCGTGTCCAGCCCGACCGCCCGGACCAGCTCGCGCGGCACGCCGGTCTGCGCCAGTGCGCCGTCCAGTGCCCGGGCCAGCGCCTCGATCGCCGCTTCCGGTCCGGCGCGCACCTCGCTGGGGATCTCCAGCAGCCCGTCCACCAGGAACCGGCCGTCCACCGTCAGCACCGTGGCGTTGTTGCTGGTGCCGCCGTTGTCCAGCCCGACGACCACCGGCACCCCTGCGCTGCCCACCGAAACCGCCTCCCGCCGTCATGAGTGTGAGCCGAGGCTAGTGCCAACCCCTCTCCCCCCGCCACGCCCGGCCCGACCCGCCCCGTCATCATGAGTGTGGTGGGTGACAAAGTAACCGTTATGGCGGTGAAGGAGGCACCACAACTCCATGATCGACCCGGGTCAGGCGGGTCAGGTGGGGCGGTG
>NZ_JAEVHM010000225.1 GCF_016802865.1 Micromonospora parastrephiae | reverse complement strand
CCCGCCCAGGGTCACCGCGACCGCCCCGGCCCGCCAGCGCCGGCGCAGTCCCTGCGCGCCCTGGGATGCGGCGGCCAGCCGCGACGTCCCGGGCAGCGTCGGGACCAGCTCCCGCACCTCGGACTCGTTCGGGGTGGCCAGGTGGACCCCGGGAACCGCGGCCGGGCCACGCGGATGCGGATCCCACACCACCGGCGCGCGGGTGGCGGCCAGCGCGTCGCGCAGCGCGGGCTGCCGGGCCACCCCCCGGCCGTAGTCGCTGACCAGCACCGCCGACGCCGCACCGATCACCCGCAACACCTCGTCCGAGGGCTGGCCCGGCTCGCCGGGCACACCGCCGCGGTCGTGACGCAGCAGCACCCGCCCCCGGGCCCGCAGCCGGATCTTCTCCGGCGTCGCCCCGGACAGGGGCAGCGGGTAGACCCGCACGCCGCGGCGGCGAGCAGCGCGCTCAGGCGGGCGCCACCGGCGTCGTCGGCGAGCGCGGTCACCAGCACCACCTCGGCGCCTGCGCGGCGGCGAACACCGCCGCCAGGCCGGCGCCACCGGGCCGGTCGGTGGCCACCGTCTCGTCGAGCACCGGCACCGGCGAGTCCGGGCAGAGCCGGTTCACCACCCCCTCGACGTCCCGGTCGAGCAGGGTGTCCCCGACCACCACCACGGGTCCCCTCACGCTGTCCTCCTCATCCTCACGCGTCGACCTGCTGCCCGGCCCCACCGCCGAGCACCACCTCGACCCCGGCCCGTACCGGAGACGACGACGCGGTGGCGGCCGGCGCGGCCTGGACGGACGCGGGCAGTTCCTGTTCGAGGTACTCGCAGATCAGGTGGCTCGTGACGAGGTGCAGCTCCTGGACGACCTGGGTGTCGGCCGACGACACGGCGAGCACCTCGTCGCACGCGTCGGCGAGGGCGTTGGGGGTCGGCCCGGTGAGCGCCCACGTGGTGAGGCCGGCGTCGCGGCCGGCCCGCGCGGCGGTGAGCAGGTTCTCGCTGGCGCCGCTGGTGCTCAGCAGCAGCAGGACGTCGCCGGGTCGCCCGTGCGCGCGGACCTGCCGGGCGTAGACGTCGGTGTAGCCGTAGTCGTTGGCGATGGCCGTGACCGCACTCGTCTCGGCGTGCAGAGCGATGGCCGACAGCGGCTGCCGGTCGTGGTGCAACTTGCCGACCAACTCGGCGGTGAGGTGCTGGGCCTCGGCGGCGCTGCCGCCGTTGCCCGCCACCAGCAACCGGCCGCCGGCCGCCAGCCGGTGGGCCAGCTCGGCGCCCCAGCGCGCCAACTGCGGCTCGTAACGCCGGTAGGGCACCAGCGCCGCGGCCAGGTTCGTCAGGTGGGTGTCGAGCAGGCTGCCCGTGGGCATCAGGCCACCACCCGGGTCGGCCGGCGCACCGCGACGACCTCGCCGTAGACCTCCGCCAGCCGCTCCGCGGTCGCCGCCCACGAGTACCGCGACCGGGCCCGCTCCCGCGCCGCCGCGGCGTACGCGAAGCGCCGGATCCGGTCGTCGAGCAGTCCCTGGACCGCGGTGGCCAGCGCCCGCGGGTCCCGGGCCGGCACGAGGTCCCCGGTCGTCCCGTCGACCACGGTGTCCCGGATGCCTCCCACGGCGGTGCCGACGACCGGCACCCCGCAGGCCATCGCCTCCAACGGGGTCAGGCCGAACGGCTCGTACCAGGGCGCGGCGACGAGCAGGTCCGCCGAGCGGTACCAGCGGCCCATCTCCTCCCGGGGCACCGCGCCGACCAGGTGCACCCGGTCGGCCACCCCGCACGTCTCGGCCAGCGCCCGCAGTCGCCGGGCGTACGGATCGGTCTCCAGCAGCCCCTCCGGCGGGCCACCGACCACCACGCACTCGGCGTCGGGCACCAGCGCCATCGCCCGGACGACCGTCTGGAAGCCCTTGCGCTCGACCAGCCGGCCCACGGTCAGGATCCGGGCCCGACCGGGCTCCCGGTCGGCGGCCGGCCCGAGCGGAGCGAACGTGGAGAGGTTGACACCGGAGGGCACGACCGTCATCCGGGACCGGGGCACCCCCATCCGCACCAGCTCGCCCACCTCGTCGCGGCACTGCGCGACCACCCGGTCCACCGAACGACCCAGCTCCCGCTCGTAGGCGATCCGCCGCGCCGGGCTGGTGTCCTGCACGCCCTGGTAGCGGCGCTTCACGGTGCCCAGCGCGTGGTACGTCTGCACCACCGGCACCCCGGTCTGGCGCCCGGCGGTCAACGCGGCGAGACCGCTCATCCAGAAGTGCGCGTGGATCACCTCGGGCGTCCAGTCGCCGCCGCGCCACCGCTCGACCAGCCAACGGCTGAACTCGCGCATGTGCGGCAGCAACGCGTCCTTGGCCACCGGCTCGGCCGGGCCGGTGGGCACGTGCACCACGTCGTACCCGTCCGGACTGCGGACCGTCACCGGCAGGTCGAGCGCGTCGCGGCGGGTGTAGACCCGCACCTCGTGCCCGGCGGCGGCGAGTGCGGCGGACAGCTCCGCGACGTGCGTGTTCTGGCCGCCGGCGTCCTCCCCTCCGAGGATGGCGAGCGGGCTGGCGTGCTCCGAGATCATCGCGATCCGCATACTTCCTCCTCCAGCAGCCGGTCCCAGTCAGCGAGGAAACGGTCGAGGCCGTATCTGTCCCGCGCGGCGGTCCGTGCCACCGCGCCGGCCTGACGCGCGGTCTCCGGTTCGGCGATGAACCGGCGGGCGGCGTCGAGCAGGGTGTCCGTCCGGGTGGCGAGCGCCCCCGCCTCCGGGGGAACGGCCGTCACCGCCTCGGTGGTGGCGAGCGCGACGACCGGCATGCCGATCGCCATCGCCTCGATGAGGCTGAGCCCGAGCGAGGTCCAGCGGCACAGGTGCAGGTACGCGCGCCGCCGGGCCAGCTCGGCGTGCATCCGGTTCTGGGGTACGTCGTCGTGGCTGGTGAGCCGTTCGGCAGGCAGACCGAGGTGGTCGGCGAGGCCGGCGACGCCCATGCCGAATACGTCCAGGGGCGCGATCTCGGCGAAGCGGGGCAGCAGGTCGGTGCCGGTGACCCGACCCCGCCGCACCGGCTCGTTGATCACCACGGCGAGCCGGTCCAGCTCGCCGGTGTAGGACACGGTGGGGGCGACGATGCCGTGGTCGACGACGGTGGTGCGGGTGGCGCCGGTGTCCCAGAAGATCTGGTTGAACCCGGTGACGTGGGCGACCAGCAGGTCGGCGCGGTCGACCATCGGATGGCGGGTGTTCGGCACGTCGCCCTTCGGGGTGTTGTGCTCGACGTAGATGGCGGGGATGTCACGGCCCGGACGGCGGCCCAGCCACTGCGCGGCGAGGTCGATCTCCTCGGGCCGTTGCAGAATGACCAGGTCGACGTCGGTGTCGGGCAACTCGTCGGGGGTGACCTCGACGGCGGTGTCCGGCCAGGGGTAGGTGCGGGCCCGGCCGAGGCCGTAGGGGCCGCGGTCGGGTGTGGTGGGGATCAGGTAGCGGTGACGGCCGTGCACGAACGACGTTGTCCAGGAGCCGTGCACGTGCCAGAGCAGGACATTCATCGGCCGCCACCACCGGGAACGGCGAGCACCCGCAGCGCCTCGACCACCTCGGCCGGCTCGACGTCGCCCAGGCACGGATGCCCGGGGACCGGGCAGCTCGCGGCCCGGGTGTTCCGGCAGGGCGCGGCGGCGTCCCCGAGCCGGACGGTGGGCACCCGGTACGGTCCCCACTGTCCGAACGGGACGGTCGGGGCGAAGAGACTCACCACCGGTACCCCGGCAGCGGCGGCCAGGTGCGCGGGGCCGGTGTTGCCGACCACCACCGCGCCGGCGTCCGCCACGATCGCGGCCAGCCCGGCCAGATCGGTCCGGCCACCCAGGTCGGTGCCGCCGGCCGCCGCGACCCGGGCGGTGACCGCACGCTCGTCGGGGCCGCCGGTGACCAGCACCCGGTGCCCGGCGGCGGTCAGTGCACCGGCGATCCGGCTCGCCAGCTCGGGCGGGCAGGCCCGGCTCGACGCGGCGGAGCCGGGGTGCAGCACCACGTACCCGGGATCCCCGAGGTCGGCCGGGCGCGGCGGTAGGGCATCCGGCCGGAGCCGGAGCACGGGTTCGTCGCCGTCGGGCAGCCGGTGGCCGGCGGCGGCGGCGAGGGAGAGCGCGCGTTCGGGTTCGGGCACGCCCACCGGCACCCGGTGGCGGACGTCCAGCAGGGAGCCGGGGTAATCGTCGCTGATCGCCGCGATGCGGCCGATCCCCGCCATCCGCAGCAGCAACGCCAGCGGCAGTGCGGACTGGTGGAACGAGGTGAACACCACCGCCTGGTCCGCGCCGACGGCGGCGAGGCGCGTGGTGAGGCCGCGCACGGCCGCCGGGTCGACCGGCGCCGGGTTCGGGTCGATCCACGGCAGCGGATGCTCGATGATCTCGTCGACGCCGGGCAGCAGCTCCGCCGCGGCGCGTCCCCGCGGCCCGCACAGCAGCACCACCCGCTGCGCGCCGGCCGCCACGGCACGGATCGCCGGTCCGCTGACGAGCACGTCCCCGGCCGAGTCCGAACGCACCACCAGCGCCGTCCCCATACGCTCACCGGTCGGCGCGGGCCGTACCGCCTGCTGGCGGCGCAGGATCTCGTCGATCGCCGAGGGCAGGTCGGTGGCCACCCACCCGGCGGCGGCGATCTCCTCCGGCCGGGTCACCGGTGTGGGCACCAGCACTCCCGCCGCGCCGGCGGCCAGAGCGGCGGCGACGTCCCGGCCGATGTCGCCGACCATGACGCACCGCGACGCGCTCGTGCCCAACTCCCGGGCCGCGGCGTGCACCAGGCCGGGCGCCGGTTTGCGGCAGTCGCACCGGTCGGCGTCGTCGTGCGGGCAGACCAACCACGCGTCGAAGCGGCCCAGCAGTTCCTCGACACGGGCGTGCACCGCCCGCATCTGCTCGCCGGTGAAGTAGCCGCGGGCCAGGCCCGACTGGTTGGTCACCACCGCCAGGCGCAGGCCGGCCGCCCGCAACCGGTCCAGCGCCGCCCGCGCGCCCGGCACCGGCCGCACCTTCTCCGGGTCACCGTTGTACGGCACGTCCTCGATCAGGGTGCCGTCCCGGTCGAGCAGCACCGCGTCGTACAGGACCCCGCGAGGGCTCCCGACGGGCCCGGACCAGACCCGGCCAGCACCGGCGTAAACCCGGGCTGACCTGCGCTGATCCGGATCCTCCTGGTCCTGTCGCACAGCCGGCGGGTTCCCTGCGCCCCGAGGAGTAAACGTCGTCGTCGACGCGGTGGGCCAGCACCGCCAGCGTGCCCCGCGTCGGCCTTACCCGCCGCCCCGGAGAAGCTAACCCGCAGGTCGTTAGCCCTCACCAGGACGCGGGTATGGGAGTTCAGTGGCGATAGTGGAGAAAGTGATAAAGGCTTCCCCGCAGCAGGTGTTCGACGTGCTGGCGGACGGTTGGACGTACAGCGACTGGGTGGTCGGCACGGCTCACGTGCGCGACGTGGACGACGCCTGGCCCCGGGTGGGCAGCCAGCTGCACCACCGGACCGGACCGTGGCCGTTCTCCTTGCAGGACGCCTCGACAGTGCTGCTGTGCGAGGCACCGCAGCGGCTCGTGCTGCGGGCCGGTCTGTGGCCGGCCGGTGAGGCGATCGTGACGTTCACCCTGGAACCGGTCGGCGACGGCGTCACCCGGGTCCGCATCGGTGAGGAGTTCGCCGCAGGACCACTGCGCTGGGTCCGCAACAAGCTCAACGACCTGGTGCTGCACATGCGTAACCGGGAGACGCTGGCACGACTCTCCGACATCGCCACCCGCCAGAAGGGGTGACCGTGACGCGGACCGTGGTGGTGACCGGAGCGAGTGCCGGGGTGGGCCGGGCGGTGGCGCACGCGTACGCCGCCCGGGGCGCCCGGTTGGCGTTGCTGGCCCGTGGCGAGGCCGGCCTGGCTGCCGCCGAGCGGGAGTGCCGGCGGCGTGGCGCCGCCGACGTGCGCGTCTACCGGGTCGACGTGGCGGACGCGGGCGCGGTGCAGCAGGCCGCCGACGACGTGGTGCACCGGTGGGGCGGCATCGACGTGTGGATCAACAACGCGATGGTGTCGGTGTTCGCGCCGGCGTGGGAGATCCCGGCGCGGGAGTTCCGCCGGGTCACCGAGGTCACCTACCTGGGCACGGTGCACGGCACCCTGGCCGCGCTGCGGCACATGCGCGCGCACGGTCAGGGCGCGATCGTGCAGGTGGGCTCCGCGCTGGCCTACCGGGGGATCCCGTTGCAGTCGGCGTACTGCGCGAGCAAGCACGCCGTCCAGGGGTTCAACGACTCGCTGCGGGCCGAACTGCTGCGCGAGTCCCCGGGGGTGAAGCTGTCGATGGTGCAGCTGCCCGCGGTGAACACGCCACAGTTCTCCTGGGTCCGTACCCGGCTGCCCCGGCATCCGCAGCCGGTGCCGCCGATCTTCACACCGGAGGTGGCCGCCCGCGCGATCGTCTGGGCCGCCGACCACGGCACCCGGGAACTCAACGTCGGCGGCCCGACGTGGCGCGCCCGGCTCGGCGACATCCTGATCCCCGGCCTGCTCGACCGGAAGCTGGCCCGCGACGGGTACGACAGTCAGCAGACCGGCGCGACGATCGACCCCACCACCTGGCGGGACAACCTCGACCACCCCGGCGACGAGGACCGGGACCGGGGCGCGGCGGGCGTGTTCGCCGAACGGGCGCGCGACCGCTCGGCGGCGCTGTGGGTGGGCACCCACAAGCCGGCGCTGTCCGGTGTGGCGCTCGCCGGTGTGGCGCTCGCCGGTGTGGCGCTCGCCCTCACCGCCGTGGCCCGGCGTCTGCGCTGACCCGACGCGTGCGGGCCGCCGTCGTCGTCGGATGACCTCGCCCGCAACGCCCGGAAGGGGAGCGTTTTCCACTCCGGCGCGGCAACTGGATACCCTCTCAGGTAGCCCTGTCCGCAAACCGAGGATGTCCGACATGATCGAGCCCGTGCAGCTGCCGTCGCCGTGGCGGGACGCACGCCTGACCGTCGTGGTGCCCACCTACAACGAGGCGGGCAACCTCCCGGCGCTGGTCGGGCGGCTGCTCGCGCTGCCGCTGCCGGGGCTGCGCATCCTCGTCGCCGACGACAACTCCCCCGACGGCACCGGCGAGGTGGCCGACAAGTTGGCCATCGAGCACCCGGATCGGATCGAGGTGGTGCACCGGGCCGGCAAGGAGGGCCTGGGCCGGGCCTACGTGGACGGAATCGGGCGCGCGCTCGACGGTGGCGCCGAGTACGTGGCCCAGATGGACGCCGACCTGTCGCACCCGCCGGAGGCGCTGCCGGGGATGCTGGGCGCGCTGCTCTCCACCCAGGCCGGCGTGGTGATCGGTTCCCGGTACGTGCCCGGTGGCGAGCTGGACGAGAACTGGCCGCTGTACCGCCGGGCGCTCAGCGGCTGGGCGAACCTCTACGTGCACACCCTGCTGCGGGTGCGGATCCGGGACCTGACCGCCGGCTTCAAGATCTGGCGCGCCGACGCTCTGCGGGACATCGGTCTGGACCGGGTGCAGTCCAACGGCTACAGCTTCCAGGTGGAGATGCACTACCTGGCCACCAAGCTGGGGCACACCATCCTGGAGGTGCCGATCCGCTTCGAGGAGCGGCGCGACGGCGAGTCCAAGATGACCACCGCGACCAAGATCGAAAGCGCGTTGATGCCGTTCCGCCTTCGCAACAAACACCGCAACATCACCCACTAACCCACCCCACCCACCCCC
>NZ_JAEVHM010000224.1 GCF_016802865.1 Micromonospora parastrephiae | reverse complement strand
TGGCCAGTGACTATCAGGCCAACCTGCAGCGTTTCGCTGATCTGGGTGTCGATGTGCAGATCACCGAGTTGGATGTGATGACCGGTGGTAACCAGGCCAGCATCTTCGGTTCGGTCACCCGCGCCTGCCTGGCCGTCTCACGCTGCACCGGCATCACCGTCTGGGGCGTACGCGACTGTGACTCCTGGCGCGGCAGCGACAACGCCCTGCTGTTCGACTGCAACGGCAACAAGAAGCCCGCGTACACAAACGTCCTGAACGCCCTCAACGCCGGTGGCACCACGCCGCCGCCGGACCCGACCACCCCGCCGCCGGACCCGACGACGCCTCCGCCGGGGCCGGGTGGCTGCACGGCGTCGGTGTCGTTGAACTCGTGGACCGGTGGGTTCGTGGCCACCGTGCGGGTGACCGCCGGTTCGTCCGGCACGAACGGCTGGACCGTCAGCATGGCGCTTCCGGCCGGTGCGAGTGTCACCAGCACCTGGAGCGCCTCGGCCAGTGGCTCCACCGGCACGGTGCGGTTCACCAATGTGGACTACAACGGGCGGATCGGCGCGGGTCAGGCCACCGAGTTCGGCTTCCAGGGCAACGGCAGCGGAGCCGGCATGACCCCCACCTGCTCCGCCAGCTGATGATCCGATGAACACCTGATCGGCGACGCCGGTGCGGAGGACCGCTCGTGGTCCTCCGCACCGGCCGGCGTGGTCTCGTACCGCGTCATCGGGGCGCGGCGGACAGGTCGACGGCCGTGGCGCCGACGACGGCCCGGTTACCGTCCTGCTGCACGTAGCCGACCACCGTGGCCCGCTGGGGATCCATGGTCCGCGGCGCCTGCACCTCCACCCGGCCCTGCCCCGTGTCCAGAGCCACCGAGGTGAAGGCCCGTACCACGTTGTCCTGCCGCAGGGTCCGCCCGGCGTTCTCCCCTCGGGCGACCTCACTCCGCAGGCCGCGTTCCACGACCGCCACGTTCACCACCGCGCGCTGCGGGGTCCGCTCGGCCCGGACGTCCACCACCACGCGGCGTTCCCCGTCGAAGTCCCGCACTGACAGCCCCAGGGGTGTGGCGGCGGTCGCCGTCAGGGCGGACGCGATCGCGTCCGCCGCGCGCCGCCGGTCGGACCCGACGAACTCCGCGGTGCCGTTGACGATCATCTGCGGGGTGTACAGCCGTCCGGAGCCGAAGGCGCGGGCGTACGCCTCCTGCCGCGCGGTGTACGCCGCGTCCGCGAACGGGTCCGGCCAGCCCAGGTCGTCCCAGTAGTCGACGTGGAAACCGAGGGCGAAGACCGGCTGCCCCCGCGTCCGGGCGTCGCTTTCGATCTCGGTCAGCAGTTCCTCGGCGGGAGGGCAGCTCGAACAGCCCTGGGAGGTGAACATCTCCACGACGGCGAAACCGCCGTTCGTCGACGGGTCCGTCATGGCGCGTCTCCTCCCACGGTCCTCCGGCGGCTCTGCGATTCCCGTTACGGTCGGGAGAATGCCTGCGCACCCTGTGATTGGATGATCCGGTGCAGTTCACCGTGACAGACGCGCCGGAGCGGGAACGCTTCGAGGCGCGCGACGAGGCGGGCGTTGTCGCCGGCATCGTGACCTATCAGTTGACCGGCGGCATCATCGCCTACACCCACACCGAGGTCGATCCGGCGTTCGAGGGCAGGGGCGTCGGCTCGACCCTCGCCCGCGCGGTGATGGACGACGCGCGGGCCAGGGGCCGCACGGTCGTGCCCATCTGCCCGTTCCTCGCCGAGTGGTTGACCAAGCACCCGGAATACGAGGACATCGTGGTCCGATCGACGCGGAAGATGAAATAGGGGTACGAGGACCGTGACCGTTTCCGCCTTCCGTGCCCTGCACCACGGCCGCGCCGCCGGTGACCCGCTCGTCCTGCCGGGGCCGTGGGACGCGGCCAGCGCCCGGGTTTTCGCCGACGCCGGCTTCCCCGCGCTCGCCACTCCGAGCGCAGGCGTCGCCGCCTCGCTCGGTTACGAGGACGGCTCCACGCCGCCCGACGAGATGTTCGCCGCCGTGGCGCGGATCGTCCGGGCCGTCCCCGTGCCCGTCTCCGCCGACGTCGAGGGCGGCTACGGTCTGGCCCCCGACGAACTGGTCGGGCGGATCCTCGACACGGGCGCCGTGGGTTGCAACCTGGAGGACTCCGAGGGGCACGGCACCCTCAAGGACCCGCAGCGGCACGCGGACTGGCTGGCCGAGGTGCGGGCGGCGGCGGGCGACGCCCTGTTCATCAACGCGCGCGTCGACACGTTCCTGGTCGGGGCGGGCGACCCGGCCGACGCGGTGGCGCGGGCCCGGCTGTACGTGGCCGCCGGCGCCGACTGCGTCTACCCGATCCTGGCGCCGAACAAGATGCTTCCGACGCTGCGTGAAGGCGTCGAGGGCCCGCTCAACATGGCCGCCGGCCCGGCCCGGGAATCCGTGGCGGAGCTGGCGCGGCTCGGTGCCACCCGGATCACCTTCGGCCCGGGAATGCAGCGGTACGCGATGGGGACGATCGGCGATCTCGCGGCGGCGCTGCGCGCCTGAGGGCCACCGCCTCAGGCAGGGCCACGGCCTCAGGCAGGGCCACTCTTCCGGCAGGGCCACGCCTCAGGCGTCGACGCGGGCGGCGAGGGCGTCCACCAGGCGGCGGGTGGAGCCGGCCAGGTTCCACCTGCCGGCCAGATCGAGCAGCCGGTCCGGGTCGGCGGGCGCCGTCGGCAACGCGGTGGGCAGCTGCGGCAGTGGCACGTCCAGGGCGACCCGGACCACCGTCGGCGCCACACCCAGGTAGTCGCGGGCGGCGACCAGCTTGGTGCGCAGGCCCGGTGCGAAGGACGAGTCGGAGTCGTCCAGCGCGGCCAGGATGCCGGCGATGCTGCCGTACCGCTCGATGAGCCGCGCGGCGGTCTTCTCGCCGACGCCCGGCACCCCGGGCAGCCCGTCACTGGGGTCGCCGCGCAGCGCGGCGAAGTCGGCGTACCGGTCGGCCGGCACCCCGTAGCGCGATCGCACGGCGGCGTCGTCGCAGTCGTCGAGCTTGGCCACGCCGCGCCCCACGTAGAGCAGCCGGACCTCCCGGGTGTCGTCGACGAGCTGGAACAGGTCCCGATCACCGGAGACCACCTCGACCGGGCCCGGCTGGGTCACCGACAGCGTGCCGAGCACGTCGTCGGCCTCGTAGCCGGTCGCGCCGACGGCCGTGATGCCGACGGCCTCCAGCACCTCCAGGATCTTCGGCACCTGCGGGGAGAGCGTGTCCGGTACGACTTCGCCACCCTGTGGCGCCACCCGATGCGCCTTGTACGACGGCAGCAGGTCGACCCGCCACGCCGGCCGCCAGTCGTAGTCGAGGGCGCAGACCATCCGGTCGGCGCCGCGCCCGCGGATCAGGGTGGCGAGCATGTCGAGGAAGCCGCGTACGGCGTTGACGGGGGTGCCGTCCTCGGCGCGGGCGGCGGACTCCGGAATGCCGAAGTATGCCCGGAAGTAGAGGCTGGGTGCGTCGATCAGCAGGATCGGGGATCGGTGTGCCACGCCGAACAGCCTGGCACAGCCCTCCGACGATCGGGGGTACGCCCGGCCGCCGCCGGGGTCAGCGCTGCTCGTCGTGCCGGTAGACGGCGTCCCGGCGGGCCAGGTGCTGCACGACGTAGCTCACCACCAGCAGCAGGATCGCGACCAGCACCTCGACCCAGGCCGCGACCCCGTCGGCCGCGGTGAGCCCGACGACGAGCAGGACCAGGCCGACAAGCGCGAGCACTCCGGCCCACAGTTGCCGGCGACGGCGTGTCGCCGTCCGGTGCGCCCCGTTCGCTGTCACGTGGTCCTCCCGGTCAGGGTGTCCCGCGTGGGCACCCGCCTCAGGCTATGGCCCGTGGGGACGCCCGGGCCGGAAAACGGCCGCGCGGGTGGCCGCCGCGCGGCGCAGACTGCCGGTATGGCGTTCCTCCCCGGCCTGACGCTGGCCCGCCGCTACCACGACGAGGTGGTCGCGCCGATCCTGCGCCGCCGTTGTCCCGATCTGCCGTACGCGGCCGGACTGCTCGACGGCGGTTCGGAGTTGCTCGGCCTGGACACCGCGCGGTCCACCGACCACGACTGGGGGCCGCGTGTGCAGCTGTTCGTCCCGGCGGCCGAGGCGGCCCGGATCCCCGGGGTGCGCGCGGCGCTGGATGCCGACCTGCCGCTGGAGTTCCTCGGCTGGCCGACCCGCTTCGCCGGGGAGGACGGGCGACTGGGCGTCCCCGATCCGGCGGCCAGCCGACACGGGGTCAGCGTCGACGAATTGGCTGGCTGGTGGCGCGACCGGCTCGGCTTCGACCCGGGCGCTGGGGTTGCCACGGCCGACTGGCTCGCCACCCCGACCCAGCGGCTGGCGGAGGTGACCGGCGGCGCGGTGTTCCACGACGGTCTCGGTGGCGCGCTGACGGCCCGGCGTACGGCGCTGGCCTGGTATCCGCCGGACGTGTGGCGGCACGTGCTCGCCGCCGCCTGGACCCGGATCGCCCAGGCGGAGCACCTGCCCGGCCGGTGTGCCGAGGTCGGTGACGATGTGGGCAGCCGGGTGGTGGTCGCCGGGCTGGCCCGGGACCTGATGCGGCTCGGCCTGCTGCTGCGCCGACGCTGGCCGCCGTACGACAAGTGGCTCGGCACGGTCTTCGGCCGGCTGGACGGCGCCGAGCCGGTGATCGCGGCGCTGGCCGACGCGCTCGGCCCGGGTGACTGGACACGCCGCCAGGCCGGGCTGATCGAGGCGCTGGAGACGGTGGCCGAGTGGACCGACGAGACCGGCCTGGCGCGCCGGTGCGCGCCCGGGGCCGACCGTTCCACAGCCGCCCGTTCCTGGTGCTGCGCGCCGAGCGGATCGCCGCCGCGCTGAGCGCCGCCGTGACCGACCCGACGCTGCGTGACCGGCCACCGCTGGGCGCGGTCGACCAGTACGTGCACAGCGTCGATGTCCTCACCGACGCGGCCCGGGTCCGCCGGCTCGCCGGCAGCGTCTGATCGCCGCGTTTCCCGGCGCGTACGCGCCGGGGGCGCACGGGTACCCGCCCGGTTGGGCGGAGATCCGCGGCGCCCGGGGCTGCACCCTGGAGTCGACCACCTACGCCGACCGGCACCCGGACTTCCCCGGCGGCCGGCGTGCGGGTGTACGGAATCAGCACCCAGCGCCCGGACCAGCTCGCCGACTTCGCCGCGTACGCCGAATTGCCGTTTCCGTTGCTGTCCGACCAGGACGGTCGGCTCGCCGCCGGGCTGCTGCTGCCCGTCTTCCGGGCCGGCGGGCTGACGCGGTTCAAACGGTTGACGCTCCTGGTCGACCCGGCGGCGGTGGTCCGGTCGGTGCAGTTCCCGGTCACCGATCCGGCTGGTTCGGTCGACGAGATGCTCGCCCTGGCCCGTGAGCACCCGAGGATCCCCGGCTGACGCTGGGCGTCGGCCGGGGATCCTCGCGGTCGCGTCAGGCGGGGAGGGTCCAGCGCTGGTTGGCGCCGGCGAAGCAGTCCCAGATCTGCAGCCGGGTGCCGTCGGCCGAGCTGTTGTCCGCGGCGTCCAGGCACTTGTTCGACTGCGGGTTACGCAGCGTGCCGTTGGACTGGGCCTGCCACACCTGGGCCCCGCTGCCGTTGCAGTCCCAGAGTTGGACCTTGGCGCCGTTGGTGGTGGAGCCGCTGGCGATGTCGGCGCACTTGCCGAGGGCGCGCAGCGTGCTGTCGCCGGCCACCGTCCAGGTCTGGGCGGCGCTGCCGTTGCAGGTCCAGAGCTGGATGGCGGCGCCGTTGGCGGTGCTGGCCGAGGCCACGTCGACGCACTTGCCGCCGATGCCGGTGATCCGGCCGGTACGACCGGTCGGCGGCGGGGTGGTGCCGCCCATGATGGTGTCGTACATGGCGCTGACCAGCGAGGTCGAGCCGGTGGTGTCCTGCGACAGCTCCCAGTTCATCACGCCGCCGGCGTTGGCCAGCGCCCACTGCGTCTTGCGCTTGACCGTCGGGATGCCGTTGTAGCACTGCTGCGCGCCGCCGGCGGTGGTGCAGTCCCGGTTGGCGTTGGCCGGGTCCAACGCGACCAGCGCCGAGTACGTGAAGTAGCCGGGGCGGCTGTAGAACGGGATGCCGAGGACGGCCTTGCTGGCCGGCAGGCCGCGGGACTTCCAGAGGTTGATGCTGTTGATCGACCAGTCGTAGTTGGAGTGCGGGCTGCCGCCGTCGTACGCCATGATGTTGAGCCAGTCGACCTGGTTGAACACGGCTGGCTGCACGCCGTCGAGGTAGTAGCCCTCACTGACCACGGCGGCGGTGAGCAGCTTGCCGCGGCTGTGCATCGCGCTGCCGAGCTGCGTCATGAGCGCGGTGTAGTTGTTGGCCGAGCGCCCGGGTCGGGGTATTCCCAGTCCATGTCGACGCCGTCGAGGTTGTACTGGTTGACGAAGTTGACCAGGTTGTTGACGAAGTTGGTGCGACTGCCGGAGTTGGCGGCGAGGGCCTCGAACGCCGAGTCGTTGCCGTCGTTCCAGCCGCCGACGGCGATCGACACCCTGACGTTGTTGGCGTGCGCCTGAGAGACCAGGGAGGAGAGCTTGCTCGGGTTCTCCACCGCGCGCAGGCTGCCGTCGTTGTTGGGCAGCACGAACGCGTAGTTGATGTGGGTGAGCTTGTTGTACTGGATGGTGTTGACGTTGCCGGCCCAGGAGGGCATGTAGCCCACGCTCTTGAAGTTGTTCGGCAGCACCACGGCCTGCGCGGCGGTGGAGGTGACGGTGAGGGTGGCGCCGGCCGTGGCCAGCGCTAGCAGGCCGGCGGCGAGGGCGCGGCGCAGTGGTGAGGACATCGGGGGCCTTCCCGTGGGCGGGGGACGACGCCCGCCCGCGCAGGGTTGTCGCGGGCGGGAGATGCGGGAGCAGGGACGGGTGGGCCTCGAGGCAGCCAAATCTTAAAGAGTGTTAACTGTCGGAGTCAATCAACACCGGTGGATTTCCTTCGTACCGGTTGTCCGAATTCGAGGCGAGCCCAAACGACCGTTAAGCTGACGGGGTGGGAACCGACGAGCTGTACCCGCCGGACCGGCTGGCCGCCGCGCAGCGCGCCACGGCCGCCGCCGGCCTGGACGCGCTGCTGCTCACCCCCGGCTCCGACCTGCGCTATCTGACCGGGTACGACGCCCACGCGGGGGAGCGGCTGACCTGCCTGGTGCTGCCCGCCGAGGGCGACGCGACCTGATCGTGCCCAGGCTGGAACGCCCGGCCGCCGAGGCGTCACCCGCGCCGGCCACCGGCGTACGCATCGTCGACCATGCCGACGGCACCGACCCGTACCCCCTGGTGGTGGCTGCCCTCGACGGCCCGGTGGCGGCGGTCGGGCTCGCCGACCGGATGTGGGCCGAGCAGGTCCTCGCCCTGCGCGCGGCGCTGCCCGGCGCCGCGCAGCGACTCGCCGGGGAGGTGCTGCGCGAACTGCGCGTCCGCAAGTCCCCGGCGGAGGTCGCGGCCCTCGCCGAGGCCGGCGCGGCGATCGACGAGGTGCACCTGCGGATGGGGGAGTGGCTGCGCCCCGGCCGCACCGAGGCCGAGGTGGCCGCCGACATCGCCGCGGGGATCCGCGCCGCCGGGCACGTCAGCGTCGACTTCGTCATCGTGGCCGCCGGGCCGAACGGGGCCAGCCCACACCACGGCACCTCGGACCGGCCGATCGGCGCCGGCGAGCCGGTGGTGGTCGACATCGGCGGCACCATGGCGTCGGGCTACCGCTCGGACTGCACCCGCACCTACGTGACGGGAGCACCGGCCCCCGCCGACTTTCTCGACTAC
>NZ_JAEVHM010000223.1 GCF_016802865.1 Micromonospora parastrephiae | reverse complement strand
ACGTCACGGCGCCGCTGCGCCGCCTCGCGGACCGGTACGCCACCGAGGTCTGCCTGGCCCTGCACGCGGGCCGGCCGGTGCCGACTGGGCGCGCGCCGCCCTGCCCCGGCTGCCGAGGTGATGGCCAGCACCGACCGGACCGCCTCGGCGGCCAGCCGGGGAGCCGTCGAGCTGGCCGAGGCGGTGCTGCTGGCGAACCGGGTCGGCGAGGTCTTCGACGCGGCGGTCCTGGACGTCGACGCCCCGCCCAACGGCAAGTCCCGCCCCCGCCCACCGGGCGGCACCGTCGCCCTGGACACCCCACCGGTACGCGGCCGCTGCCTCGGCGACCTGCCACTCGGTGAACGGGTCCGGGTCCGCCTGGTCACCGCCGACCCGGCGGCCCGCACGGTCCTGTTCGAGCTGGCCTGACCCGCCCGGCGCCACCCGCGCCGGCCAGGCGGCAGCGGGGATTGTCACAGCGCGCGGCACTGCTGCCGGCCGGGCGGTTTGGAAGGATGAGCCCATGGCATACGACGCGAGCACGCTGCCCGACGTGTCCGGACTGACGGTCGGCATCATCGGTGGCACCGGCGACCAGGGGCGGGGCCTCGCCTACCGGTTCGCGCGGGCCGGTCAGACGGTGCTGATCGGCTCCCGGTCCGCGGAGCGCGCCGCCGAGTCCGCCGCCGAGATCGCCGCCCTGCCCGGGATGCCGGCCGACGCCACCATCACCGGTGCGGCCAACGACGAGGTGGCCCGACGCAGCGACGTCGTGATCATCGCGGTGCCGTGGGACGGGCACGCCGCCACCGTCGCCGCCCTCGCCGAGCCGCTCGCCGGCACGATCGTCGTCGAC
The DNA here is from genome assembly GCF_016802865.1 of Micromonospora parastrephiae. Classification (GTDB taxonomy): domain Bacteria; phylum Actinomycetota; class Actinomycetes; order Mycobacteriales; family Micromonosporaceae; genus Micromonospora; species Micromonospora parastrephiae. Next base: position 7,070 of record NZ_JAEVHM010000223.1, on the reverse strand, counting down.
TGCGTCAACCCGCTCGGCTTCGACAAGCAGGGCCCGTACGCGCTCACCGTCGCCGAGGGCAGCGCCGTTCAGCAAGCCGCCGCGCTCCTGCCGGACTCCCGGGTCTGCGCGGCGTTCAACCACGTCAGCGCCCCACTGCTCGCCGACCCCGAGGTCGACCGCATCAACTTGGACGTGCTGATCTGCACCGAGGACCGCGAACTGGTCGACGTGGTCGGCGCCCTGGCCGCCCGGATCCCCGGGATGCGCGGCATCTACGCCGGCCGGCTGCGCAACGCCAACCAGATCGAGGCGTTCACCGCCAACCTGATCGCCATCAACAAGCGCTACAAGGCCCACGCCGGCATCCGCGTCACCGACCTCTGACCCCGCTCACCGACGCCCGGTCGCGGTGACCGGTCTCTGGGCGCGCGCTCACCGGCCGCTCTCTGCTCGATGGCGAGGCGGCCTCGCCTCGTGGAGCGGTTGGGCCGCCGCTTGTCTGCTGGTCGTGGCTCACGTGCGACGGTGGTACTGGTTGCGGCGGGGGAGTTGGTCCGGGTCGAGCCAGGCCGGCGGGATGAATTCGGGATGCCCGTCGGGCGCGAGGCGGACGGTCCAGTCGTTGTGGTGGATGTGGCGGTGGTGGTGGCCGCAGAGCAGCACGGCGTTGTCGAGGCTGGTGGCCCCGCCGTCGGCCCAGTGCCGGATGTGGTGGGCGTCGCACCAGCGGGGTGGGCGGTCGCAGCCCGGGAAGGCGCAGCCGCGGTCACGCAGGACCAGCGCGCGCCGCAGGGGCCCGTTGACGAGGCGGCGTTGCCGGCCGACGTCGAGTGGCTGGCCGGCGCCGCCGAGGACGGCCGGAAGGATGGTGGCGTCGCAGGCGAGCCGGCGGACGGTTTCCGGGGTCAGTCCGAGGCCGGTGTCCAGGATGCCAGCGTCGAGCTGTCCCACGAGGCTGTCGTAGCTGGTGGTGACGACGACCTGGACGGGCTCGCCGCCGTTCTCGGGTAGTTCACCGGTGCGCAGGGTGAGTCGGCAGAGGTCGGCGAGCGCATCATGGCGGCGTTGCCCGGGCGACCGTGTGTCATCCGGGCCCGACGGCGCCGTCAGCGGGTCGATCGCGGCGCGGAGCAGGCCGGCTGCCTCGGTGTCGAGGGTGCCGGTGAGTCGGAGTCGGCCGCCGCCCAGGTCGGAGAGGGTGATGTGGCGGTCGCGGGTGGCCCGGCGGGCCTCGGCTTCCAGTGCGGCTTGGGCGGCGGCGTCGGCGATGTCGGGTGCGACGTGGTCGAGGATGCGGGTGCTGAGCTTGCGCAGGAGAGTGGGGTCGAATTGACCCGCCCAGTCGAGGAGCACACCGACGGCTTTGTCGGCGGCCTCGGGCCCGGCGGCGCCGTGCACGGTGTCGACGGTGTCGGCGATGACCCGGACTTGTTCCAGGTTGATGTCTCCATCGGCGAGCGCCTGTCGTACCCCGGGGTTGCCGGTGTCGAGCGCGGCGGCGAGGTCGACGAGCCGACGGGCGGTGGCCACGGTGAGGCACAGACGTTCGCGCAGCCAGACCGCGGTCGAGGAGGCGCCGTGTGTGCGAGCCGTGCCGCGGCCGTCGATTTCGCGGACCAGCGTCAGCTTGACGGCGGCGAGGCGTTGTTCGATGCGGTGCGCGGCGTCCAGTGCGGCGGCCACCTCGTGCTCGGCGAGGGCCCAGGGTGCGGTGTCGGCGCAGGCAGCGACAGCGTCCTCTGCCTGCGCCAACCCCGCCAACATGACCCGAGACTAGAACAGGTGTACGACAACTCCAGTCGTCATGATCGATTGATGCGTGGCGTCCAAAGGTGGACCGAGGCCCGCTGGCTCTAGAAGGTGTGTTCGGTCGCCGGGAACTCGCCGCCACGGACCTCGTCGGCGAAGCGGCGGGTGGCGTCGGTGAGGGCGCCGGCGAGGTCCGCGTACCGCTTGACGAAGCGTGGTGCCTTGCCGGTCCGCAGGCCGGCCATGTCCTGCCAGACCAGCACCTGCGCGTCGGTGTCCGGGCCGGCGCCGATACCCACGGTGGGGATGGACAGTTCGTGGGTGATCTGCTTGGCCACCTCGCCCGGAACCATCTCCAGCACCACCGCGAACGCGCCCGCCTCCGCGACCGCCCGCGCGTCGGCGAGGACCTCGTCGGCCGCGTCGCCCCGGCCCTGCACCCGGTAGCCGCCCAGGGTGTGCTCGCTCTGCGGGGTGAAGCCGATGTGCGCCATCACCGGAACGCCGGCGCCGACGATCGCGGCGATCTGCGCGGCGCAGCGGCGGCCGCCCTCCAACTTCACCGCGTGGCAGCCGCCCTCCTTCATGAACCGGACGGCGGTGCGCAGCGCCTGGGCGGGACCCTCCTCGTACGAGCCGAACGGCAGGTCGCCGACGATCAGCGACTGTCGGGTGGCCCGCACGACCGCCCGCACCAGCGGGAGCAGCTCGTCCGCGGTGACCGGCAGGGTCGTCTCGTAGCCGAACACGTTGTTCGCGGCCGAGTCGCCGACCAGCAGCACCGGCACGCCGGCCTGGTCGAAGATCCCCGCCGTGTACTGGTCATACGAGGTGAGCATCGGCCACCGTTCGCCGCGCTCCTTGGCGGCGACCAGATCGCGGGTACGGACCCGCCGGGTGGCCGGTCCGCCGTACAGGGCGGTCACCTCGTTCGCAGTGGACTCCACCATGACTGTCTCCTTCCTCGAGGCCGCCTACGCGGTCCCCGGGTTCCGTCGCGATCGTCGCACCGCGGAACGGGGTGACGGCAGGGCCCAGTGGAAGATGTCACTCGGGAGCCGCTGCGAGACGCCGGACCGGGCCACCGGCCCGGCGTCCACCGCGCTGGCTCAGCCGTGCTCGCGCCACCGGTTGGTGATCGGCAGTCGACGGTCCCGCCCGAACGCCTTCATGGAGATCTTCGTGCCCGGCGCGGACTGGCGTCGCTTGTACTCGGCGGTATCCACCAGCCGCAGCACCTTGTCCACGACCGCCGGGTCGTGGCCCGACTCGACCAGCCCGTCGCGGCCGAGATCTCCGTCCACGTAGCCGATCAGGATGGGGTCCAGGACGTCGTAGTCGGGCAGGCTGTCGCTGTCCAGTTGGCCCGGGCTCAGCTCGGCGCTGGGCGGCTTGCCGATCGAGTTCTCCGGGATCGGCGGGGTTTCGCCCCGCCGGGCGGCGTCCGTGTTGCGCCACTTCGCCAGCCGCCACACCAGCGTCTTCCACACGTCCTTGATCGGGTTGAAGCCGCCCACCGAGTCGCCGTACAGCGTGGAGTAGCCCACCGCCAGCTCGCTCTTGTTGCCCGTGGTCAGCACCAGGTGGCCCTCCTGGTTCGACAGCGCCATCAGGATGACGCCGCGGACCCGGGCCTGGAGGTTCTCCACGGCCACCCCGGACAGCGACAGGTTGGCCAGGAAACCGTCCACCATCGGCTGGATCGGCTCGACGCGGTAGTCCAGTCCGGTGCGCTTGGCCAGGTCGGCGGCGTCCTCGCGGGAGTGCTCGGAGGAGTGCTGGCTGGGCAGCGACACCCCGACGACCCGGTCTCCTCCGAGGGCGTCGACGGCCAGTGCGGCCACCACCGCCGAGTCGATGCCGCCGGAGAGGCCGAGAACCACCGACGGGAACCGGTTCTTGTTGACGTAGTCGCGCAGGCCGAGCACCAGCGCGTGCCACACCTCGGCCTCGTCGGCCACCGGCTCGATCAGACCGCCGACGGCGGCCGGACCGGAGGGCGTGGGCGGAACGCCGTCCACCGAGGCGCGGACCACCCGCATGCCGTCCGCGATGGTCTCCGCGGCCGGCGGCGCGGCCGCGGCCGGCAATTCGACGTCGTGTACGAGGAGGTGCTCGACGAACTGCGGGGCGCGGGTGAGCAGCTCGCCGTCGGCGCTCACGATCATCGAGTCGCCCTCGAAGACCAGCTCGTCCTGCCCGCCGATCATGTTGACGTACGCGATGGTCGCGTTCGCCTCGGCGGCCCGCCGGCGGACCAGCGGCAACCGGATGTCGTCCTTGTTCAGCTCGTACGGCGAGCCGTTGATGTTGACGACCAGGCCGACGCCGGCCTGCCGGGCGGCGGCGAACGGGCCACCGGCCTGCCACAGGTCCTCGCAGATTGTCAGCGCCACGTCCACCCCGGCGATGCGCACCACGGTCAGCTTGTCACCGGAGATGAAGTAGCGGTCCTCGTCGAACACGCCGTAGTTGGGCAGGTGGTGCTTGAAGTAGCGGGCGGCAACCGCACCCTTGTGCAGCAGCGCGGCGGCGTTGCGGGCACCTCGACCCGGCTCCGCGTCCCCGCTGACCTGCGGCGGCCCGTCGGCGTCGAGGTAGCCGACCACCACCGGCACGTCGCCGAGGCCGTCCGCGGCGAGGTCGGCCGCGAGCCGCTCCAGGGCCGCCTGGGACGCGGCGACGAAGGACCGTCGGAAGACCAGGTCCTCCACCGGGTAGCCGGTGAGCATCATCTCCGGGAAGAGCACCAGCTGGGCACCGGCATCGGCGGCCTGGCGAGTCCAGCTGCGGACCAGGTCGGCGTTGCCGGCGAGGTCGCCGACGCTCGGGTTGACCTGGGACAGGGCGAGACGCAGGGTGGGCATGTCCTCATCTTGCCCCAGCCCGGTCGGAGTCATCCGCACCCTCGGACGAGATGGTGGCCACCCGGGGGTCGGCGCCCGCGACACGCGGCGAGCGGCGCCCGCCCGCCCGGCGGGACACGAGGGGACGGGCGGCGGCGGTTCGCGTAACGTCTGCGTAACCAGGCCCGGGAACACTGGGCGGTCAGGTCGGGTGCAGCCCGACCAAGGCGGACATAAAGAGTGTCGCGAGGGGTTGGGGAAGTGGACCGTCAGCAGGAGTTCGTCCTCCGTACGCTGGAAGAGCGGGACATCCGGTTCGTGCGGCTGTGGTTCACCGACGTGCTGGGCACGCTCAAGAGCGTCTCGGTCGCGCCCGCGGAGCTGGAGGCGGCCTTCGAGGAGGGCATCGGCTTCGACGGCTCGGCGATCGAGGGGTTCGCCCGGGTCTTCGAGTCGGACATGGTGGCGATGCCCGACCCGACCACCTTCCAGGTGTTCCCGTTCGAGGGTGGCGTCAGCGGCGAAAGCGCCCGAATGTTCTGCGACATCCTGCTGCCCGACGGCGGCCCCTCCTGGGCCGACCCGCGGCACGTACTGCGCCGCGCGCTGTCCAAGGCCGCCGAGAAGGGCTTCACCTTCTACACCCACCCGGAGATCGAGTTTTTCCTGCTGGAGAACGGTCCGCAGGACGGGTCCCTGCCGACCCCCGTCGACACCGGCGGCTACTTCGAGCACACCACCCACGCCGTGGCCCGCGACTTCCGCCGCCAGGGCGTGCTGGCCCTGGAGCGGATCGGCATCTCGGTGGAGTTCAGCCACCACGAGGTCGCGCCCGGCCAGCAGGAGATCGACCTGCGCTACGCCGACGCGCTCACCACCGCCGACAACATCATGACCTTCCGGCACGTGGTCAAGGAGGTCGCGCTCTCCACCGGCGTGCAGGCCAGTTTCATGCCGAAGCCGTTCACCGACCAGCCGGGCAGCGGGATGCACACCCACCTGTCGCTGTTCGAGGGGGAGCGCAACGCGTTCCACGACTCCGGCGACCCGATGAAGCTCTCCAAGGTGGCGAAGTCGTTCATCGCCGGCCTGCTGATGCACGCCCGCGAGTACACCGCGGTCACCAACCAGTGGGTCAACTCGTACAAGCGGCTCTTCCCGCAGCACCTGCCGGACCGCATCACGGAGAGCCCGGCGTACGTCTGCTGGGGTCACCTGAACCGGTCCGCGCTGGTCCGGGTGCCCGCGTACGGCAAGCCGAACTCGGCCCGGGTCGAGGTCCGTTCGCCGGACTCGGCGGCCAACCCGTACCTCGCGTTCGCGGTGCTGCTCGGCGCCGGCCTGAAGGGCATCGAGGAGGGGTACGAGCTGCCGCCGGGCGCCGAGGACGACGTCTGGTCGCTGACCAGCGCCGAGCGGCGCGCCATGGGGTACGAGGCGCTGCCGGAGAACCTCGCCGAGGCGATCGACGTGATGGCCGAGTCCGAGCTGGTCGCCGAGGTGCTCGGCGAGCACGTCTTCGACTTCTTCCTGCGCAACAAGCGGGCCGAGTGGGAGCAGTACCGCCGCGAGGTCACCCCGTACGAGCGGCAGCGCTACCTGGCGCTGTAGCCGCGGGGGCTGACGCGGTTGCGCCCTGCCGCTATCGTCTCGATCACCGCGCCGGTACCCCTCCGGGCGGAGATTCGGGAGGCAGTCGGTGCTGGAGGATCTGCTCAGCGGTGCCTGGCAGAGCGTCGTGTTCGGGATCGTCGGCGTGGGGCTGATGGCGGCCGGGTTCGGCCTGGTCGACCTGCTCACCCCCGGGCGGCTGCGGGACCTGATCTGGGTCGACCGCAACGCCAACGCGGGGCTGCTGCTCGCCGCCAACCAGCTCGGCATCGCCGGGATCGTCTTCACCGCGATCCTGACCAGCTACAGCGACTTCGGTAAGGGGCTCGCCTCCACCGTGGTGTTCGGTCTGCTCGGGCTGGCCATCATGGCGTTGGCGTTCGTGGTGCTCGACCTGCTCACCCCCGGCAAGCTCGGCGAGGTCATCTGCTCGCCCGAGCCGCATCCGGCGGCCCGGGTCAGCGCCGCCACCCACTTCGGCGCCGCGCTGATCGTCTGCGCCTGCATCGCCTGAGCGCGGTCGCCGGAGGCCGTCGTACCCCGGCCGTAGCGTCCCGGGCATGAACCGCACGGACCGGCTCTACGCGTTGGTCGAGGAGCTGCGGGCGGTGTCGCCGCGCCCGCGCAGCGCCCGCTGGCTGGCCGCCCGATTCGAGGTGAGCAGCCGAACCGTCGAGCGGGACATCGGCGCGCTCCAGGAGGCCGGCGTGCCGATCTGGGCCGAGCCCGGGCGCACCGGCGGCTACGTCCTGGACCGCGCCCGCACCCTGCCGCCGGTCAACCTCACCGCGGCCGAGGCGGTGGCGATGGCCGTCGCGCTGCACGGCTCGCGGGCACGCCGTTCGCCGGGACGGGCGCACCGCGCTGCGCAAGCTGGTGGCG
>NZ_JAEVHM010000222.1 GCF_016802865.1 Micromonospora parastrephiae | reverse complement strand
AGCGCCGGCGGGCGGTCGCCGAGCAGGACCTCAGCCGGGCCAAACTCGTCCGGCGCGCGGCCGAGCGGGCGGTCACCGTGGCCCGGCGGCGCGCGGGGGGAGGTCGAGGCGGGCGGCGCAACGGGCGGCCCGTGCCGAACGGGGATCGGCAGCGCCGCGCGCTGGACCGGGAGCTCGCCAAGGCGCGGGACCGACCAGCAGCGGGCCGAGGCCGAGCTGGCCGAGGCGAGCGGGCAGGAGCGGGACGGCGCCGAGGCGCTGGACACCATCGAGGCCGAGCTGGCCGAGTTGGAGCGCCGGCGGGCGGTCGCCGAGCAGGACCTCAGCCGGGCCAAACTCGTCCGGCGCGCGGCCGAGCGGGCGGTCACCGTGGCCCGGCGGCGCGCGGGGGAGGTCGAGGCGGCGGTGGAGGCGTTGGCGGCCGAAGAGGGGGCTGCGGACTCCGGCGGTGGCGCGGCAGACTGACCATCGATGGACGACGACGAGCGGGCGGCCCGTCCCGGCCCCGCGGCGCCGGATCGGGGCACCGCCGCGGCCGGTGAGCCGAGGTGGGCGCAGGCGGCGCTCGGATGACGCCGGAGCAGGTCGCGGCCGCCAGCAAACCCGTCGTGCTCGACCTGGGCGACGCGTTCAGCCGCAGCCCGACCACGCTGCGGCGGGCCCGGCTGCTGGGCATCTCCGGCTGGGCCTTCTACATCAGCGGCAGGGCCGGCGCGCTCGGCGACGTACGGGCCGAGACCGCCGCCGCCGCCCTCGGCTTCGTCGCCCCGGACGCGTCGCCGACGGATGGGACGCCGCCGCCCGGACCGTCCGGCCGATCGAGGTGGCCGCAGCGAGCTTCGCCGAGTGCTGCCAGTGGGGCACCGAGCAGCTGGATCCGCTACCCGGGACCGAACGCCTCTCCGCGCTCGTCGAGCGGGCGGTGGGAGCGGCCGACGCCAGCGGAATGCCGCTGTTCGCCGCGTGGCGGGCCATGCCGCTGCCGGCGGACACCCCCGGCGCCCGCAGCGCCGCCGGGCTGCGACTGCTGCGTGAACACTTCACCGGCGCGTACCTGCTGGCCGTGCGCGCCGCCGGGATGACCCCGCTGGAGGCGGTCCTGGCCGGGCCGGAGGGGGAGGCCGGCGCGGTGGCCTGCGGCTGGTCGCCTCCCTACCCGCCGGTCGGGCCGCTGGTGCGTCGACGGCTGTGGGCGGAGGCGGTGACCAACCGCCTGGCCGCGCCGGCGTTCGCGGCGCTCGGCCCGGCCGACGGCGCCGAGCTGGTGGAGCTGCTGCACCGCACCCGGGCCGACCTCGGCTGAGCCGACGGCGGGCGGGCCGAAAATGGGCGGCGCCGGAGACCACCGGCTGCCAGGATCACCTGCCGTGACCCTCCCCGCAGGTTGGACCACGCGCCGACCCACTCTCGACGACGTTCCGGCGATCCTCGCGGTGGTGCACGCCGCCGACACCTTCGCCATCGGCCATCCCGACTTCGACGCCGAGGACGTGGCGGCGTCGCTCACCGCACCCTTCTTCGACCCGACAAGGGACTCCTGGCTGGCCGTGGACCCGGACGGCACCGTGGTGGGCTGGGCGACCGTGGACAACCCCACCGGCGTCGGCCGGGAGTTCGTGGAGGTGCACGTCTACCCGGGGTCCGCCGCCGCACTCCGGGCGCCGCTGCTGGCCCGCCAACTCGACCGGGTCGCCGAACGGGCCGCCGAGCGCGGGCTCCCCGCGCTCACCGTCCGGTGCGCGGTCTTCGCCCCGGAACGAAACTGGGAACGGGACCTGCGCGCGGTCGGATTCAGCCTGGCCAAGCGGTACGTCCGGATGCGTCGCACACTGGCCGACCTGCCCGTCGAACCACCCCTGCCACCCGGGGTGACGATCCGACCGGTCCGTCCCGACGACGAGACCGACCTGCGGGAGTTCCACCGGATCCACGACACCGCCTTCCGCGACACCCCGGACCACGAACCGGTGTCGTACGAGCGGTGGCGAGCCCGGATCGGTGACCTGACCGCCTGGGACGAGTGGCTCGTCGCCGAGGTGGACGGGGTGCCCGTTGGTGCGTTGCAGTCCTCGGACCAGGCCCTCGACCAGCAGCAGGGCTGGGTGAAGAGCCTGTCGGTGCTGCCCGCGTACCGCCGGCGGGGTGTGGGCGCGGCTCTGCTGCGCCGCGCCTTCGCCCGCTATGCCGAGAAGGGCCGCGCGGCGGCCGGCCTCGGGGTGGATCTCACCAACCCGACCATGCCGCTGTCGCTCTACCGGTCGGTGGGCCTGCGGGAAACCCGATGGATCGACATGTACGAGCTTTCCGTCCCGGCCGCCGGTGTGTGATTGACGACGTCGGCGGGGGCCGACCGGCGCTCCGGTCGGTGACGGTTGCAGACTTTAGGATGTGGGATACGCGCTACGCGGACGCGGTGCCGGTGGGGCGGGACCGCAGCTCGTTGACGTAGTCGTCCGGCGCGCCCGCCTTCTCGGCGGCGTTCGCGATCTCCGTCAGATACCACGACGTGGGCAGGCCACCCTCGTACCCGTCGAACACGTAGATCCACGCGGTCACGTCGCCGTCGAGGGTGGAGACCCGCACGTGCAGCTTGCGGTACGTGCCGGCGGACACCCCCTCCAGCTCGTCGAGCTGGGCCGCGTCGTACGGGTGGATGTCGTAGATCGCCACGAACACCCGGTCACCGGGGGACTCGACCAGGGTGCTCACCGCACCCTCCCAGCCGATCACGTCCGCGCCGGCGAAGGTCAGCCGCCACCCCTCCAGCCAGCCGGTGCCCACCATGGGCGAGTGCGGGCAGTAGGCGCGCATCCGGGCGGGATCAAGGTTTGAGCCGTAGGCGGCGTGATGACGCACGGCGATGACGATAGCCCGGCGGGCGGGTGGGGGAGAATACGACCGTGCGTGTCGGGTGCGTTCGGGAGAAGAAAGTCACTGTGAGCATCAACGAAGGGCGAACGCTGTGAGCCGGATCGTGATCATCGGCGGGGGGCCGGCCGGGTACGAGGCGGCCCTCGTCGCCGCCCAGCTGGACGCCGATGTCACCGTGGTCGAGGCCGACGGGGCCGGCGGGGCGTGCGTGCTCTCCGACTGCGTACCGTCGAAGACCTTCATCGCCAGCTCGGGGGTGGTCACCGGCTACCGGGACACCGAGGAGTTCGGTGTGCACTCGGACGGCCTGGAGGCGGTCACCGTGGACGCGCGGGCGGTGCACGAGCGGGTCAAACGGCTCGCGCTCGCGCAGTCCGCCGACATTCACGCCAAGCTGCTCAAGGCGGGGGTCACCTTCGTGGCCGGCACCGCCCGGCTCGGTGAGGACGCCCTCGGGCACACCCACCTGGTCATCGTCACCCCCGCCGACGGCTCCGAGGAGTACTCGATCGCCGCCTCGTCGGTGCTGGTGGCCACTGGTTCGACGCCGCGGCAGCTGCCGACCGCCGTGCCGGACGGCGAGCGCATCCTGACCTGGCGCCAGGTGTACGACCTGCCCGAGCTGCCGGAGCACCTGATCGTGGTCGGTTCCGGTGTGACCGGCGCGGAGTTCGCCAGCGCGTACCTGGCCATGGGGGTGGAGGTCACCCTGGTCTCCAGCCGGGACCGGGTGATGCCGCACGAGGACGCCGACGCGGCGTCCGCCATCGAGCGGGTGTTCCGCAACCGGGGCATGGAGATCCTCAACAACTCCCGGGCCGACGCGGTGCGGCGTACCGCCGACGGCGTCGAGGTGGAGTTGTCCGACGGCCGCAAGGTCACCGGTTCGCACGCCCTGATCGCGGTCGGTTCGATCCCGAACACGGCCAACCTGGGCCTGGCCGAGTACGGCGTGGAGTTGGGCCGTGGCGGCTACGTCACGGTCGACCGGGTCTCCCGGACCAACGTGCCGGGCATCTACGCCGCCGGTGACTGCACCGGCGTTCTGCTGCTGGCCAGCGTCGCCGCCATGCAGGGGCGGATCGCGATGTGGCACGCCCTCGGTGAGGCGGTCCGTCCGCTGCGGCTGCGGACCGTCGCGGCGAACGTCTTCACCGACCCGGAGCTGGCCACCGTGGGCGTCTCGCAGGACGAGGTGGACGCCGGCAAGGTGCCGGCCCGGCAGGTGATGTTGCCGCTGTCCGGCAACGCCCGGGCCAAGATGGACGACCTCTCCGACGGTTTCGTGAAGTTGTTCTGCCGGCCGGCCAGCGGTCAGGTGGTGGGCGGTGTGGTGGTCGCGGGCCAGGTAGGTGGCCAGGCGTTCGATGGGGGTCTCGAAGTCGGGGTTGAGGTCGACGAAGTCGCGCAGGCGCTCGCCCAGCCACTCCAGGGTCACCTGCTCGTCGCCCCGGCGTTCGACCAGCTCCTCGATGCCACGGTCGGTGAAGTACATGGGGTACGTCCTCGTGCTCGGCCCGGCTCGGGGCAGGGCGGATGGTCGGATGGACCGACGCGAGCCGGGGCAGGACCGTGGTGAACGGCCCTGCCCCGGCTCGCGCGGTGCGATCAGGTCACGGGCGGGGGAGAGCCGCCTCGATCAGCGCGGTCTGCTCGACCTCGTGGGTCTTGGCCGAGCCGACCGCCGGGGCCGCCGCGGCCGGGCGGGAGATCCGCCGCAGCCGGACGTCCGTGAGGTGCTCCAGCAGGTTGAGCGCGACGAACGACCAGGCGCCCTGGTTGGCCGGCTCCTCCTGCACCCAGGCGAAGTCCTCCGCGTTCGGGAACTGCGCCAGGGCGGCCCGGATCTCCTCCACCGGCAGCGGGTACAGCTGCTCGATCCGGATGATCGCGGTGTCGGTGACGCCGCGCTCCTGCCGGGCCTGGAACAGGTCGTAGTAGACCTTGCCGGAGCAGAGCAGCACCCGCTTCACCGCCTCCGGCGCCGGGGCGGCCGTGTCGCGCAGCACCGGCTGGAAGGTGCCGGTGGTGAAGTCCTCCACCGGGGAGACGCAGAGCTTGTGCCGCAGCAGCGACTTCGGCGTGAACACCACCAGCGGCTTGCGCTTGGGCGACAGGGCCTGACGCCGCAGCAGGTGGAAGTAGTTCGCCGGGGTCGTCGGGATGGACACCCGCATGTTGTCCTCGGCGCACATCTGCAGGAACCGCTCCGGCCGGCCGGACGTGTGGTCCGGGCCCTGTCCCTCGTGGCCGTGCGGCAGCAGCAGAGTGACAGCGGAGCGCTGGCCCCACTTCACCTCGCCGGACGAGATGAACTCGTCGATCACCGACTGGGCGCCGTTGACGAAGTCGCCGAACTGGGCCTCCCAGGCGACGAGGGCGTTGATGTTCTCCACCGAGTAGCCGTACTCGAAGCCCATCGCGGCGTACTCGCTGAGCAGCGAGTCGTGCACGAAGAACCGGGAGCGCTCGCCGTCGCCGGTGAGCGACTTCAGCGGCAGGTAGTCGTCGCCGGTGCGGGCGTCCACCACCGAGGCGTGCCGCTGGACGAACGTGCCGCGACGTGAATCCTGCCCGGCCAGCCGGACGGTGACGCCGTCGTGCAGCAGCGCGCCGAGCGCGATGATCTCGCCGAAGCCCCAGTCGATGTTGCCCTCGACGGACATCTTGGCCCGCCGGTCGAGCAGCTGCTGGATCCGCTTGTGCGGGGTGAAGCCCTCCGGCAGGTTGATGTGCGCCTCGCCGATCGCCTTCACCACGGCGGCGTCGGTGGCGGTGTCGACCTGCGGCTCCGGCTCCTCCTCGCGGCGCGGCCGGTTGAGCTGGCGCGGCGCGGCGGCGGCGTCCCGGGTGGCCTTGAAGACCTTCTCCAGTTGCGACTGGTAGTCGCGCAGCAGCTCCTCCGCGTCCTCCACGGTGATGTCGCCGCGACCGATCAGCTCCTCGGTGTAGAGCTTGCGCACCGAGCGCTTCGAGTCAATGATCTTGTACATCTGGGGGTTGGACATCGACGGGTCGTCGCCCTCGTTGTGCCCGCGCCGGCGGTAGCAGACCATGTCGATCACGACGTCCTTGTTGAACGCCTGCCGGTACTCGAAGGCCAGCCGGGCCACCCGGACCACGGCCTCCGGGTCGTCGCCGTTGACGTGGAAGATCGGCGCCTGGATCATCCGGGCCACGTCGGTGCTGTACAGGCTGGACCGGCTGTACTCCGGGGCGGTGGTGAAGCCGACCTGGTTGTTGACCACCACGTGCACGGTGCCACCGGTGCGGTAGCCGCGCAGCTGCGACAGGTTGAGCGTCTCGGCGACGACGCCCTGCCCGGCGAACGCCGCGTCACCGTGCACCGACAGCGGCAGCACGGTGTAGCCCTCCAGCTTGAGGTCGATCCGGTCCTGCTTGGCCCGGACGATGCCCTCCAGCACCGGGTCGACGGCCTCCAGGTGCGACGGGTTGGCCACCACCGACACCTTGACCGCGTGCTCACCCCCGGGGGTGGTGAACTTGCCGTTTTGCCCCAAGTGGTACTTCACGTCGCCGGAGCCCTGCGTCGAGCGCGGGTCCAGGTGACCCTCGAACTCGGAGAAGATCTTCTCGTACGGCTTGCCGACGATGTTGGCGAGCACGTTGAGCCGCCCCCGGTGCGCCATACCGATGACGACCTCGTCCAGACCGCTCTCGGCGGAGCACTCCAGCACCTCGCCGAGCAGCGGGATCAGCGACTCGCCGCCCTCCAGCGAGAAGCGCTTCTGGCCGACGTACTTGGTCTGTAGGAAGGTCTCGAACGCCTCGGCGGCGTTGAGGCGGTTGAGTACGTGCTTCTGCTCGTCCGCGGACGGCTTCTCGTACTTGCGCTCGATCCGTTCCTGGATCCAGCGTCGCTCCTCCGGGTCCTGGATGTGCATGTACTCGATGCCCACCCGGCGGCAGTACGAGTCGCGCAGCACGCCGAGGATCTCGCGCAGCTTCATCCGCTGGCGGCCGGCGAAACCGTTGACCGGGAACTCCCGGTCCAGGTCCCACAGGGTCAGCCCGTGCTGGAGGACGTCCAGGTCGGGGTGCTTGCGGATGGTGAATTCCAGCGGGTCGGTGTCGGCCATCAGGTGACCGCGCACCCGGTACGCGTGGATCAGCTCGTGCACCCGGGCGGTCTTGTTGATCTGACCCTCGGAGTTGACCGCCACGTCGCGCACCCAGCGCACCGGCTCGTACGGGATGCGCAGCGAGGTGAAGATCTGGTCGTAGAAGCCGTGCTCGCCCAGGATCAGCTCGTGCATCACCTTGAGGAACTCGCCGGACTGCGCGCCCTGGATGATCCGGTGGTCGTACGTGCTGGTCAGCGTGATGATCTTGCTGACCGCCAGCTCGGCCAGGGTGGCCTCGGACATGCCCTGGTAGGGGGCCGGGTACTCCATCGCGCCGACACCGATGATCGCGCTCTGCCCCTGCATGAGCCGCGGCATCGAGTGCACCGTGCCGATGCCACCCGGGTTGGTCAGCGAGATCGTGGTGCCGGAGTAGTCCTCCATGGTCAGCTCGTTGCGCCGCGCCCGCCGGACCACGTCCTCGTACGCCTGCCAGAACTGCCGGAAGTCCATCTGCTCGCAGCCCTTGATGGAGGGGACCACCAGGTTGCGGCTGCCGTCCGGCTTGGCCAGGTCGATCGCGATGCCGAGGTTGACGTGCGCCGGGCGGACCACCGCCGGCTTGCCGTTGGCCTCCGCGAAGGAGTTGTTCATCTCCGGGTGCTGCACCAGCGCGCGCACCAGCGCGTAGCCGACGAGGTGGGTGAAGCTGACCTTGCCACCACGCCCCCGGGCGAGGTGGTTGTTGATCACGATGCGGTTGTCGACCAGCAGCTTCGCCGGGACCGCGCGGACGCTGGTCGCGGTGGGCACGCTCAGCGAGGCGTCCATGTTCTGGACGATCTTCGCGGCGACGCCTCGCAGCGGCGTGGTCTGCGGGCCGTCGGCGGTCGGGGCGGTGGCCTTCGCGGCCGGCGTGGTCGGGGCGGCCTTCTCCGGCGCAGCCTTCGTCGGGGCCTGCGCGGCGGCGGGCTTGGCCGGTGCCGGTTGCGCGACGGCGGCTTGCTGGCCGGCTGCGGGGCGGCGCTC
>NZ_JAEVHM010000221.1 GCF_016802865.1 Micromonospora parastrephiae | reverse complement strand
GCGCCGGCGGAGCCGGCGCGCCCTTCGGTAGCGGTGGTTCGGGTTCACATGTTGGCTACGTCGCCCTGCTTGGCGCGAACGGCCTCGGCGGCAGCGAGGAGGCTGGCCCGCTCGTCGGCGTCCAGGTCGGTCTCGACGACCCGCTTGACGCCCTCGGCGCCGATCTCGGCCTCGACACCCAGGTAGACGCCGTCGATGCCGTACTCGCCGTCGACCCAGGCGCAGACGGGCATGACCTCGCCGGAGTCCTCGGCGACGGCCTTCGCCATCCGGGCCGCGGCGGCGGACGGTGCGTAGTACGCCGAACCGGTCTTGAGCAGCGCGACCACCTCGGCCCCACCGTTGCGGGTCTTGACGACCAGCTCCTCGATCTGCTCGGCCGGCATCGCGTCGCGCAGCGGCCGGCCGTTGACCGTGCTCTTCGACGGCACCGGGACCATGGTGTCGCCGTGCGAGCCCAGGGTCAGCGTGCGGACCGACGCCACCGGGACGTTCAGCGCCTCGGCGACGAAGTTGCTGAACCGGGCGGTGTCGAGCATGCCGGCCTGGCCGAGGACCCGGTTCTTCGGGAACTGGGTGGCGAGCTGGGCCAGCGCGGTCATCTCGTCCAGCGGGTTGGAGACCACGATGACGACGGCGCTCGGGGCGTACTTGGCGACGTTCTCGGCGACCTGCCGCACGATCTTGGCGTTGGTCTCCAGCAGGTCCATCCGGCTCATGCCCGGCTTGCGGGGCAGGCCAGCGGTGATCACGACGACGTCGGAGCCCTCGATGGCCTCGTAGCCCTCGCCGTTCGGGCCGGTGGTGACGCCGACGACCTTGGTCTCGAAGCCCTCGATGGCCCGCGACTGGTTGAGGTCGAGCGCGAGGCCCGCGGGCTTGCCCTCCACGATGTCGGTGATGACGACGGTGTCGAATACGTCGTACTCGGCCAGGCGCTGTGCCGTGGTGGAGCCGTAGAAGCCTGCCCCGACGACAGTGACCTTCTTACCCATGGTCGTCCCACTCCCTGATACCAGTCGGTTTTCCGGACCGTATCAGTCATCCTGGCACCGATCAGGCCAGGGGCGGACGGTTACAGCCTGCTGGGCGGAGAAGGAGCCTCTCCCCGCCGGTCAGCCGCGCTCGGCGCGCTCGACGACGTTGGTGAGGAGCATGGCCCGGGTCATCGGGCCGACGCCGCCGGGCATCGGGACGACCGCGCCGGCCGTCTCGGCGACCTCCGGGGCGACGTCGCCGGTGTAGCGGCCCTTGCCGTCCGGGCCGATCACCCGGGTGATGCCGACGTCCACCACCACCGCGCCCGGGTTGATCATGTCGGCGGTGAGCAGGCCCGGCACGCCGGCCGCCACGATCACGATGTCCGCGGCACGGGTGTGCGAGGCGAGGTCGAGGGTGCCGGTGTGGCAGAGGGTGACCGTGGCGTTCTCGCTGCGCCGGGTGAGCAGCAGGCCGAGCGGGCGGCCGACGGTGTTGCCCCGGCCGACCACGGCGACGGTGGCGCCGCGCAGCGCCACGTCGTGGCGGCGGAGCAGCTCCACGATGCCGCGCGGGGTGCAGGGCAGCGGGCCTTCGTAGCCGAGGACGAGTCGGCCCAGGTTGACCGGGTGCAGGCCGTCGGCGTCCTTGGCCGGGTCGATCAGTTCCAGCACGCGCTGGGTGTCCAGGTGGGCGGGCAGCGGCAGCTGGACGATGTAGCCGTGGCACGCCGGGTCGGCGTTCAGCTCGGCCAGCACGTCCTCGACCTGCTGCTGGGCGGCGTCGGCGGGCAGCTCCCGGCGGATCGAGGCGATCCCCACCTCGGCGCAGTCGCGGTGCTTGCCGTTGACGTACGCCTGGCTGCCCGGATCCGCGCCGACCAGGACCGTGCCCAGCCCCGGGGTGATGCCGCGTTCCGCGAGTGCCTTCACGCGTATCCGCAGCTCGTCCTTGATCTCCGCTGCGGTCGCCTTGCCGTCCAGAACCGTCGCCGTCACGTTCAGATCGTCTCACGGCCGCCGCGCGCCGTTCGGGCGACCTCGTTGGGAACGGCTCGCCAACCCTCTGGCCGCACCGTCGCCAGTGACGATGAGTCACGTGTTGCTCATCACTATGCGTGACATTTTGTGGAACCCATCACCGGCGAACCGGTCGTAACCAGCGAGCCTGACCAATACCGGACGGTGCCATCGAGGATGGCCGAGTCCATCCCAGGCGGACACAGCGCGCCCGTGTCCAGTCGGCGAATGCCCAGGCTGACACCACTTTTCCGGTTTGGGCTAGCACGCACGAAGGCGCCGCGCAAGGCAGGGTTCCCCGGACCGTTACGTACCCGCAACCCTCTCGTTGTCGAAGGTCCCCGCCCGACCTACCGTTACCGCTTGTTGCGCAGCGTAAACCCAGCGTCGGGCCTGACTGCGCAGCGTGAGGAGATGAGGAGGCTCAATGCGAGTTCGTAGACTCGCCGCCTGGACCGCCCTCCCGCTCGCGGTGACGCTGGGCCTCGCGGCCTGCGGCAGCGGCGGAGACGGTGGATCCGGCGGCAGTGACGGTTCGGCGGTCAGCATCCAGATCGCCGAGCCCCAGCACCTGGTGCCGACCAACACCACCGAGACGTCCGGCTCCCAGGTGCTCGCCGGGCTGTTCAGCCCGCTCGTCGACTACGACGCCCAGAACAAGCCGTACGAGGTCGCGGCAGAGTCCGTGACGTCGTCCGACAACAAGGTCTGGACGATCAAGCTCAAGGACGGCTTCACCTTCCACAACGGTGAGAAGGTCACGGCCGAGGACTACATCAACGCCTGGAACTACGGCGCGTACGCGCCCAATGGCCAGGGTGCCAGCTACTTCTTCGAGAAGATCGCCGGCTACGAGGACCTGCAGGGCGACAAGCCGAAGGCCAAGGAGATGTCCGGCCTGAAGAAGGTCGACGACCTGACCTTCCAGGTGACGCTCTCCGCGCCGTACATCGACTTCAAGACGATGCTCGGCTACAACGCCTTCTACCCGCTGCCGGACGCCGCGTTCTCGGCCCCGGGCGTGCTCAAGGACTCCTATGAGCAGGCGCCGATCGGTCAGGGCCCGTTCAAGATGAAGGGCGCCTGGCAGCACGACAGCAAGATCGACGTCGAGCGGTACGACGCCTACCCGGGTGACAAGCCCAAGGTGAAGGACGTCGAGTTCCGGGTCTACCAGCAGCTCACCGCGGCCTACGCGGACGTGCTGGGCGACAACCTCGACGTGCTGCCGACGATCCCGACCGAGAGCCTGAGCACCGCGCCGACCGACCTGGGCGACCGGTACCAGACCAGCCCGATGTCGTCGTTCCAGTTCCTGGCCTTCCCGACGTTCGACAAGAACTTCAGCAACCCGGACGTGCGTAAGGCGATCTCGATGGCCATCGACCGGGACGAGATCACCAAGTCGGTCTTCAAGGGTTCGCAGCAGTCGGCCCGTTCGTTCGTCTCGCCGGTGCTGCCGGGCTACCGGGACAACACCGCGGGCAAGGCCGGCGAGTTCAACCCGACCGAGGCCAAGAAGCTCTACCAGGCCGCCGGCGGCCCGTCGAAGATCGTCATCTCCTACAACGGCGACGGCGGTCACAAGGACTGGGTCGACGCGACCGCCAACCAGCTGAAGGCCAACCTGGGCGTGGACGCCGTCGGCTCGGCCGAGCCGAAGTTCGCCGACCTGCTCAGCAAGGTCGAGAAGAAGCAGCCGGTCGGCATGTTCCGGCTGGGCTGGGTCATGGACTACCCGTCCATGGAGGACTACCTCGGCCCGCTGTACAGCACCAACGGCTCGTCGAACTACTACGGCTACAGCAACCCGGAGTTCGACAAGCTCGTCAAGGAGGGTTCCGCCGCCAAGACGCAGGACGAGGCGATCGCCAAGTACCAGCAGGCGGAGGACATCCTGGCCAAGGACATGCCGGTGATCCCGCTCCGCTTCGGCGAGAACGTGTTCGGCCACTCGTCCAAGGTCAAGAACGTGGAGATGGACCTGTTCCAGCGGGTCAACCTCGTCAAGATCGAAGCGGCCAGCTGAGCTGACCGACGGTTGCGGGCCACCGGGGCGACGAAGCCCGGGTGGCCCGGACCGCGCCACCGCCGCCGGGCCGCACGCGCGAGCCCGGCGACGGTGGCGCCGGGCTCCCCCGGGCCGACGGCACGTCTCGGACATTTCGGGTACGACCAGAGATGCCGTCCTGCGACCCTTTCGCATATTTCCGGAGAGACTGCTAAGCATGTTCCGCTACATCTTGCGGCGCCTACTCCAGATGGTCCTGGCCTTCTTCGGGACCACCCTGATCGTCTACGCGCTGATGTTCGCCGGCCAGGGCGATCCCATCCAGGCCCTCGCGGGTGAACGACCGGTGACGGCGGCCCAGCGGGCCTACCTGACGGAGAAGTACCACCTCGACGCGACCGGCGTCGGTGGCTTCTTCTACCGCTACTTCGACTACGTCAGGAGCCTGCTCCAGGGCGACCTCGGCCAGTCTCTGACCGGCCGCCAGATCGGCGACATCCTCCAGGCGGCCTGGCCCGTCACCCTCAAGCTCGCGCTCATCGCGCTCGCCGTGGCGATCATCTTCGGGGTCACCGCCGGCGTGATCGCCGGCATCCGCCGGGCCAGCATCTTCGACAACTCGACGCTGGTGCTGACCCTGCTGGTGCTGGGCATCCCGACCATCGTGCTGGCGCCGCTCGCGCAGTACTTCCTGGGCGTCAAGTGGCAACTCTTCCCGCCCACCGCCGGGTCCGACCCGACGTTCTACGCGCTGCTGCTGCCGGGCATCGTGCTCGGTTCACTGTCGCTGGCCACCGCGCTCCGGCTGACCCGCACCTCGGTGGCGGAGAACCTGCGCGCCGACTACGTCCGGACCGCCCGGTCCAAGGGCCTGGTCAAGCGCCGCATCGTCACTGTCCACGTGCTGCGCAACTCGCTCATCCCGGTGGTCACCTTCCTCGGTGTGGAACTGGGCAACCTGATGAGCGGCGCCATCATCACCGAGGGCGTCTTCAACATCCCCGGCGTGGGCTTCAACCTCTTCCGCGGCATCCGCACCGAGGACGGCCCCCTGGTCGTGGGCATCGTCAGCGTGCTGGTCGTGGTCTACCTGGTCTCGAACCTGGTGGTGGACGTCCTGTACGCCGTACTCGACCCGAGGATCCGCTATGAGTGACTTCGAAACTGTGGCGGCCACCGAGAACCAGGCCGCACGGCGTGGCCCCTCGGGCGAGCCGGGCACCCCGAACCAGATCGGCGCCCCGCAGAAGCCGCGCAGCCTGGCCGGAGACGCCTGGCGCGACCTGCGTCGCAACCCGATCTTCTGGATCTCGCTGACGCTGGTCGTCGTGTTCACACTGATGGCACTGGCCCCCGGCCTGTTCACCGCGAACAGCCCGAACGACTGCCTGCTCTCCCGGCAGCACGCCGGGCCGTCCGGCGGGGCCATCTTCGGGTACGACTTCCAGGGCTGCGACACGTACTCCCGGGCGGTCTACGGCACCCGGGCCTCGCTGCTGGTCGGCGCGCTCGCGGCGCTGGGCACCGGGATCATCGCGTTGGTGGTCGGCATGCTGGCCGGTTACTTCGGCCGCTGGGTCGACGCCGTGCTCTCCCGGGTGATCGACGTGGTGCTCGGCATCCCGCTGCTGCTGGCCGCGATCGTGCTGCTCAAGCGGGTGTCCAGCGACAGCCAGAACGCCCGGATCGCCGCGGTGATCTTCGTGCTGGCCATCCTGGGCTGGACCACCGCCGCCCGGGTGGTGCGCTCCTCGGTGATCACCGCCAAGGAGCAGGACTACGTGGCGGCGGCCCGGATGCTCGGCGCCGGCAACGGCCGGATCATGTGGCGACACATCCTGCCGAACTCGCTCGCCCCGGCCATCGTCGTGCTGACCATCGCGCTCGGTTCGTTCATCGCCGCCGAGGCGACGCTCTCCTTCCTGGGCATCGGCCTCAAGGCGCCGACGATCTCGTGGGGCCAGGACATCGACACCGGCCGAATCCACATGCGGGAGGCGGCGACGCCGCTGATCGTCCCGTCGGCCTTCCTCGCACTGACCGTGCTGGCGTTCATCATGCTCGGCGACGCGATCCGTGACGCCTTCGACCCGAAGCTGCGGTGACTCTCCTATGACCCACTCCACCGTCGAACCCACACCCGCCTCCGCCACGCCCGACGGCGGCCACCTGCTGGAGTTGCGGGACCTGCACGTCGAGTTCCGGACCAACGAAGGTGTGGCCCGGGTGATCAACGGCGTGTCGTACCACCTGGACGCCGGCGAGACCCTCGCGGTGCTCGGCGAATCCGGCTCGGGCAAGTCGGTCACCGCCCAGGCGATCATGGGCATCCTGGACACGCCGCCCGCGTTCGTCCGCTCCGGCCAGATCCTCTACCGGGGTCAGGACCTGCTCACCGGCTCCGAGGAGCAGCGCCGGCAGGTCCGCGGCAAGGAGATCGCGATGATCTTCCAGGACGCGCTTTCCGCGCTGAACCCGGTCTTCCCGGTCGGCTGGCAGATCGGCGAGACGCTGCGCCAGCGCGCCGGCATGTCCCGTGGCGACGCCCGTCGCCGGGCGATCGAGCTGATGGACCTGGTCAAGATCCCCGGTGCCGCGAAGCGGATTGGCGACTACCCGCACCAGTTCTCCGGCGGCATGCGGCAGCGCGTCATGATCGCCATGGCGTTGGCGCTGGACCCGAAGGTGCTGATCGCCGACGAGCCCACCACCGCACTCGACGTCACCGTGCAGGCCCAGATCATGGACCTGCTGGCCGACCTGCGCCGGGACCTCAACATGGCGATGATCCTGATCACCCACGACCTGGGCGTGGTCGCCGGTGTCGCGGACCGGATCGCGGTCATGTACGCCGGCCGCATCGTCGAGCACGCCGACGTCCGCTCGCTGTACAAGGCGCCGGCCCACCCGTACACCAAGGGGTTGCTCGAATCGATCCCGCGCATGGACGTGCGCGGCCAGGAACTGTCGACGATCAAGGGGTTGCCGCCGAACCTGATGCGCATCCCCTCCGGCTGCCCTTTCCACCCCCGGTGCCCGTACGTGCAGCAGGTCTGCGTGGACGTGGTGCCGCACGACCTGGTCCTCGGCGACGGCCGGACCAGCGCTTGCCACTTCGCGCAGGAGGTTCGTGATGACAGCGCCCGCTAGCTCCACCAAGGTCCGGGGCGAGACCATCCTCTCCGTCGACAACCTGGTGAAGCACTTCCCGATCAGTCAGGGCGTGCTGTTCCAGCGGCAGACCGGCGCGGTCAAGGCCGTCGACGGGGTGAGCTTCGAGCTGCGCCGGGGCGAGACGCTGGGCGTGGTCGGCGAGTCCGGCTGCGGGAAGTCCACCCTCGCCCGGCTGCTGATGCGTCTGGAGACGCCCACCTCCGGGCGGGCCACCCTGGAGGGCAGGGACCTGTTCAAGGCCTCCGGATCCGAGCTGCGCCGGCTGCGCCGCAACATGCAGATGGTCATGCAGGACCCGTACACCTCGCTGAACCCGCGGATGACGGTCGGCGACATCATCGGCGAACCGTTCGAGATCCACCCCGACGCGGCGCCAAAGGGCAGCAAGCAGAAGCGGGTGCAGGAGTTGCTGGACGTGGTCGGGCTGAATCCGGAGCACATCAACCGGTACCCGCACCAGTTCTCCGGCGGTCAGCGCCAGCGCATCGGCATCGCCCGCGCCCTCGCGCTCCGCCCGGAGATCATCGTCTGCGACGAGCCGGTCTCGGCGCTCGACGTCTCCATCCAGGCCCAGGTGATCAACCTGCTGGAGCAGCTCCAGGACGAGTTTGGACTGTCGTACATCTTCATCGCCCACGACCTGTCCGTGGTCCGGCACATCGCCGACCGCGTCGCGGTGATGTACCTCGGTCGGATCGTCGAGATCGGCACCGAGGACGAGATCTACGAGCGGCCGACGCACCCGTACACCCAGGCGCTGCTCTCCGCGGTGCCGGTGCCGGACCCGGAGGCACGCGAACAGCGGACCATGATCCGGCTGGTCGGCGACGTGCCCAGCCCGGCCGACCCGCCGTCCGGCTGCCACTTCCGCACCCGCTGCTGGAAGGCCCAGGAGGTCTGCCGCCACCCAGGATCCGCAGCTGGTCGAGCCG
>NZ_JAEVHM010000220.1 GCF_016802865.1 Micromonospora parastrephiae | reverse complement strand
CCGCGGGCCCGCCGGCTGTTCGCCCGCGTCGCGGTGCTCGACCGGGTGCTCGCGCTGGCCGGGCACGCCGCTCCCGGCGGCGCGATCAACAACTACGAGGCGCAGCAGCGCGACGCGGCGCTCCGCCCGCTCACCGCGGCCTGCCGGCTGGCGCTGGTGGCCGCCTGCAACGCCCCACTGCGCCCCTGACGGGAGGCAACCATGGTCGGCACCGCGGTCTTTCTGCTATTCGCCGCCGCCGAGATGCTGTTCTTCGTCTGGATGATCATCGTGGTACGCCGGCAGCACCGGCGCATGGCGGCGACCCGGCGAGGCCGGTCGGTCAGACCTCGTCAAGCAGATCCGCGACCGAATTGATGATCCGCGACGGGCGGTACGGGTAGCGCTCCGCCTCGGTGCGGCTGCTGATCCCGGTGAGCACCAGGATGGTCTCCAGCCCGGCCTCCAGGCCACAGAGGATGTCGGTGTCCATCCGGTCGCCGATCATCGCGGTGCTCTCCGAGTGCGCGTTGATGGTGTTCAACGCGGAACGCATCATCATCGGGTTCGGCTTGCCGACGAAGTACGGCTCCACCCCGGTCGCCTTGGAGATCATGGCGGCGACCGAGCCGGCCGCGGGCAACGCGCCCTCTACCGACGGGCCGGTCACGTCGGGATTGGTGCAGATGAAGCGTGCCCCGTCGTTGATCAGACGGACCGCCTTCGTGATCGCCTCGAAGCTGTAGGTGCGGGTCTCGCCGAGCACCACGTAGTCCGGGGCGAAGTCGGTGAGCACGTACCCGACGGCGTGCAACGCCGTGGTCAGCCCGGCCTCCCCGATCACGTATGCGGTGCCGCCCGGCCGCTGGTCGGCGAGGAACTGGCCGGTGGCCAGCGCGGACGACCAGATCGACTCCTCCGGCACGTCCAGCCCCATCCGACTCAGCCGGGCCGTCAGGTCACGAGGGGTGTAGATCGAGTTGTTGGTCAGCACCAGGAACGGCTTGCCGGAGGCGCGCAGTCGGTTGATGAACTCCGGCGCGCCGGGCACCGGCTGGCCCTCGTGCACCAGCACGCCGTCCATGTCGGTCAGCCAACTCTGCACGGGTTTGCGGTCATGCATGGGTGCTCCCAGCGGAGGTCGGGCGGCGGGCCGGCACGCAGCAGACGGTGGGACAGGTGTCCCACATCGGCAGCTCGCCGAGGCGGCGGCGCAGCTGCGCGCCGTCCGGGTCGGTGCGCTCGGTGACCAGCTCACGAACCATGGTCACGAAACGCGGGTCGGTGCCCGGCGTGGCGGCCCGGACGAAGTTCAGGCCGAGCTGCTTGGCGGTCTCCAGCGCCTCGGTGTCCAGGTCCCACACCACCTCCAGGTGATCGGAGACGAACCCGATCGGGCTGACCACCACGCCGGTGGTGCCGCCCTGCGCGAGGGTGGCCAGGTGATCGTTGATGTCCGGTTCCAGCCAGGGCACGTGCGGCGGGCCGGAGCGGCTCTGCCAGACGAGGTCGTACGGCAGGTCGGGGGCGGCGGCCGCGGCCACCAGCCGGGCGGTCTCGTGCAGCTGCGCCTCGTACCGGCCGCCGTGCGGGCCGGCGTTGGCCGCCATCGAGCTGGGGATGGAGTGGGCGGTGAAGACCAGCCGGGTGCTGTCCCGCTTCGCCGGGTCGAGCTGACCGAGGGCGGCCCGGACCGCGTCGACGTGTGGCTCGACGAAGCCGGGGTGGTCCCAGAACTGCCGCAGCTTCTCGATCACCGGCGCGTCCGGGCCGACCGCGGCCCGGGCGGCGGCGATGTCCTCCTGGTACTGCCGGCAGGACGAGTAGCCGCCGTACGCGCTGGTGACGAAGGCCAACGCCCGGGTCACCCCGTCGTCGCGCATCCGAGTCACGGTGTCGGCGAGCATCGGGTCCCAGTTGCGGTTGCCCCAGTACACGGGCAGGTCGAGGCCGTGCGCGGCGAAGTCGGCGCGGACGGCGGCCAGCAGGTCGCGGCACTGCTGGTTGATCGGGGACACCCCGCCGAAGTGCTGGTAGTGCTCGGCGACCTCGGCCAGCCGCTCGGGCGGCACGCCCCGGCCGCGGGTCACGTTCTGCAGGAACGGCATCACGTCCTCGGGTCGCTCCGGCCCACCGAAGGACACCAGCACCACCGCGTCGTACGACATGGGATCATTCTCGCCCCTCGGCCGGGACGGCCCGGCGACGCCCCCTGATCCGGACGCGTGGGTCACGCGTGCGGCGGTCGGGGGCGTCGCCCGCGGGAGCGTCAGGAGCCGATGGCGTGGTAGCCGCCGTCGACGTGCACGATCTCACCGGTGGTGGCCGGGAACCAGTCGGACAGCAGCGCCAGGCAGGCCCGCGCGGCGGGCTCCTGGTCGGTGAGGCTCCAGCCCAGCGGGGCCCGCTCGGCCCAGGCGTCCTCGAACTGGTCGAAGCCGGGGATCGACTTGGCGGCGATGGTGCGCAGCGGCCCGGCGGCGACCAGGTTGCTGCGGATGCCCTGCTTGCCCAGGTGCATCGCCAGGTAGCGGGATGCGGACTCCAGGCCGGCCTTGGCCACGCCCATCCAGTCGTACACCGGCCACGCCTTGCTGGCGTCGAAGGTCATACCGACCACGGCGCCGCCGGGCGACATCAGCGGCAGCGCCGCCATGGCCAGCGACTTGTACGAGAAGGTGGAGACGTGCAGGGCGGTCGCCACGTCCTCCCAGGGCGCGTCGAGGAATCCTCCACCGAGGCAGCTCTGGGGGGCGAAGCCGATCGAGTGCACGACACCGTCGAGGCCGTCGACGTGCTCGCGCACACGGTCGGCGAGGTTGGCCAGGTGTTCGGTGTTGGTGACGTCCACCTCGATGACCGGGGCCGGCTCGGGCAGCCGCTTGGCGATCCGCTCGACCAGGGAGAGCCGGCCGTAGCCGGTGAGGACGACCTGCGCGCCGTTCTCCTGAGCGAGTTTCGCCACCGAGAAGGCGATCGAGGCGTCGGTGATGACACCGGTGACGAGCAGTCGCTTACCGGCGAGCAGTCCGGACATCGCAGATTTCCTCCGTAGTCAAAAGGGTTAGTGGCCCATGCCGAGGCCGCCGTCGACCGGGATCACGGCGCCGGAGACGTATCCGGCGCCGTCGGACGCCAGCCAGGCGACCACGGCGGCCACCTCGTCCGGGCTGGCCATCCGGCCGGCCGGGATGGATTTGCGGATCTCCGCCTTGCGGTCCTCGGTGAGGCCGGCGGTCATGTCCGTGTCGATGAAGCCGGGCGCCACCACGTTCGCGGTGATGTTGCGGCTGCCCAGTTCCCGGGTGATCGAGCGGGCCACGCCGACCAGGCCGGCCTTGCTGGCGGCGTAGTTGACCTGCCCGGCTCCGCCGGAGAGGCCGACCACCGAGGAGATGAAGATCATGCGGCCCCACTTGGCGCGCAGCATCTTGCCGGAGGCCCGCTTGGCGACCCGGAACGCGCCGGTGAGGTTGGTGTCCAGCACACCGGTGAACTGCTCCTCGGACATCCGCAGCAGCAGCGTGTCGTCGGTCATGCCGGCGTTCGCGACCAGTACCTCGACCGGGCCTAGCTCGGCCTCCACGGCGGTGAACGCGGCGTCGATCGAGGCCGCGTCGGTGACGTCGGCCCGTACGCCGAACATCCCCTCGGGCGCCTCGCCGCTGCGGTGGGTGACCGCCACCCGGTCGCCCTGCTTGGCGAAGGCCTGCGCGACGGCCAGGCCGATTCCCCGGTTGCCCCCGGTCACCAGCACGGTACGGGCCACGATTCCCCCTTGCGAATGGTCAGCACGGACGCGTCGGAGCCTAGGCGTTACCGGCAGGTAAGCGCTAACGGGAGCCGTGTCACACCGAGGTACGACATGGCAATCAGCCCCTGGTGGCACGCCTCGTGGAGGGGTCGGCCCGTAGCCTCCCGGTGGTGAACCGGCAACCGATCGCCGCGGCCCGGCGGGCCCTGCGGCAGACCCTGATGGGCTCGGACGCCCCGGCCGAACGGCCACTGCTGGCCCGTTGGCCCCGGCTGGCCCCGTACGCCGCCCCGGTGGGGCTGCTCGCCGCCCTCGGCGTCTTCCTGATCACGCTGACCGTGGAGACCGAGTGGGGCCTGCGGACGCCGATCGCGCTGCTGTTCGCGGCGATGACCGTGGCGCCGCTGCTGGCGCTGCCCCGACGTCCGCTGTTGGCCTGGCGGCTGACGGTGCTGGCCCTGCTGGTGTGCACGTTCAACGCGCCCGCCGACCGATCCTGGCCGTGGACCCCGCCGCTGGCGCTCGGGTCGGTCGCGGTGGTGGCGGTGGTCGTCGCGCGGGTCGACCGGCCGGTGCTGGTCTGGGTGGTGATGATCACCACGGTGCCGGTGCTCACCCTGGTGCACCCGGACAACCGGGTCCCCGTCCTGCTGCTGCTCGGCGCGCTGGCGATCGTCGGCGACCTGATCCGGCGCAACCGGCTGTCCCGCCGCGCCCTGGCCGCGCAGACCGAGCGGAGCGAGCGGGAGCAGGAACGCCGCGCGGTGCTGGAGGAGCGCACCAGGATCGCCCGGGAGCTGCACGACGTGGTCGCCCACCACATGTCGCTGATCGCGGTGCAGGCGGAGACCGCCCCGTACCGGCTCACGGACGTGCCGGCCCCGGCAGCCGCGGAGTTCGTCGCCATCGCCGCCTCGGCCCGCGACGCGCTGACCGACATGCGGCGGCTGCTGGGCGTGCTGCGCAGCGAGGCGACCGGGCCGCAGACCGCGCCGCAACCGGACCTCATCGACCTGGGCGCGATGGTGGACGCGGCGCGCCGGGCCGGCTGCCGGTGACCCTGGACGCCGAGCCGGTCGACAACGACCGGGTGCCCGCGCCGGTCGGGCTGGCCGCGTACCGCATCGTGCAGGAGGGCCTGGCCAACGCGGCCCGCCACGCGGCCGGCGCCGCGGTGCGCGTCACGGTCCGCGCCGGTCGGTCCACCCTGGGGGTACGCGTACAGAACGCGCGACCCGCCGAGGCGGGCTCCCGGCCGGACGAGGCGGGCGCCGGACACGGGCTCACCGGCATGCAGGAACGGGCCACCTCGCTGGGCGGTACGTTCACCGCCGGGCCGCTGCCCGACGGGGGTTACGCGGTGACGGCTGAGCTGCCGTACGAGGCGGAGGGCGGGGACGGATGATCCGGGTGCTGATCGCCGACGACCAGGCGATGGTGCGGCAGGGCTTCGGCGCGCTGCTCGCCGCCCAGCCGGACCTGCTGGTGGTGGGTGACGCCGCCGACGGCGCGCAGGCCGTCGCCGCCGCCCGCCGGCTCGACCCGGACGTGGTGCTGATGGACGTGCGGATGCCGGTGCTGGACGGCCTGGCCGCCACCCGCAAGCTGCTCGGCGACCGGTCGGCGCAGCGCCCCCGAGTGCTCATCCTCACCACCTTCGACCTGGACGACTACGTGTACGAGGCGCTGCGCGCCGGGGCGAGCGGCTTCCTGCTCAAGGACGCCCCGGCGGCCGACCTGGTGCACGCGGTGCGGGTGGTGGCGGCCGGGGACGCGCTGCTCGCCCCGGCGGTGACCCGCCGGCTGATCGCCGAGTTCGCGGCCCGCCCGGACCGCCGCCGACCCCGCCCCACCGACCTGGCCGGGCTCACCCCTCGGGAGACCGAGGTGCTGCGGTTGATCGCCCGGGGCCGCAACAACGCGGAGATCGCCGGGGACCTGGTGGTGGCCGAGCAGACGGTGAAGACGCACGTCGGGCGGATCCTGGCCAAGCTGGGGCTGCGCGACCGGGCCCAGGCCGTGGTGCTGGCGTACGAGACGGGTCTGGTCGCCGCCGGCGAGTAGCACCGCGGAGCCAGTCCGCAAACGGCTCCCCGGCACGACGACCCGCCGCCGCCCGCCCGTGCAGTCTCCCTCCGCACGACCACTGCGGAGGGAGACAGCGATGCGACGACGAGATGCCAGCCGGGCGGCGCTGGGGGCGCTGCTCGGCGTGAACCTGGTCCTGCCGGCCCCACCCGGGCCGGTCGGGGCGGCCGGGTTCGTCGAGGCGTACCCGGTGACGGCGGCGGCGATGCGCGCCGCCGGCCGGCCGTACGCGGACTGGGCGGCCGACGGACGCCGGTTCCTGCTGTTCGACCCGCGTGGTGACGGCCGCGTGGTCGAGGTGCTGGGTGATCTGGCGGGCGCGGACCGCATCGCGGTGCTGGTGCCGGGCGTCGGCAGCACCCTCGCTGACTTCGATCGGGGGCTGGGCGGGGTGGCCGGCCGCGCTCCGGCGACGCAGGCCGGGCAGCTCTACCGGCAGCTGCGGACGACCGACCCCACGGCGCGGGTGGCGGTGCTGGCCTGGCTGGGCTACGACCCGCCCGACGGGGTGGCGACGGCCGCCGGTGACGTCAGCGCCCGGCGTGGTGCCGCCGGGTTGGCCGCGCTGCTGCGGGAACTGGCGGAGCGCCGCCCCGCCGCGACGATCACCCTGGTCGGGCACAGCTACGGGGCGCTGGTGGTGTCGTTGGCCGCCGTGGACGCCCCGGCCCAGGTCACCGACGTCATCAGCCTCGGCGGGGTCGGCGCCGGGGTGCAGCACGCCGACGAGCTGACCGGCGGGCGACGATTCTGGGCGGCCGAGGCGACCACCGACTGGATCCGCCGGGTGCCCCCGGTGCGGCTGCTCGGTCTCGGGTTCGGCCGCCGGCCGGGAGACCCTGAGTTCGGCGCCCGGCCGTTGCCGGTGGCCGGGGTGTCCGGGCACGACGGCTACCTGACCCCGGGCAGCGCCACACTGCCCGCGGTCGCGGCGGTCGTGCTGGACGCCGACGGAATCGGGGACCCCCGGTGAGCCGCGACCGCGCGATCGACGCGCTGCGGGCGTACGCGATCGGTGGGGTGGTCCTCGGGCACTGGCTGGTGACCGGCCTGGTGATGACCGACGGCGGCGGGTTGCGGCAGGCCAGTCCGCTGGCCGCGCTGCCCGGTCTGACCCCGATGACCTGGGTGTTGCAGACGCTCGGGTTGTTCTTCTTCACCGCCGGGTTCGGCTCGGCCCGGTCGTTGGCCCGTCACGGTGACCGGCCGTCCGGCTGGCTGGCCGGTCGGCTGCGTCGGCTGCTGCTGCCCGCGGTGGCGCTGCTGGGCGTCGGCGCCGCCGTGCTGCTCGCCGCGACCGTCGCCGGCACCCCGGACGACACGCTCGCCGTCGCGTTGCGGCTCGCGGTCAGTCCGTTGTGGTTCCTGCTGCCCCTGGTGTTCCTGGTCGCCATGACCGGCCCGCTGCGCGCCGCCGTACGCCGGTGGGGGCTGGCACGCTGCATCGTACCGGCGGTGGTCGTGGTGGCGGGGGCCGACCTGGCGGTCCGTCTGCTGCCGGACGGCGCCGTTGTGCCGCCGGTGACGGTGCTGGTGGCGTGGGCGGTGCCGTACCTGCTTGGTATGGCACATGGTGACGGGCGCCTGGCGGGCCGACGGGCGGCGGGCGTGCTGGTGGTCGGTGGGGCGACCGCGCTGGCCGGGCTGCTGGCGCTGGGTTACCCGGTCAGCGCGGTCGGGGTGCCCGGCGCGGGGGTGTCCAACCTGAACCCGCCGTCGCTGTTCGCGGTGGCGCTGGCGATCACGCAGGTCGGGCTGGGGTTGCTCGCCCGGCCCGCGCTGGAACGGTTGGTGGCCCGCCCGCTGCCGGGTCGGGCGGTGGGCGAGGCGAACCGCAACGCGGTGCGGATCTACCTGTGGCACCAGCCGATCCTGGTGGCGGTGACCGCTCTCACCGCGCGGGGCGGGGTGGTCCTGCCCGGTCTGCACACCGCGCCGGACGGCACGGGCTGGGTGCTGGCGCGGTGCTGCTGGCTGCCGTTGCTCGCCACGGTGCTGGTCACGCTGGTGCGGGCCGGCAGGGGCCGCGGGACGGGGCGGCAGCCGGGCGGTGGAGGGATCGCCGACGGGTCGGCCGAGTGCGTCCGCCCGACACCTCAGGTGTACGATCATCGACGTTCCGGCCGGGCCGACTTGCAGGAGGTGATCGCTGTGCGAGATAGCGATCCTCCCAGTCGTGGCCGGGCCGATGGTCAGCCCCGCTGAGCCACGACTCAGTCTGGTGAGCTGACCCCGCTCCGCTCCCCCACCGCTTCGGCTCACGCCGAGGCGCGTGCGCCGCGCCGTCCGATCCCGGACGGTCGCCGGGAGCCGCCCGGTCACGACTTCGTGTGCGCGTCCCAACCCCCTGCGGTCCGCCCCCGCACGCGGACCGTCCAGCCGCCACCCGGAGCCCGTCCATGAGCCGCTACGTCGCACCGCTGGGCTTCACC
>NZ_JAEVHM010000022.1 GCF_016802865.1 Micromonospora parastrephiae | reverse complement strand
TGGGGTAGGGCAACGTCGGGGGCAGCGGAGGCAGGTCGGCGTGCGGCAGGTTCCAGCCGCCGGTGTCCACGCCGGCCCACGGGTCGACCGGGGTGCGGTGTTCCGGAGGCTCGTCCGGCACCGGCACCGGCACTGGCGGCGGCGGGGTCGGCTCGGTCGACGCGCCCCAGGTCCGCCGGCGTGGCAGCGGGGGGAGGCACCGGCGCGGAGCCGCTCCACCTGGGCGCGGGAGCCTCCGCGGTGGCGGCCGTGCCCTCCGCGGCGGTGGCGGGCGAGCCCGCGGCTTCTGGCTGGTCCGAGGGTCGGTCCTGGTCCGACGGGTCCGACGGGTCCGACGGGTCCGACGGTACGGGTGGGGAGGTCGGCTCGTCGGCGACCGCCGGGTCCCGCTCCGGCTCTGCGCCCGGGGTGCTCCCGTCGGCCGGCCGTGCTCCCGGCTGGGGCTCCGGCATCGCGGCAATCTCCTCTCGCGCCGGTCCGAGGTTAGTACCGCGCCGCCACCACCGCGATCGGGCGTGCGCGCGGTCACCGCCGGGCGGGCGCGTACCCTTGGGCATCATGAGTGCCCCGTCCACGACGCCGCGCGCGGCCGCGACCAATTCCGTTTGGCCCCGGCTGGAGCCGCTGCTCCCTCAGGTCTCCAAGCCCATCCAGTACGTCGGTGGCGAGTTGGGTGCGGTGGTCAAGGACTGGGACGCCGCGACAGTGCGCTGGGCGCTGATGTATCCCGACGCGTACGAGGTGGGCCTGCCCAACCAGGGTGTGCAGATCCTGTACGAGGTGCTCAACGAGCTGCCCGACACCCTCGCCGAGCGGACGTACGCGGTCTGGCCGGACCTGGAGAGCCTGATGCGCACGCACGGCGTGCCGCAGTTCACCGTCGACGCGCACCGGTCGGTCCGCGACTTCGACGTGTTCGGCATCTCGTTCTCCACCGAGCTGGGTTACACCAACATGCTCACCGCGATCGACCTGGCCGGCATCCCGATGCTGGCGCCGACCGCACCGACGCCGACCCGGTGATCGTGGCCGGCG
Source organism: Micromonospora parastrephiae (assembly GCF_016802865.1). Classification (GTDB taxonomy): domain Bacteria; phylum Actinomycetota; class Actinomycetes; order Mycobacteriales; family Micromonosporaceae; genus Micromonospora; species Micromonospora parastrephiae. The sequence continues at coordinate 52,231 of NZ_JAEVHM010000022.1, read as the reverse complement.
GGCATGCCGCGTTCAACCCGGAGCCGATCGCCGACTTCATCGACGCCGCCGTGCTCGGCGACGGCGAGGAGGCCGTCCTGGAGATCACCGCGATCGTCCGGGAGTGGAAGGCCGAGGGCTGCCCCGGTGGCCGCGACGAGCTGCTGCTGCGGCTGGCCCGCACCGAGAGCGTGTACGTGCCGCGCTTCTACGACGTCGACTACCTCCCGGACGGGCGCATCCAGCGGGTCGTGCCGAACCGGGCGGACGTGCCGTTCCGGGTGCACAAGCGCACGACGATGGACCTGGACGCCTGGCCGTACCCGAAGAAGCCCCTCGTGCCGTTGGCGGAGACGGTGCACGAGCGGTACGCGGTGGAGATCTTCCGGGGCTGCACCCGGGGTTGCCGGTTCTGCCAGGCCGGCATGATCACCCGGCCGGTGCGGGAGCGGTCGATCACCACCGTCGGGCAGATGGTGCGCGAGGGCCTGGAGTTCTCCGGCTTCTCCGAGGTGGGCCTGCTGTCGCTCTCCTCGGCGGACCACTCGGAGATCGGTGACATGTGCTCGGGCCTGGCCCAGCAGTACGAGGGCACCAACGTCTCGCTGTCGCTGCCGTCGACCCGGGTGGACGCCTTCAATATCGACCTCGCCCAGGAGCTGTCCCGTAACGGGCGGCGTACCGGCCTGACCTTCGCCCCGGAGGGCGGGTCGGAGCGGATCCGCAAGGTCATCAACAAGATGGTGTCGAAGGAAGACCTGATCCGCACCGTCGTCACCGCGTACAGCAACGGCTGGCGGCAGGTGAAGCTCTACTTCATGTGCGGCCTGCCCACCGAGACCGACGAGGACGTCCTCGAGATCGCGGACATGGCCCACGAGGTGATCAAGGCGGGTCGGGCCGCGACCGGCTCGAAGGACATCCGCTGCACGGTCTCCATCGGCGGGTTCGTGCCGAAGCCGCACACCCCGTTCCAGTGGGCCCCGATGGAGCGTCCGGAGGTCATCGACCACCGGCTCAAGATCCTCAAGCAGGCGATCAACTCGGACCGCTCGCTGGGTCGGGCCATCGGCTACCGCTACCACGACGGCGAGCCGTCGCTGATCGAAGGGCTGCTCTCCCGGGGTGACCGCCGGGTCGGCTCGGTGATCCGCAAGGTCTGGGAGAACGGCGGCCGGTTCGACGGCTGGAGCGAACACTTCTCGTACCAGCGCTGGGTGGACGCGGCGGCCGAGACGCTGCCCGCGTTCGGGGTGGACCTCGACTGGTACACCACCCGCCAGCGTGACGAGCTGGAGGTCCTGCCCTGGGACCATCTCGACTCCGGCCTGGACAAGGACTGGCTCTGGCAGGACTGGCAGGACTCGCTCAGCGAGTTCGAGCAGGACGACTGCCGGTGGACGCCGTGCTTCGACTGCGGCGTCTGCCCCTCGATGGACACCGAGATCCAGATCGGTCCGACCGGCAGGAAGCTGCTCCCGCTCACCCCGCTGGGTGGCAACGGCATGAAGGTGCCGACGGCCGGCCACCCCGCCTGACCGCCCGCCGCAGGGCAGCGCCGGGTGGCGGTGAACCGCTACCCTCCATGTTCGACACGTCACCCGCCGGGTCCAGGCCCGGCGGGTGACCGGCGTTGGCGCAGGAGGCGGTCCCCCAACTGCGTCGTGGACATCGACGGCGCTGGCTACGATCGACGATGGCCGGGGCTGCCTCGACGTGGCCGCACTCGATACGCTGCGTCTGACATGGACCGACCCGGCGGGTCGGGGGACGGGGAGGAATCGCATGGGGGACATTCCGCCGCCGAACACCGGCGATCTGCACGTCAGCGTCGAGGACCTGGACGCGGCGGCGACCTACGTCGAGCGCCTCAAGCAGTACGTCGACGACACCATCAGTTACGAGATGGAGCGCGTCAAGGAGCGGATGAAGGGCGACAGCAACAACGCCCAGACCGTCCCGAACGGCACCCCCTTCGGCGCCTTTGAGGACGCCCGGATGCAGTGGCAGGCGCTGACCAGGTCCACGGCCAACATGGAGGCGCACCTCAAGACGCTCTCCGAGAAGCTCGCCGGGCTGAAGAAGGGCACCGAGGACATCGCCAAGGCATTCCGCGACGCGGAGGCGCGCAACGCCGCCAACGGCAAGGAGATCGAGCGCCTTCTGGACTCCGCGGCGCCGCCACCCACGGCCGGCGGCACACCCACGTACCCGTACACGGCCTGAGGGGGACGAGATGGCTGGAGGAACCTGGGAGCGCTGCGTCCGCGAGGTGACGCTCTCCGCGGACCCGGAGACGGTCGGTTCGGTCGGTGTGGGATGGAACAACCTCTCCACCGGCCTGGGCTATCTGCGTGACGCGCTCGTCGGCCGGTCGTTCGTCGGCCCGATCGCGACCGGTCAGGAGCGCCCGCACGTCGGCGGTCTGCCCGCGATGCTCGCCGGTTGGAAGGGCAGCGGGGGTGACGCGTACCGCGAGCATCTGGGCGAGATCGGCAAGCAGATCGAGGAGCTGATCACCGACGCGAGCAACGTCAGCGGCGCGTTGACGCGGATCGAGGGTGACATCCGCAAGGCGGTCTCCACGATCCCGATCCCGCTGATGGACGACTTCGGCTGGAACGAGTGGAGCCTGCCCAACGGCACCGAACTCGACGACTCCCGCGACGGCGAGAGCACGTCCGGTTTCCTCGCCGCGCTGCGTCAGGACTACCAGAGCAATCCGGCGTCGTACGCCGACGGGGCGTTCCGCGACAAGGCCGACGACCTGGAGGCGACCATGAAGGTCGACGGTCAGGCCGGTGACCAGAAGCGGGGCGGCTGGTGGGACACCAAGTCCCACCTGGACAACTGGTACCGGGACAACCAGCAGGCCGCCAACACGGCGATGTCACCGCTGCCCAAGGCCGTGTACACGGAACGCCCGAAGTTGGTGGTGAACGATCCGACGGGTCGGAGGGACGACTACACCCCCGACGATCGGACACCGCCGAAGGGACGTCCCGACACCGCTGGCATCGGTGGGGACGGCAAGGTCGACATCGGCGGAAACCCAGACATCGGCAGCAGGCCGCCCGGCGTCGGTGACATCGGCGGTAAGCCACCGTCCACGATGGACCCGTTCACGCCGCCCACCACCCGTGGTCCCGGCGACGGACCCTCGCCCACCGGATCCGACCCGTTCAACCCCCCGTCCACCGGCTCGGGCTACCCGAGCGGCGACGAAGATTACAGCAGTGGCCTGGCCGGTGCCGCGCCGAGCGGAATCGGCGGTGCGGGTGGTGGCCTCGGCGGCTCCGGGATCGGTAGTGCCGGTCTGGGCGGCGGATTCGGCGGTGGTGGCGTCGGCTCGGCCGGCGGAATCGGGGCCGGCGGTGGCGGCCTGGGCGCGGCCGGCGGGATCGGTGTGGGGGGCATTCCCGGCATGGTCGGCGGTGGCAACGGAAAGGTGCCGCCGATGACCAGCGCGGCGAACGCGTTGCGCACCGCCGCTGGCGCGGGTGCGGGCGGCGCTGGCACGGCGGGCGGCGCACGCGGCGGTGCCGGGATGATGGGCGGCGGCATGATGGGCGGCGCCGGCGGCGCCGGACACGGTGGCAGTGGTACGGGCTCCGAGCACTCGTCGTGGTTGACTGAGGACGACGATCCGTGGGGCCCCGGTGACGGTGCGTCCCCGGGCATCCTGCGATGAGGACGGACGGATGAGGCTTCACGGCGCAGCGCGCCGGCCGATCACGGCCTGCCTGCTGGCGGGGCTCCTGGTGCTGGGGGCCGCCCAACCGGCGGCCGCCGCTCCCCGGCGGGCCGAGCAGTGGTATCTGGACGAGCTCCGGATCGAGCAGGCGCAGAAGCTTTCGACCGGGCGGGGCGTGGTCGTCGCCGTGGTCGACAGCGGCGTCGATGCCACCCATCCGGATCTGAAGGGCCAGGTGCTCGCCGGTGGCCGCAGCTACGGCGCCGGCGGGGACGGGCGGGCCGACGAGGAGGGGCACGGCACGCACATGGCCGGCATCATCGCGGCGACGAACGCCAGCCGCGACGGCGTGGACGGCATCGCCCCCGACGCGAGGATCCTGCCCATCAAGGTGTACGCGGGTAGGGACGCACCGTACGACGACAGTGCGATCACCCGTGGCATCCGGATGGCCGTCGACGGTGGCGCCAAAGTGATCAACGTGTCTCAGGGCAAGCCGTCGGCCGTCACCCCCGAGGAAGAGAGCGCCATCAGGTACGCCCTGGACCACGATGCCGTCGTGGTGGTCTCCGCCGGTAACACCAGGAGCGGCGACGTCGAGGTGAGTGCCCCCGCCAACGTTCCCGGCGTGATCGCCGTGACCGGGACGACCCGGGGTGGCAGGTTCTGGTCCGGGTCGGCCCGGGGGCCGGAGGCGGTGATCGCCGCGCCCGGCGACAACATCTACAACGTGGGTCCCAACAAGGGCTACGGCTGGGGTGACGGCACCTCCGACTCCACGGCGATCGTCTCCGCTCTCGCCGCCCTGATCCGGGCGAAGTATCCGAACCTTGACGCCGCCAACGTGATCAACCGGATCATCCGGACCGCCCGGGACGCCGGTCCGGCCGGCCGGGATCCGCAGTACGGCTTCGGCCTGATCGACCCGGTGACCGCGTTGAGCGCGAACGTGCCGCAGGTCGCCGCCAACCCGCTTCTGGACCCGGCCGCCGCGACCAACCCGACGCCGGTCCGGACGGAGGCCGCCGACGAGGAGTTCGACGTCACCCAGCACGGTGACCGCGGTGGCCCCACCGACCAGCAGGTCATGGTGGTCGGCATCGGTATCGCCGTGGTGCTGGTGCTGCTGCTGGGGCTGGCGGTCTTCCTGATCTGGAACCGACGCCGGTACCGCCGTGAGGCGGCCCTGCCGGCCGACATCCCGGAAGACCTGCTCGACCCGGTCCCGCCCGCCGGTTACGCCCCGCCGTCCGGTTACGCCCCGCCGTCCGGTTACGCCCCGCCGTCCGGTTACGCCCCGCCCTCGGACTACGCCCCACCGGGTGGGACGCCGCCCGTGCCGCCGAGGGAGCGGTAGCCGCTTCTGCTGATCAGTGGCCGGCCGGTGACCTGCGGGTCGCCGGCCGGCCGTGGACGTGGTGGTGGGCCGACACCGCCCCGCTGACCGGTTGCGCCGGTTCGTGGCGCCGGTCCGGCCGCCCCCGGTCGCGTACCGTCACGAGCCCTGCGCCAGGATGGGTGGACTTGCAGGTACACCCGAGGAGCCCACGATCGCCAGAAAGCCTCAACCCGAGGGCGGCCAGGCGCCGGTCGTCCAGCGCGTCCGCATCCGGTACGCCAAGCGCGGACCACTGCGGTTCACCTCGCACCGGGACTTCGCCCGGGCCTTCGAGCGTGCGCTGCGTCGGGCCGCCGTGCCGATCGCCTTCTCCCAGGGATTCACGCCGCACCCGAAGATCTCCTACGCCAGCGCCGCGCCCACCGGGGTGGCGAGCGAGGCCGAGTACCTGGAGATCGGCCTCCAGGCGCCGGTCGACCCGGAGGCGCTGCGGGCCGCGCTGGACGCCGCGCTCTCGCCCGGACTGGACGTGCTGGACGCCGTGATCGCCGACGGGGGCAGCCTGCCGGACCGGATCGAGGCCTCGCACTGGCACATCGAGTTGCCGGAGGTCGACACGGCCGTGCTGCGCGCCGCCGTGGATGCCTTCACCGCCGCCGAAGAGGTGCTGGTCGAGCGGATGACCAAGCAGGGCCGACGGACGTTCGACGCCCGCGCGGCCGTGATATCGATCGATGTCCTCGCCCCGACGCCGACGCCTTCCGGGGTACCGGTCGTCCCATGTGCGATACTCGAACTGGTCGTGCGGCAGGTCACCCCGTCCGTACGGCCCGATGACGTCCTTTCCGGCCTCCGCGTGGTGGCCGACCTGGAGCCGCCGGTCTCGCCGAGGGTGACCCGGCTGGCTCAGGGCACGCTGACCGCGCAGGGTGCGATCGTGGATCCGTTGGATGCGGACCGCGACGGGGCAGCCATCGTTGGGCACTGACCGACGGTCAGTGCTCTGGCAGGCAGACTTCGGCGGTCGCGCACCACGCGCGCCCGGCGGAAACACTTTTGCGGCGACCCTGCGTGGCAGCGCTCACCCGCGCCCGGGCTAGCCAGAACTGGAGAACGTCCATGCTCGAGAACGAGCCCGAGGGCGGCGAACGGACCGGTTCACAGCCGGCCAGCGAGACCGCCGACCAGAGCGCCACCACCGACGGCGCCACCGTCGCGAACCCCACCGCGGAGCCGTCGGGGGCGGAGAACGCCGAGCCCGCCGCACCCGCGCGGCGTACCCGGGCCACCCGGCGTCGGGCCACCCCGCTCAACCAGCCGGAGCAGGCCGAGGCGCCCGTCGAGGCGTCCACCGGCGGGACGGGCGCCGTCGAGTCGCCGCAGGCGGAAATCTTCGCCCCGGTCTCCGGCGACCTGGACGTCGCCCCGAAGACCCCCCGACGCCGGCGCAAGGCGGCCCCCGTCGAGACGACCGCCGAGGAGCCGTTGGTCGCGGCCAACGCGGAGGCGGCCCCCGCCGAGGTCGTTCCTCCGGTCAAGGTGACCCGCACCCGGCGGAAGAAGGCCACGCCCGCCGCCGTCGAGGAGCCGCCGGCCGTCGAGGAGCTTCCCGCCGTCGAGGCCGAGGACGAGGCCGCGGAGACGCCGGCGGAGTCCGACCTGCGCGAGGCCGAGGCCGAGCTCAACGAGGCCGCCCCCGCGCCGAGCGGGACCGGTGCCGAGCCGACCCGGGCCAGCGGTGCGCAGGACGTTTCCGGTGAGGTGCCGCCGGGGGTGGCCGTGGCCGCCGGGTCGGATGAGCCGGTCGAGCCGGCCGAGGTCGTCGAGCCGGAGCAGCCACGTACCCGTCGTCGGCGGGCCGCGCTCACCGCGCCCACCGTGCTGTTCATGGCGCCGCAGCCGGACGCCGTACCGGTGACCCGGCCGGCGGAACCCGCCCCGGTCGCCGAGGAGCCGGCCGTGGAGGCCGAGCCGTCCCGCCGTCGCCGGCGCGGTCGCCGCGACGTCGAACCGGCGGAGCCGGTCGAGGCGATCGAGGCCGAGGAGGAGCCGACCGAGGAGGCCGAGGAGGCCATCGAGGCGGATGAGGACGACGAGGACAGCGCCGCCGCGCGCCGCCGCCGCCGGCGTGGTCGCCGGGGCCGGGGCCGGGGCAAGGGCGGTGCCGAGGACTCCGAGGACGACGAGTCCGAGGAGGCAGCGCAGGCTGAGGAGGAGGAGACCGCCGAGGCCGAGGCCGAGGGCGACGAGGACGAGGAGTCCGAGGGCGCGGACGGGATGACCCGTCGGCGTCGGCGTCGCCGCCGCCGGGGCGCGGGTGACACCGAGGGTGCCGCCGACGACGGCGTGCCGACCGTGGTCAAGATCCGCGAGCCGCGCAAGACCGTCGACGAGGTGCAGGGCGTGTCCGGCTCGACCCGGCTGGAGGCCAAGCGCCAGCGCCGCCGGGACGGCCGGGAGCAGCGGCGTACCCGGCCGCCGATCCTCAGCGAATCCGAGTTCCTGGCCCGCCGGGAAGCGGTCGACCGGGTGATGGCGGTCCGCCAGCGCGGTGACCGCACCCAGATCGCCGTCCTGGAGGACGGCGTGCTGGTCGAGCACTACGTCACCCGCAACTCCTCCGGCACGATGGCCGGCAACGTGTACCTGGGCAAGGTGCAGAACGTGCTGCCGAGCATGGAGGCGGCTTTCGTCGACGTCGGCCGGGGCCGCAACGCGGTGCTGTACGCCGGCGAGGTCAACTGGGACACCTCCGGCCTGGAGGGGCGCGCCCGCTCGATCGAGCAGGCGCTGCGCTCCGGTGACTCGGTGCTGGTCCAGGTCACCAAGGACCCGATCGGGCACAAGGGGGCCCGGTTGACCAGCCACATCGCGCTGTCCGGCCGGCACCTGGTCTACGTGCCGAACGGCAACGCCTCCGGGATCAGCCGGAAGCTCCCGGACACCGAGCGCAAGCGGCTGCGCGACGTGCTGAAGAAGCTGGTCCCGGACGGCGCGGGCGTGATCGTCCGCACGGCCGCCGAGGGCGCCAGCGAGGACGAACTGGCCCGGGACGTCAAGCGGCTCCAGGCGCAGTGGGAGGACATCCAGGCCAAGGCCGCCGAGGGTGGCGCGCCGGTGCTGCTCTACGAGGAGCCCGACCTGGTCATCCGGGTGGTCCGGGACCTGTTCAACGAGGACTTCCGCGAGCTGGTGATCGAGGGCGAGCAGTCGTACGACATGGTCGAGTCGTACCTGTCGCACGTCTCCCCGGACCTGGTCGACCGGGTGCGGCGGCACGTCGGCACGAGTGACGTCTTCGCCGAGTACCGGATCGACGAGCAGATCATCAAGGGCCTGGACCGTAAGGTCTTCCTGCCCTCCGGCGGTTCGCTGGTCATCGACCGCACCGAGGCGATGACGGTGGTCGACGTCAACACCGGCAAGTACACGGGCTCCGGGGGCAACCTGGAGGAGACGGTCACCCGCAACAACCTGGAGGCGGCCGAGGAGATCGTCCGCCAGCTGCGCCTGCGGGACATCGGCGGCATCGTGGTGATCGACTTCATCGACATGGTGCTCGAGTCGAACCGTGAGCTGGTGCTGCGCCGGTTGACCGAGTGCCTGGGCCGGGACCGCACGAAGCACCAGGTCACCGAGATCACCTCGCTCGGGCTGGTGCAGATGACCCGCAAGCGGATCGGCGCGGGCCTGCTGGAGGCGTTCAGCGAAACCTGTGAGTGCTGCAAGGGCCGGGGCGTCATCATCCACACCGAGCCGGTGCCGGAGAAGCCGCGTACCGGTGGGGCGGGGGAGAAGGTCAAGGCGGTCGCCTCGTCGGTCGCCGCCGCCGCGCCCACCGAGCAGCAGGGCACCGCGTCGTCCCGCCGCCGGGCCCGCAAGAGCGCGTCCGCCGAGAAGGCGGTGGTCGAGGTCGCCGACACCGACACCGCCGTCGAACCGGACGCCGACTACGTGGACACCATGGGCTACGACCTGTCCCGCTACGAGTCGGACACCGCCGCCGCGCCGGCCGTCTCGGACAGCCAGCAGGGCGAGTCGGCCCGGCTGGCCGCGGCGGACGACCCGGATGCGCTCGCCGACGGTGACTCCGACGAGGAGAGCACCGAGGGCGGCGCGGGCCGTCGCCGTTCCCGCCGGGGTGGCGCCCGCCGGCGGACCCGCCCCTGACAGCCTGACCGGCCCGGTGTTTGACGAGGTCCCTTCCCCGGCAATCTGACGGGGGAGGGACCTCGCTGGTCCGGCCACCTCGGGTCGGGACCGGCCACTCCCGGTCAGGAGAAGAAGATGCGTCGTCTGCTCGCCGTCACCGTGCTGGTCACCGCCCTCAGCGTCGGGGACCGACGTGCGCAACGCGCCTAGCAAATACCGCCATCCCTGGTCGCTGATCGCGTCCGAGGCCGCCCGTCGACTCAGCGTCCGTGCTGGGTCGCGTCATCGTCAGCATGCAGTTTCTCAACTACGGCGCCATTCCGATCGGCGCGCTGCTCGGTGGCGCGCTGAGCACGCTGCTCGGCGTGCGCACCACCATCTGGATCACGGCGAGCGCATTCGCGCTGTCCAGTCTGATTCTGGTGCTCAGTCCCATCCGCCGGCACCGGCAGCTTCCCTCCGCTCCCGCCGATCAGTTGCCGTCTTCACTGCCGGTCCAGGCCGAGCCCGTCTCATAGAGTCCGAGCGTCGGCGTGAGCAAGCAGTTTTGTGCGACGCGGCGCGCGACTCTCGGGAGGGACCGATGCATCGACTCAACGTTGTTCTCACGACGACGGCATCCGACTCCCACACCTGGAACCTGATCTATCTCGAACTGTTGCTTCAGGAGTGGGGGCACGCGGTGACCAACCTCGGCCCGTGCATGCCCCCCGAATTGCTGCTGCGGCGCTGCCGCGAGCTCACCCCGGACCTCGTCGTTGTCAGCAGCGTCAATGGTCTCGGTTTCGGTGAGGCACGGACGCTGATCCCACTGCTCCGGGACTGCCCGGAGCTGGCCGAGACTCCGGTGGTCATCGGCGGCAAGCTCGGCACCGGCGTAGAGGACGAGGCCGCGGAGGCGGCGGAACTACGCGCGGCCGGGTTCGACCTGGTCGTCAACGACTCCGACGGGCTGGGCCCGTTCCGGGACTTCGTCGAGTCGATGTGTCTGAGGGTCCTGCGTTGACCGCAGGAGCAGGGAACGCCTTCGGCGCGTACGTCGCGCGGGTCGCGCGGGCCGGTCAGCTGGTGGTCCAGCCACGCATGGGCTTCGGTCGCCCGGAGGCGATGCGGGCCGGCCTGCTCGCCGTCCGCGCGGCCTCGGTGACCAGCGTCGGCACCCTGACCGTTGACAGCTTCACCCGGGTCGGCCTGCACGACGCCGCGCGCCGCGCGCTCGACGAGGGGCGGGCTCTCAACGGATACCCGATCGTCACGCACGCCCCGGCCACCAACCGAGCCGTCCTCGACGGCGCGGTGGGACCGGAGTTTCCGGTCCAGGTCCGGCACGGGTCGTCCCGGCCCCAGGCCATCATCTCAGCCCTCACCCTGGCCGGCCTCGACACCACCGAGGGCGGTCCCGTCTCCTACTGCCTGCCGTACGGCAGGACCGGGCTGCGTGAGTCCGTCAGGAACTGGCGGGAGAGCTGCGAGTTGCTCACCAGGGTCCGGCAGCGCGGGGCGGAACCGCACCTGGAGACCTTCGGCGGTTGCATGATGGGGCAGCTGTGCCCGCCGAGCCTGCTGGTCGCGCTCAGCCTGCTGGAGGCGCTGTTCTTCTGCCAGCACGGCCTGCGCAGCGTCTCGTTGAGCTATGCGCAGCAAACCGACACCGGGCAGGACGAGCAGGCCGTCCGCGCGCTGCGGGTCCTCGCCGGGGAACTGCTCGCGGGCGTGGAGTGGCACGTCGTGGTGTACACGTACATGGGCGTCTACCCGCGCAGCCGGGGTGGCGCGCTGCTGCTGCTGGAGGAGGCCGTGACCCTGGCGGTCCGGACGGGCGCGGCGCGGGTGATCGTCAAGACCGTCTCCGAGGCGCACCGGCTGCCGACGATCGCGGAGAACGTCGAGGCCCTGGAGGTCGCCTCGCTCGCCGCGCGCACGGTCGAGCGGGCCGCCGACGACGCCGACAACGAGGTGCTGGTGGAGGCCCGTGGGCTCGTCGAGCGGGTGCTCGACCTCCGCGAGGACGTCGGAGAGGCCCTGATCGAGGCGTTCACACGGGGCTTCCTGGACGTGCCGTACTGCCTGCACCCGGACAACCGGCGCCGCAGCGGCAGCTGCATCGACATCGACGGCCGCCTGCGCTGGACCAGCGTCGGCGCGATGCCCATCCCCAAGCCGGCCGTCATGGGCCGGCCCCACTCGCTGACCGCCGACGGCCTGCTCACGTCACTGACCTATGTGCAACGGAAGTTCGACGGGCTCGCGCTCGCGAGCGGGTGACCGGGCCGCGAACCCAGATGAGGGGCGACTGCATGACCGACCTGCCGCACAGTCCACGCGAGCACCTGCGACGGCCCGAGACGAGGGCGGCCCTGGCGATCCAGAACCAGATCCTCGTGGCGACCCGCGAGTATCTCGCCGAGCGCGACTTCACGGAGCTCCTGCCGCCGGTCATCGGTCCGGTGACCGACCCCGGCAGCCGTGGAGCGAAGCAGGTCGACATCGACTACTACGGCCACCGCTACAAGCTGATGACCAGCGTCATCCTCTACAAGCAGGCCGCGCTGCTGACCTTCGACAAGATCTTCTACATCGCCCCGAACATCCGCCTGGAGCCGCCGGAGACCTTCTCCACGCATCGTCACCTGACCGAGTTCCACCAGATCGACGTGGAGATCGCCGGCGCCTCGCGGGACGACGCGATGGCCGTCGCCGAGGGCATCACCCGACACGCCGTACGCCGGGTCGTCGACCGGGCCGGTGCGGAGCTGGCGGCACTCGGGCGCAGCCCCGACGCCTTCTTCGACCTGGTGGCCGCCCCGTTCGACCGGGTCGCCCACGCCACCGCCGTAGCCGACCTGCACGGGTTCGGCGTGCCGCAGAGCCCGGACGCCGAACTCAACTGGGAGGCGGAGAAGCAGCTCTCCCGGAAAGCGAGCCGGCCGTTCTTCGTGACCGACTACCCCAAGGGCTCGCGCGGCTTCTACGACCGCGAGGATCCGACCATCCCGGGCCGGCTGCGCAACTTCGACCTGCTCGCACCGGAAGGCTTCGGGGAACTGGCCAGCGGCGGCGAGCGCGAGTTCGAGTACCCGCGGTTGGTGGCACGGATGCGCGAGACGGGGGAGAACCCGGCCAAGTACGCCTGGTACCTGGACATGGCCAGACACGGCATTCCCGGCAGCGCCGGCTTCGGTCTCGGCGCCGAACGGCTGACCCGCTACATCGCCGGCCTCGACTCGATCTGGCAGGCCACCGCCTACCCCAAGCTGCCCGGCGTGGTGTCACCGTGACGCTGCGGGCACCCGGATTTCCCGAGGCGCGGGTCCGGGAGCGGGCACGCAGCGGAACGGGCGCGGTGTTCCCCGCGCAGGAGGAGTACGGCAACACCCTGTTCGGCGCGGGCCCCACGGTTGCCGACACCGGGGACGACCTGGAGCACCTGCGCCTCGTGCCGCCGGTGTTCGTTCCCTACCGGTTGGAGAAGCTGCTCGAGTTGGCCCGCGAACCGACCCATGCCGACGTCGGGCTGGACACCGACATCGGCGGGCTGCGCTCGACGCTGCCCGTGTACGTGTCGGCCTTCGGCTCGACAGCGGCGGCCGCCGACACCGATCTCGGTACCGCGGTGAGCCGTCAGGCCGGCCGGCTGGGCATTCCGATGGTGGTCGGCGAGAACATCGTGCCGGTCAACGGCTACCGGCCGACGGTCCGGCGGGGCGACAGCCTGCTGCGCCGGATCCGCGCCTACGCCGACGCGGCACCGGCAGGCACGGGCGGGGTCGTGGTGCAGCAGAGCACCGAGGACGCCGACACCGAGGTCTGGAACCTGGCGTACAGCGACCCGTCGGTCCAGCCGTTGATCGACTCGGGTCGGCTCGCCTTCGAACTGAAGGTCGGCCAGGGGGCCAAGCCGGGCCTGGGCGGGATGACCATGATCGGGCGCGGCGAGGCCGAGCGGCTGGCCGGGCAGTACACGGTCGTGGATCTTCCGGGTGCTGACGGAGTGCTGCGCTGCGGTACGCCCGGCACGTTCACCGAGGAGATCCTGCGGCAGCAGGTCCGGCTGATGCGGAACAACTTTCCGCGTGCCCGGACCTGGGTCAAGCTGCCGCCGGGGCGTGACGTGGGCCTGGCCGCCGCGACGGCCTGGCGGGCCGGGGCTGACGCGGTGACCGTCGACGGTGCGGCGGGCGGCACCGGGTGGGCACCGCGGGCGTTCCTCGACCATGTCGGTCTGCCGCTGGGCGAGTGCCTGCGACGGATCGAGCCGTACCCGAACTGCCTGCTGGTCAGCAGCCAGATGTGGGAGGGCGTCCGTGCGGTCAAGTGCCTGGCACTCGGCGCCCGGGCCGTGGGCCTCGGCCGGGCCGCGCTGCTGGCCGTCGACGAGGCACCGGAGACCGGCCTGGCGAACCTGGTCGACTGCCTGGCGCTGGAGATGCGGTTGCTGATCAGCGCACTCGGCAAGTATCGCGCCGACCAGCTCGGCGATGAGGACCTGTGGTCGTGCGCCGAGGACAGGTCGTCCGCCGGACTGCCACGCGCCGACCGCGAGCCGGTCGCCTATTGACCCGGCGACGGAGGCCGCGGCGATCTCCACCGTCATCGAGTGATCGGAGTGAACAGAGCGTGTCGGGCGAACGAGCAACAACAGCGGACAGAGGGTGCCGCGAGATCGAGCGGGAACTCTGTGACATCTGGGCGGCCGTCCTCGGCGTCGGGGTGCAGCCGCACGACGACTTCTTCGACTCGGGCGGGAACTCGCTCAAGGTGGTCGACGTCGTCATCGCGGCACGACGGCGCGGCATCTTCGTACGCAGCTCGGCGGTGTTCCGCAACCCCACGCCGGCCCGGCTGGCCGAGCGACTCACGGTGGGCGGCATCGAGGCCCCGGGTCCCGCGACCGACAGTGCGGTGCCGGCGGTCCTGACGACATCCTCTGTCACGCCGGGAAGCGGCGGGCGGACGGTGGCCCCGCTCGTCGCCGAGGGCGCCGACGATCCGCTGTTCCTCGTGCTCTCCGAGCAGTTCTCCGACGTCGAACGCGAGGCCGCGCGCGGCTGGGAGATCGGGCGCCCGGTCTACACCGTGTCCCTGGAGGACGATCCGGGCGCCGACGCCGGGGCCGCGGGCGTTCCCGAGCTGGCCGGACGCTTCCTCGACGAGATTCGGGAGGTCCAGCCGACGGGCCCGTACCACCTGGCCGGTGTCGGCACCGGCGCGGTGCTCGCCTTCGACCTGGCGCGGCAGTTGCGCGAGCGGGACCAGGAGGTGGCCCGGCTGGTGCTGATCAAGCCGGCCGCACTACCGGGCGAGCCGGTCGACTTCGACCTCGCGATGCGCCGCCGCCTGGCCTCGGTGGCCGCGCGGTTCGGGCTCGGCGGCGGGGAGAGCGCGCAGCGGGTGCTCACGCTGCTGCGCGAGGAGGGCTGGTACGGCTCCGGCACCGAGGTGGCCGACCTGGCGCGGTTGCAGCGGGTGGCCGCGGGGCTCACCTGGGCGGTGAGCCGTTACCGGCCGAAGAGGTGCGACGTGGATGTCGTCCTGTTGCAGGACGAGAGGGACGCCGACTCCGCCGCGCGGGTCTGGGGCCAGGTGGCCGCGGACTGTCGAGCGCACTGGTTCGACTACGGCCTCGAGTGGTTCGGGCCGTTGCTCACCGACCCGAGGGTGGCCGATGTCATGAAGCTGGAGCTCACCACGTGACACGTACGCAGCGGCTGCCGAACGGTCTGGTCGTGCGGGGCATCAACCGCAACGAGACCGAGTACCTGTACAAGGAGATCTTCGAGGACCTGGGCTACCTGCCGCCCGACGGAGTGTCTCTCCCGGACCACCCGGTGATCATCGACGTCGGCGCCAACATCGGAATGTTCACGCTGTTCGCCGCGCAGCGCTGGCCGACCGCACGGATCTTCTCCTTCGAGCCCATTCCCGACGTGTTCCAGGCGCTGTCCGAGAACGTCGCGGACCTGCCGAACGTCACGGCCGTCAACCGGGCCGTCGGATCGGTCGCGGAGAAGCGGGAACTGACCTTCTACCCCCACTACTCGATGATGTCCGGATTCGACGCGGACCCGGCCGAGGACAAGGAACTCGTCCAGTCCTACATTCGCAACGTGGCGGCCGGCCTCGACGACGCGGAGCGTCGCGAGGTGTTCGTCGAGGAGGCGGAGGAAATCCTCTCCGGTCGCTTCGAGGAGATCCGGAAAGTCCCGTGCGAGGTGGTGCGGCTCGACGAGACGGTGAAGAGCCTCGGCATCGACCGCATCGACTTTCTGAAAGTCGACGTCGAGGGCTTCGAGATCGAGGTGCTGGGCGGCATCGGCGACGAGCTGTGGCCGAACATCGGCGTGGCGGCCGTCGAAGTCGAGGGCGAGGGCCGGCTGGCCGCGGCCATCGACCTGATGACCGGCCACGGTATGCGGACCACGGTGGAGCAGCCCGGGGAGTACCGCGACACCGACGTGTTCACCCTGTTCGCGCGTAGGCCCGCATGAGGGGAGCGCTGGTCAACCGGAAGTGGGTCGTGCGGCCGCGCCCGGTGCCGGACCCGGACGTGCGGGTGATCTGCTTTCCGCACGTCGGGGCCGGGGCGTCGGTCTACAACGAGTGGGCGGAGCGGCTTCCGGCCGGTGCCGAACTCTGCGCCGTCCGGTATCCCGCTCGGGAGAACCGGCTGGACGAACCGCCGATCGAGAAGATGTCGACACTGCTGGGGACGCTGGAGAACGTCCTGGCGCCGGTGACGCAGGGACGGTTCGTGCTGTTCGGGCACTGCTCCGGCAGCCTGGTGGCGTTCGAGCTCGCCCGGTGGCTGCGCGCGCGGGGTCGGCCGGCGCCGGAGCTGCTGGTCGTCTCCTCGATCGAGGCGCCGGCCGTACGCCTCGTCGAGCAGCCGCTTCATCTGCTGCCCCGGCGCGATCTCTTCGCCCGGGTGGCGGGGTTCGGGGGCGTGCCGCCGGAGGTTCTCGGCGACCCCGACCTGATGGAGATGTTCGAGCCGGTGCTGCGGGCCGACTACCAGGTGGTCGAGGCGGCGGCGTACGTCCCGAGCCGCCGCTCGACGTCCCGATCGTCGTCGTCGGCGGCCTGCACGACGGTTTCGTCAGTTACGAGTCCATGGCGGCCTGGCGCTGGGAGACCACCGGACCGTTCGCGCTGCACATGTATCCGACCAGCCATTTTGTGCTGGACGAGGCATCCGAACTGGTTGCGGCACTGCTGCGGGACCCGCCGGCGGCGCGCCGCGCCTGACGTGCGCACGATCTTCAGGGAGACGACATGGCAATCATTCTCACCGATGCGGACGTCCGACGGGCGACCGACGCCCGGGGTGCGCTGAACGCCCTGGACCAGGCGTATCGAGACGACCACGCCGGCAACACGGCGATCACGGAGCGGGTCAACCTCCGCTTCGAACGCGGCTGGCTACGACTCATGGCGGCGGCGCTGCCGAGCGTCGGCGTGGTCGGCTACAAGGCGTTCCATCTGGTCGGAAGCGCCGTCCGGTTCCAGGTGAACCTCTTCGACATCACGACCGGTGAGTTCCTGGCCGCCGTGGACGGCAACCATCTCACCGTCCTGCGGACCGCCTCCACCGCCTGCCTGGCCGCCGCCAAACTGGCGCCCACCGCCAGGAAGGTCGGCATCATCGGCTCCGGCGCGGAGGCCCGCATGCAGGCGATCGTCATCAGTCAGCTGCTGGACCTCGATCGGGTCGTCGTGCACAGCCCGCGCAGGGAGCGGCGCGAACAATTCGCCAGGGACCTGTCGGAGCGTCTCGGGGTGGACATCGAACCGGTCGCGGACGGCAGAACCGCGGCCGAGAACGCTGATCTGATCCTGGTGGCGACCAACACCGGGGGCACCGGGCCGGCCTTCTACGCGGACTGGATCCCCGAGACCGTCCACCTCAGCTCGACCGGTTCGACCCTGCCCGAGGAACGCGAGCTCGACTCCGAGGTGTGGCGCGTGCCCGACCTCGTCGTGGTGGACCGGATGCAGGCGCTGGAGGAGTCCGGGGACGCCATCACCGCCATCAGGGCCGGCACCCTGGACGCCAGCCGGGTGACGACGCTCGCCGAACTGTGCGGCCGCCCCGCCGACGCCTCCCGCCCGCGCCGCACGCTGTTCAAGTCCGTGGGCTCACCCTTGCAGGACGTGGCGGTGGCCGCGTACGCCTACCGCAGCGCCCAGGAGCGGGGCCTGGGCACCGCGCTGGCTGACTTCCCGTCCGTGAAGGGCAGCGTTCCGGTCCTGGTCGGGGGTCGGAAGTGAGCCGCGGCGGCACGCCGGAGACGGTCGAGATCAGCGAGGGCGTCTTCGTCCACGTCCAGCCCGACGGCAGCTGGTTCTTGAACAATCCCGCCTTTCTGACCTGTCGACGGGGCGTCATCAGCATCGACACCTGCGCCACGGAGCGCCGGACGCGCGCCTACCTGGCCGCGATCGCGGCGGTGACCCGTGAGCCTGTCCGTACCTTGGTGAACACCCATCACCACGCCGACCACACCTTCGGCAACCACCTCATGCCCGGTGCCACGATCGTCGGGCACGAGCAGACCAGGGCAGAGGTGATCGCCTTCGGCCGGCCGCACAACCGGGGCGTGTGGGACGAGATCGAGTTCGGCGAGTTCGAGTTGGCCCCGCCCTTCCTCACCTACGCGGACACGGTCACGCTCTGGGCCGACGACCTGCGGTGCGAGGTACGACATGTGGGCGGCCCGGCGCACACCACCAACGACTCGATCGTGCATCTGGTGGACCGCTCCGTGCTGTTCGCCGGTGACCTGCTGTTCAAGGGCGGCACGCCGTTCGTGCTGATGGGCTCGATCAGCGGCGCCGTCGAGGTGTTGGAGAAGGTGGTGCGACCGCTGGAGGCGCAGACCGTCGTTCCCGGCCACGGCCCGGTCTGCGGGCCCGAGGTGATCGACGAGACACTTCGCTACCTGCGCCGTGTACAGGATCTCGCCCGCGAGGCCAAGGCCGCCGGACTGAGCCCGCTGGAGGCCGCCCTCGAGTGCGACCTCGGTGAATACCACGACTATCTGGACGCCGAGCGGATCGTCGGCAACCTGCACCGTGCGTACGCGGAGCTGGACGGCGTACCGCCCGGCGCCAGGATCGACTTCGCCGCCGCCTACCGGGACATGATCGCCTACAACGGCGGCAAGCCGCTCACCTGCCATGCCTGACCAGACAGCACGCGGTATCTCTCTGCACTGGGACGGAGGAAGTTCCGTGACACGACCCTGGCGGACAGCCGTCGTCGGCGGCGGGCCTCGCGGGCTGGCCGTGATCGAGCGCCTGGCGGCCCGGCTCGCTGAGCAGCCCGGTGGCCCACCGGTGGAACTGCACCTGATCGATGCAGTGGAGGTGGGCTGCGGCCGGATCTACCGCACCGACCAGCCGGAGTGGCTGTTGATGAACACCCCGATCGGCCTCATCTCCGCGTTCTCGGGGGCGGCGGACAGCCGGCCGGCCCGGGCCGGAGCGGGCCCCACCTTCGCCCAGTGGTGGTCCGCCCGCGATCCCGGCTACCCGGGGGCCGACGGGTACGCGCCACGGGGGACGTACGGCCGTTACCTGCGCTTCGCGTTGGACGCGATCGAGGCGAACCTGCCGGCGCACGTCCGGCTCATCCGTTCGCGTGCCACGGTGACCGACCTCGAACCACGTGGCGGTGGCTACCGGCTGACCCTGGCCGGTGGGGACCGACTGGACGCCGACC
The DNA here is from genome assembly GCF_016802865.1 of Micromonospora parastrephiae. Lineage (GTDB taxonomy): Bacteria > Actinomycetota > Actinomycetes > Mycobacteriales > Micromonosporaceae > Micromonospora > Micromonospora parastrephiae. Next base: position 33,346 of record NZ_JAEVHM010000022.1, on the reverse strand, counting down.
GGGTGGTCCTGACCACCGGGCACGCCGGCCCGCCGCCGCTGGAACGGGCCGAGCGGGAGTTCGTCGACTTCGCCGCGGGCCGCCCCGGCCTGAGCTGGATCCGGGGCGACTCCCCGGCCGAGATGTCCCTCGACGGCATTCCGGCCGGCGCGTCCGTGGGCGCGTTGGGTCTCGGCTTGACCTTCTACGACGTCATGGTCGCCCTCACCGTCGGACGGGGCGGCACGTTCACCGAGGGCAGGGACGGCGAACTGGCGTACCGGGCCAGCGGGGCCGAACCCGTCCTGCTGGTCGGCTCGCGCAGTGGGCTGCCGCTGCTGGCCAAGGGCGACAACCATCGGCCTCCCGGGTACTCCTTCAAACCGGTTCTGTTCACCCCGCAGCGGGTCCGCCGCCGGGCGAAGGGTCCGCTGCTCGACTTCACGACCGATGTGCTGCCCTGGCTGACGGCCGAGGTCGACCTCGTCTACTACGCGACCGCGCTGCGCCGTTCGCGCGGGCCGGGCGGCGCCGAGGCGTTCGTCGAGGAGGTGACCCACGCCGACGACACCGAGCCGCCGGACGTCCGCGCGGCCGCCGCCCGCCACGGCGTCGCCGACCTGGCACCGATCGACCTGGAAGCGCTGGCCCGTCCGTTCGCCGGGCGCACCTTCGGCGCCCCCGAGGAGTTCGACCGGGCGCTCACCACGCTGCTGCTCGACAGCGTGCGGGAGGCCGAGCGCGGCAACATCGACTCGCCCCTGATGGCCGCGCTCGACGTCGTCCGGGACACCCGGTGGGTGATGCGCGAGTGCGTGGACTTCGGCGGGCTGCATCCGGCCTCGCACCGTGACGCGTTCCTCGGCGCGTTCGTGCCGGTCAGTTCGCTCCTGGTCGCCGGGCCGCCGCCGGTCAGGCTGCGGCAGGCGCTGGCGTTGATGGCATCCGGTCTGCTGCGGGTGGTCGGGCCGCAGGTGCGGATCGCCGCCGCTGCGGACCTCGGCCGGTTCGTCATCTCCTCACCCCGGGTGGTGGGGTCGGCGACGCCGGTCGACCACGTGATCGACGCGCGCGTTCCCGTGCCCGACCTTGCCCGTGACCCGGCCGAGCTGACCCGGAAGCTGCGGGCACGCGGGCTGTGGACCGAGTTCGTCAACCAGGACGCCGAGGTGGCCTTCGGTACCGGCGGGGTGGCCGTCACCCGGGCGCCGTTCCACCCGGTCACCCGCTCGGGGCTGCCCGACACCGGCCTGTACGTCCTCGGCGTGCCCACCGAGAACACCCGCTGGTTCACCCAGGTCGGCTTCGGTCGGCCCGGGCCGTGGGGCGACTTCGTACGGGACGCCGACGCGATCGCGTCCCACGTGCTGTCCGGCGTCCGGCAGGGCGAGGAACTCCCGGCGCTCGCGACCGGCGACCTCCAGTAACGAGTACGTCCTGCGCGTGCGACCACGAGGAGAGACCGCATTGTCCGTCACACTGACCTTGCCCCACGCCTGGCAGCCCAGGGACGGCGCTGGCGAGCCGGTGGAGGCCGTCGTCGAGTACGCGGACCTCGCCGTGCGCCTGGCCGTACTGGCTGCCACCTCGGCGGCGGAGATGGACGAGGTGTTGCTCGCCGCGCACGTCAAGGTGCTCGGCATGGTGACCGAGGACCGGGGGCTGAGCACCGCTGCCGTCCTGGCCGGGCAGGGACGCCCCGTCCACGTCGAGGTCCACCGTGACGCCGAGACCTGGCGGCTGCTGCTCCAGCAGGTCGTCAAGGACGCGCGTTCCGCCGACGGTCGTGCCTCCTCCGCCGGGTGGACCGAGCCGCGCGCCGACCAGGTCCTCTTCGGACCGGCCGGGGAGCACGGCGAGGCGTACGGGCTGCGGGTCGTCCCCGAGGCCGGGCGGCTGCGGCTGAGGGCTCGTGCGGGAGCCGTCGCCCCGGACCGGTTCGCGGCCCTGACCGCGATGTATTGGCTGGTGCTGGAGGCGATGGCCGCCAATCCCGACGGCGACGCGCTGGCGGCCCTACTGCCGCCCGAGGAGCGGCAGCTGGTGCTGCACACCTTGGCGTCCGGCGGCACGGTCGACTACGGCACGGACACGGTCGACGCGCTGATCCACGCCCAGGCCGTACGCACCCCGGACGCGGTGGCCGTCCGCTGCGAGGTGGGCACTCTGACCTTTCGCGAGCTGGACGAGCGCGCCAACCGGATCGCCCACCACCTGGCGCAACGCGGCGCCGAGCCGGACTCCCTGGTCGGTGTCTGCCTACGCCGCGGCCCGGATCTGCTGCCGGCCTTCCTCGGTGTGTGGCGTTGCGGGGCCGGCTACCTGCCGCTCGACCCGGACCTGCCGCCCGAGCGGCTCCGGCTGATGGTCGAGGACGCCGGGTGCCGGCTGGTGATCACGGAATCGGCTCAGCTGCCGCTGCTCGAACCGGTGGCGGGCCTCCAGCGGGTGCTCGTCGACCAGGACCGAGCCGCGATCGCGGCCGAGCCGGCCACGCTGCCGCAGCCGCGGGGCGGGCCGCAGCGGCTCGCCTACGTCATCTACACCTCCGGCTCCACGGCGCGCCCAAGGGGGTGATGGTCGAGCACCGCAACCTGGCCAACTATCTGTTGTGGACGGCTTCCGCCTACGCGGGTCGAGGCAGCGGCGGCTCCGCCGTGTTCTCCTCGATCTCGTTCGACCTGGGCATTCCCAACCTCTTCAGCCCGCTGCTCGCCGGGCAGCCCGTTCACCTGCTGCCGACCCGATGCCGATCGCCGACCTCGGCGAGCAACTGGTCGCCGGCGGGCCGTACAGCTTTCTGAAGATGACCCCGGGCCAGCTGGACCTGCTCAGCCTGGACCTCACCCCGCAGGAGACCCGGGACCTGGCCGGTATCGCGATCGCGGCCGGCGACGCCTTCACCGCCGACCTGGCCGGCCGTTGGATCGAGGCGGCCGGCCCCGGGGGCACCGCCGTGGCGACCGAGTACGGCCCCACCGAGATCACCATCGGAAACGCCGGGTACGTCGTCACCGAGGCGCCGGGCAGCGTGCTGGTGCCGCTCGGCGAGCCGATCCCGAACACCACCATGTACGTGCTTACCGATCGGCTGGAGCCGGTCGCTGTGGGTGTCCCCGGCGAGGTGTACGTCGGCGGCGCGGGTGTCGCCCGCGGCTACCTGAACCAACCGGAGATGACCAGGGAGCGCTTCCTGCCCGACCCGTTCGGCCCGCCCGGTGCGCGCCTGTACAAGACCGGCGACCGGGCCCGCTGGTTGCCGGACGGCTCGCTGGAGTTCCTCGGCCGGGTCGACCACCAGATCAAGATCCGTGGCTTTCGGGTCGAGCCCGGCGAGATCCAGGAACAACTGCGACGCCATCCCGGTGTCGCCGAGGTCGTGGTGATCGCGGTCGGCCCGGACGGTCACGCGCAGAGCCTGGCCGCCTTCGTGCTGCCCGAGGCCGGGGCCGAGCCGGAGGCGGTGGGCCTGCGCGAGTACCTCGACGGCCGTCTGCCCGACTACATGATCCCCGCCCGCTTCGTGACCGTCGACCGCTTCCCGCTGACCACCAACGGCAAGGTCGACGTCCGCGAGTTGCGCGGGCGACTTGAACCCTGACGCACCCGCGTCACCGACGAGAGGCACTGACGTGAACTCAGTTGCAACCGGCACCGTGTCCATCGACGGGGTCAGCCTGGAGATGACCACCGAGGAGCGAACCACCGTCCGCCGGCTTGCCCAGGAACTGGTCCAGAACCCGTGCGGCCTGCTCGACGACCCCGACTGGCTGGCCGAGGCCCGCCGGCTCAGCTGCCGGTTGCCGGTGCGGCTGATCGAGGCGCTGCGAGGGCTGCGGCAGGACGCGGGGGAGTCCGGTCTCCTCTCGATCACCGGACTGCCCGTGGACGAGCACACCCTGCCCGACACTCCGACGGTGAAGGACTCGGTGCAGCGCACGCCAGCGATTCCCTCCGCGGTGGCGATGCTGCTGGGACAGCAACTCGGCGAGGTGGTCGCCTACCGCGACGAGAAGCACGGCGCCCTGGTCCAGGACGTGGTTCCGGTCCGTTCGCTGGCCGGGTCGCAGAGCAACGCCGGCTCCGTTCCGCTGGAACTGCACAACGAGAACGCCTTCCACCCCTACCGCCCCGACCTGGTCGGTCTGCTCTGCCTGCGCGCCGACCGGGACGGGAAGGGCGGCACCCTGGTCGCCTCGATCCGGCAGGCGCTGCCACTGCTCGACGAGACCGAACTCGCGGTGCTCACCAGTCCCCGCTTCGTGACCGCCGCACCGCCCTCCTTCGGTGCGGGCAACGCCACCACGCCCCACCCGGTGCTCTCCGGCAACGTGAAGGATCCGGACATTCGGGTCGACCTCAACGCCACCACGGGGTTGGACGACGAGGCCCGCGCGGCCCTGGACCGGTTGGGAGCCGCGCTCACCAAGGTCTCCTCCGTGCTACCCCTGGCATCCGGCGAGATGGCCTTCCTCGACAACCGCCTGGTGGTGCACGGCCGTACCGACTTCACCCCGCGCTACGACGGCCGTGACCGCTGGCTGCACCGGGTGTACGTGCACTTCGACAGCAGGCGGAGCGCGGCGCACCGCATCGGCCCGGGGCCGGTGCTGATCTGATCGGCCGTCGTCGCGCTCACAGGGTCGAAACGGGGTTTCCCCCGACTCGGCGAACGCAGGCCGTCCCCTCTCCGCAGGCACCGGCTTTCTGCCTCCCAAGGTGCCGCAGCCCGTCGTCAGACGGCTCTAGCGTGGTCAACCTGACGTCTCGACAGCGCCCGCCAGCACGGGCGGACACGCCCAGGCGCCCCGGCGCGAGGAATCGGAGCTCACGTGTTTGCACCCTCGGTCAGGCAGCAAGGCCTGTGGTTTCTGAGCCAGCAGGAAGGCACGTCCCCGACCTACAACGTGCCGACAGTGGTCCGGCTGGAAGGGGAACTGGACCGCGGCGCCCTCCGGCTCGCCCTCGACGACGTCGCCGTCCGCCACGAAACCCTGCGCACGGTCTTCGAGGTCGTCGACGACACTCTCCTTCAGCGGGTCCTCGACCCGGAGGAGAACGGGATGGAACTCCCGGTGACCGAGGTCGCCGAGGCGGAGCTAGCGGAAACGCTGCTCCGGCTCGCCCGGGTGCCGTTCGACCTCGCCGTGGACCGGCCGTTCCGGGCTCACCTGCTCGCCCTCGGCGAGCACACGCACGTGCTCCTCCTGCTGATGCATCACATCGCCACCGACGGCGCCTCGCAACGGCCGTTCTTCCGGGATCTCGCCACGGCCTACCAGGCCCGGACCAGGGCCCGGCTCCCGAGCTGGGAGCCGCTGCCGGTGCGGTACAGCGACTACGCCGCCTGGCAGCGTGAGTACCTCGGCGCCCCGACCGAGCCGGAGAGTGAGGCCGCCCGGCAACTGGCCTACTGGCGGGAGGCGCTGGCCGGCCTGCCGGAGGAGGCGCTGATCCGGCCGGACCGCCCACGGCCGGCGGTCGCCTCGCAGCAGGGGGTGGCCCACACCGCCGACTGCTCCCCGCAGGTCCACTCCCGGCTCGTGGAGCTCGCGCGGGAAACCGGCACCACCCTGTTCATGGTGGTCCACGCGGCGACCGCTGTCCTGCTGTCGCGTACCGGGGCCGGCGAGGACGTGCCGATCGGCGTGCCGGTCGAGGGCCGCGCCGACGAGGCGTTGGAGGACCTGGTCGGCTTCTTCGTCAACACTGTCGTGCTGCGCACCAGCACCGAGGGAAATCCCACCTTCCGCGCGCTACTCGACCGGGTCCGTGAAACCGACATCGCCGCCTGGTCCTACCAGGACGTCCCGCTCGACTGGGTCGTCGAGGATCTCAACCCCACGCGCGCCACCGGGCGCAACCCCCTCTTCCAGACGCTGCTGACCCTGGAGGACGCCGGCTCCCGGGTGCTGGAGATGGCCGGTCTCAGCGCTCGCTTCGAGCCGATGCACATCGGCACCGCCAAGTTCGACCTCTCGATCGGCTTCACGCGCCAACGGACCGAGCACGGGCTCCCGGACCGGCTCACAGTCTCGGTCGAGGGCAGCACCGACCTCTACGACGAAGCGACCGTCCGCGCCGCCGCCGACCGTCTGGTGCGGGTGCTGGAGGCGGTGGCGGCCGACCCCGACGTACCGATCCTGGACATCGACCTGCTCGACGAGCGCGAGCGTACGCAGGTGCTGACCGAGTGGGGCGGCACCCTCGCAGCGGACCCCAGCACCACCCTGGTGGAGCTGTTCGCGGCCCAGGCCGGCGGCCGGCCCGACGCGGTCGCCGTGGTGGACGGCGAAACGCGGGTCTCCTACCGCGAGCTGAACGCCCGCGCCAACCGCCTGGCCCGGCTGCTGCGCGCCCGGGGCGCCGGCCCCGAGGACCGGGTCGCGGTGCTGCTCAACCGCTCCGCCGACCTGGCCGCCGCACTGCTGGCCGTCCTGAAGACCGGCGCGGCCTACCTACCGGTGGACCCCACCTACCCGGCCGAACGCATCGCGGTCCTGTTCGAGGAGGCGAGGCCCCGACTGGTGGTCACGGCCGAGGCCGCCGCGGCCGTCCTGCCGGCCGGGTGTGACGCCGCGCCGATCCTGCTCGGTGACGCCACCACCGAAGCGCACCTCGCTGCCCAGGATCCCGCGGACCTCACCGACAGCGAGCTGGTCACGCCCCTGCTCGCCCAGCACCCCGCGTACGTGATCTACACGTCCGGCTCCACCGGGCGACCCAAGGGCGTCAGCGTGACGCACAGCAACGTGGTCGCCCTTCTTCAGGCCACCCGCGAGCGGTTCGCCTTCGGCGCCGGCGACGTGTGGTCCTGGTTCCACTCGTACGCCTTCGACGTCTCGGTCTGGGAGATGTGGGGAGCCTTCGCGCACGGCGGCACCCTCGTCACCGTCGCCTACGAGGTGTCCCGCCAGCCGAAGGACTTCCTGGCGTTGCTGGCCAGGGAGCGGGTCACCGTGATGTGCCAGACCCCGTCGGCCTTCTACCCGCTGATCCAGGAGGATGCCGACACCAATCGCACACTCGCGCTGCGTACCGTGATCTTCGGTGGTGAGGCCCTCGATTTCGCGCAGCTCGGTCCCTGGTACGACCGGCACCCGGAGGATCGGGTGACCCTGGTCAACATGTACGGCATCACCGAGACCACGATCCACACCACCTACCTGGCGCTGGACGCACGTACGGTGGCTGCCTCGGCCGGCCGGAGCCTGGTCGGCCGGCCACTGACCGGCCTGCGGGTGTTCGTCCTGGACAACCGTCTGCGCCCGGTGCCGGTCGGCGTGGTCGGCGAGCTCTACGTGGCGGGACCACAGTTGGCGCGCGGCTACCTGAACCGGCCGGCCCTCACGGCGGAGCGCTTCGTGGCCTGTCCCTTCGCCAGCACAGGCGAACGGATGTACCGCAGCGGCGATCTCGTCCGCTGGACCCCGCAGGGGCAGCTGGACTACGTGGGTCGCGCCGATCAGCAGGTCAAGATCCGTGGCTTCCGCATCGAACTCGGCGAGATCCAGGCCGCGCTGGCCCGGCATCCGGCCGTCGCGCGCAGTGCCACCATCGTCCGCAGGGACACACCGGGCGACGCGCGTCTGGTCGCCTACGTCGTGGGCGGCGAAGGCGGGGTGTCGCCGAGCGACGTGCGCCACGACCTGCAACGCCAGTTGCCCCACTACATGGTGCCGACCGTCGTCGTCGTCGACGACCTGCCGCTCACCGCGAACGGAAAACTCGACCACCGGTCCCTGCCCGCGCCGGGCGTCGCCGGCCGGACGGGCGGCCGATCCCCGGTCTCGACCCGGGAGCAGATCCTCTGCGAGCTGTTCGCCGAGGTACTCGGCCTGCCCTCGGTCGACGCCGACGACGGCTTCTTCGAACTCGGCGGCCACTCGTTGCTGGCCACCCGGCTCGTCAACCGGGTGCGCTCGGTCCTGGGCGTCGAGTTGCACGTGCGGGACGTGTTCGAGCGCCCGACTCCCGCCGATCTGGCCCGCGTGGCCCGGGAGGCCGTCGACCGCCCGGCGCTCGTCCCGATGGGACGTCCGGAACCCGTTCCACTGTCGTTCGCGCAGCAAAGGCTCTGGTTCCTGCAACGCTTCACCGGCCCCAACAGCGCCTTCAACATCCCCTTCGCGGTGCGACTCTCCGGTGACCTGGACCCGGAGGTGCTGCACGCGGCACTGCGGGACGTCCTCGAGCGGCACGAGATCCTTCGGACGATCTACGGCTCCACCAACGGCCAACCCCACCAGATCCTGCTGGCGCACCACACGCAGGCGCCGGCCTTCTGGGAGGTGCGGGACTGCGCTCCGGAGCGACTCGACGAGGAACTCCGGTTGACGGCGAACAGGCCCTTCGACCTGGCGGCCGAGCTGCCGCTGCGTGCTCTGCTGCTGCGCACCGGTGACCGGCAGCATGTGCTCGTACTGGTCGTGCACCACATCGCGGCGGACGGCTGGTCGGTCGATCCGCTCTTCGCCGACCTGGCCACCGCCTTCGCGGCCCGAGCCGCGGGCGAGGCTCCCGACTGGGAGCCACTTCCCGTCCAGTACGCCGACTACACGATCTGGCAGCAGTCCCTGTACGCGCCGGCCGGCCGGGAGCGTGACGACCACCTCGACTACTGGGTCAGGACCCTGCGGGACACACCCCGTCAGCTTCCGATGACCGCCGGGAAGACGCGCCCAGACGACGCCGGCCATCACGGCGCCGTCGTGGACGTCCACATCGACGCCGAGCTGCACTCCCGGCTGGTCACCGTGGCGAGGAACCACCAGGCGACACTGTTCATGGTGCTGCACGCGGCCTTCGCCAGCCTGCTGCATCGCCGGGGAGCGGGCACCGACATCCCCATCGGCATCGCCGTCGCCGGTCGCGACGACGACGCTCTGCGGCACCTCGTCGGCATGTTCGTGAACACTCTCGTCCTACGTGTCGACGCCAGTGGTCAGCCGTCGTTCCGGGAACTGCTCGAACGCGTCCGCGAGGCCGATCTCAACGCCACCGTCCACCAGGACGTGCCCTTCGAGCTGGTGGTCCGTGCGCTGAACCCGCCACGTACCACGGCCCCGAATCCGCTCTTCCAGGTCATGTTCAGCGTCGCCACCAGGCAGTCGGCCGTCGACACCCAGTTCGCCGGCCTGCGGACGGAGGTGACCGTGCTGAACACCTCGGCCCCGACGTTCGACCTCACCCTCAACCTGACCCAGCACCGTACGGCCACCGGGCAACCCGGCGGCGTCACCGGGGGATTGGAGTACGACACCGTCCTGTTCGACCACGACACCGCCCAGGCGATGGTAAAGGAGTTCGTCTCGCTGGTGGCCACGTTCGCGGCCGACCCGGCTCAGCCGATCGGCGACGAGGCCGGCGCCGCGGGGCCGCCAGCGCCCGTGATCGCGGAGATTCCGCCCTCGGCGGCGGCCGGACCCGCCGCGGATCCGCACCCCCTGTCCGGCAGTACCGAGGCGGCGACCCGGTACACGAAGGCGGTCGGGGAGCTCTTCGCCGCGACCCTCGACGTTCCCGCCGTGGGCTCGGACGAGAACTTCTTCGACCTCGGCGGCCACTCACTGCTGGCCGCTCAACTCGTCGAGAACATCCGGTCCTCCCTCGGCGTGGAGGTGACCCTGCGGGACCTGTTCCGCGCCCCCACCGTCGACGAGCTGATCAAGCGGACCCGGATGGCCGAACGAGAGGCGAACCCGATCCTGCTGCCCCTGCGGGCCACCGGGGACCGGCCGCCGCTGTTCTTCGTCCATCCCGCGATGGGCCTCAGCTGGTGCTACGCACGTTTCCTGCCGCACCTGCCGCCCGACCGGCCGGTGTACGGCCTGCAGGCCAGCGGGGAGCCGCCACGACCAGCCACCGTCGACGCGATGGCCGACACCTACCTCGCCGAGATTCGCAAGGTGCAACCTGACGGCCCCTACCACCTGGTGGGCTGGTCCTTCGGGGGGCTGGTCGCGCACACGATCGCCGCCCGTCTACAGCAGGACGGCGAGCAGGTGGCGGTACTGGCGCTTCTCGACTCCTATCCGGCGTCGGCCGACGCGGAACCCCCCGATCTCCGGACGGTCGTCATGTCCATGTTGCACGACCCGTCCGTGCTGCGACGTGGGCATCAGCTCCGCGACACCGACGACGCGGTGCGACTCCTGCGCACCCAGGATCACATCCTCGGTTCGCTCGACGACCGCATGATCCTGACCGCGCTCGCGGCCACCGCGCACCACATTCGACTCGCCAACCGCTTCGTTCCGCATCGGTACGTCGGAGACGTACTCCTCTTCCGCGCGTTGGGCGGCGACGGCGAGTCGCCTCCTGCTCACCGGTGGGCGGACCACGTCGACGGAAACGTGCTGACCCATGCTCTGGAGTGCGGGCACCAGGAGATGACCGATCCCGAGGCCGCCGCCGAGATCGGTGCTCTCATCACTCGGGCACTGCTCGAACCCGGAGCCGTGGTGCGGTGAACCATGAAGCTCGCCCACACTCCTGGCGACGCCGCGGGTCATCGGCGGCCGCTGCGCAGCACCGCGCGTGGGTCCCGGCTTTCGTTGGCGTGTCGGCGTTCGTGGCGGTGGTGAGTTCGTCCAGCGCCGGAACGAAAAGCTGACCGTTCCTCTGGTGTCCGGTTCTGTCCGCGCCGAGGCGGGGACAGAACCGGCCCTGGCCGCCCGGACGACGACCCTTCCGGGCCGGTTTGTCACAGCCCAGGGAGGCACAGCGGCTCGGGGACGCCACGCGGCGGCTGTCGTTGGCTGAGGACCGCCCCGGTTCGTAGGGCGTGGCGCACCAGGTTGAGCACACGGAAGCGGGGCGGTGCGCCATCCGTCGCGTCAATTCGACGCACCAGGCCGAGGGTGCGCAGTTTGCGGATGGCACGGAGTGCGCCGGCGGCGGGGCCACCGAGCAGGTCGACGGCTTGCTCCACCGTCCACGGGTCGGCTTCGACCAGGCGCCGCAACGCCTCGGCGTCCTTCACCGGTAGCGCGGCCATCGTCCGGTCGAGCCAGTCGATCAGCGAGTTGTCGGTGTTGACCAGGGCGGTGGCGAGTGTCACCGGTGGGCCGGCCGCGGTGTCGAGTAGCTGCGCGGGCTCGTAGAGCAGCAGCCAGGAGGCAGCGGCCTCCAATGCGCGGGGGATGCCGTCGAGATGCCAACTGATGCACGCGATCGCCGCGGTGACATCGGAGTTCGTACCGGTTGCCGGGAAGAGCTGCACGGCGCAGGAGCGAAGAAACTCCACGGCGGGGTAGCGTGCGAAATCGGCGTCGCCACCGTCGCAGGAGTCCGGGATGGCGAGCGGGAAGACGGAAAAGATCGGGTCGCCGAGGGTCGGCGGGATCTCGCAGGTCTCGTACAGCACCCGCAGCCCGGGAGCGCGGTGAAGCAGCAGACGCAGCGCCTGTTCGTCGTCCTGGTCGAGGTCCCGGCCGTCGACGGTGACCAGGATGTCGCTCTTGGCCAGGACGGCAACCACGTCGTCGAGGACGGGTTCGCACCCGAGCCGGTCGGCGATCCGGCCGATGAGGGTGTGTCGGGGGCCGACTGGAGCTTCGCCGTTCGGTGGGGAGCCGCCCGCCTCGACGCAGATGGCGGGCATCCGACCGCTCTGGTGTAGGGCATCGGCGACCTCGTGGATCACGCGGGTCTTGCCGATTCCCGGCATGCCGACAACGTTGACCAGTCGGTGTCCGTTGGACTCCAGCATGTCGGTCAGCGTGGTCACCTCGCGCTCGCGACCGATGATCGGCCCGAGCGGGGCTGGTGGTGCGATCACCTTGTCGATGAGCGGTTCGCCGGCGAGGGGCCCGGCCGCCGCCTCCAGTTCGGCCCGGCGGGCCTTGCTCAGCCGTAGGGCATCGGCGAGCAGTCTGATGGTCTGGATCCGGGGGGTCCTGGTGCGTTCTAGTTCGAGGTCGCGGATGGCTCGCACACTGATGGTGGATATTTCCGCGAGCTGTCGCTGTGTCATTCCTACGCGTCTTCTCGCGTTTCTCAAGAGGATCCCAAACTGCGCGTCCGTCGCCTGGTTAGCGAAGATTTCCAACACCCCCCGAGATTGTTGCCAAACGGGACCCGCGCGGGCTGCGGGCCGAGCGCGTAATTTCCGCTACTGATCTACCGCTGCCTTCACCGAAACGCGCCCGCGAAGCATCGCCGATCGCCGATGCCGGGTTCTTCCATCCGCCTTGATGGGTTTTCGGTGTCGAGGCCGGTGGACCGCGGGAAGGCGTCTGTCGATGGTGGTGGCGGCGGGGGCGCTGGCCCGTTGGATGCCGACGACGCGACGATCGGAGATCGTTTGGCCCGGCACCGTCCGCTGGATTTGGGGTGAGACGATCCGTTTGCGCAGGTGGTGGAGTTGCATCGCGGGTGCGGGAGGTCTTGGCGGCGGTTGTGGGCGGTCGGCTGCCGAGGTGGGCGGCTGGGCGCCTTCTGGGGCTGGAGGCCGGGCGGTCGACGCGTCGACGGCTGTCGCACGCCGTTGTCGACGTCGATCTTGTCTGATGGCCCACGACCTCCCCCTGATGGTTGCCGAAGATCTATCAAGAAGGCGGAATGCCGCCCTTCTTGGCGCGTACCGGGTTAAGGAGGAATATGTGCCTGGATTCACGCGGCACGAACAAATACCCCAATGCATGGTACGCATTGGGGTGCGCGGCTAGCATGTTTCGCCCCCGGTCTCGATGTCACAATAACGCTGACGCCGAATGTTCTGACCCGAAACTAGTCACTCCCCGCATCGATGTCAATGCGTTCCGGTCAATCTGGGTGGCCGGGCGGGTGTCGGCTTGATCAGTGTCGTTCGGCCCGGGCGCCTCGTCCGGCATTCGCCGCCGTGTCCGCCCGCACGCGTGCTGTTCGGTGACGCCCGGCCTGGGAATGTGCCGCCGTTCTGCCGCACTAGGTTCCTGTTGATGTTGGCCGGCGCGCATAGTCTCTGCCCCACGGACGGTGCCCGATGGGCCGCGCACCCGCGTGCCGCCCCGATGGGCTTGTCCCGCGGGGCCAGACAGCGACAGGGGAACGATGGTACGACCAGCGGGCGGATCCGGCGCGACGAGGCCGCATCGTCGCGATGGACGCGTCGAGCGGCGGTCTGCCGATGCGCGGACTGCTCAACCCGAGGCGACCGGATCGTGGCGGGGCGGGAACGCCGACGGCAGGACCGTGACCGCGATCCTGCACGGCACCGCCGGGTGTTCGCGTCCACCTGCGCCCGGCTGTGTCGCGCGGACAGGTCGTCGGTATGGAGCCGACGCTTCCTGTGCGCCTGTCGCCGGTGCGCGAAGTTCGGTTGGCCCTGCTCCCTGACGCCGCCGAGACAACCCTCCCGTGCAACCTGAGGAGCCGAATGCCGACCCAATTGGTGGTGCTCGTCACGCCGATCCCCGACTACCTCAGCTCCGAGCTGGCCAAGCGGGTCTACTACGTCTCTCCGGAGATCGAGCAGTTTCACCTGGTTTCGGAAGGTGGCCGGGTCGTTGCTGTCGAGGTGACCACCTCGGTTGCCGGTGATGTCGGTGAACTCAGTCGGAAGCTGGATCTGATCATCGCCAAGGACGTGCTGCCTCAGCGTGAGGTGGAGGCCGAGGTGGTGTGGAGTTCTCCGCATCGTCCCCGCAACGCCGACGGGACCTTCGCGCAGCTGGCGGCCGCCGGGATGGTGGCAGAGATGGGCGAGGGGATCTACGCCACCGGGGCCTTGTTCCACGAGGTCCTGTCCGGGCTGGATCGAAGGCTGCACGACCTGGCTGTCGGGGAGTTCGCCGCCAGCGCCTTCCACTATCCCAACCTCATCTCGACCGATACGTTGCGGCGTGCGGGTTACATGAGCTCCTTCCCTCAGTTTCTGATGACGGCCAGCCGCTTCCGGTCGGACGTCGACACCTATGACTCCTTTGCCTCCGGGGTCGCGTCGGTCGACGACATCGGGCAGCACATCGAAGAACACAGCGAACACCTCGGCTACTGCCTGCCGCCCGCGATGTGCTACCACGTTTACCAGCACCTGCAGGGACGTGGCCTGGCCGAGGGCCCCATCGTGGTGACGACTCGTGGCCAGACCTTCCGCTTCGAGTCCCGCTACCGACGCTCACTGGAGCGGCTCTGGGAATTCACCATGCGCGAGGTCGTCTTCATCGGCGAGCGGACCGCGGTCGCGGAGCAACGCCGCCGCTTGATGTCCGCGGTGGGCGACATGGTGACCGAGCTGGGGCTCGCGGGTCAGATCGAGGTCGCCAACGATCCCTTCTTCTTCAACGGCCAGATCGCGGAGTACGTCCGGGTGCAGCGGGCGATGGAGCTCAAGTACGAGCTGTGCCTGCCGGTGGAGCACGGTCGCAGCGTGGCCGCCGGGTCCTTCAACATCCATGGTGAGAAGTTCGGTTCCGCGTTCGGCATCACCCTCGCGGACGGCGGTGCGGCGCACAGCGCGTGTGTCGGCTTCGGCCTGGAGCGTTTCGCCTACGCGCTCTTCTGTCAGCACGGGGTGGACCTCGACGCCTGGCCCGACGACGTGCGGGCGATGCTGAGGACGAGCGTGTAGCAGCCCCGGGCGCCGCACGAGCCGGGTGCGGGATCATCGGTGGATGGCTGACATCCCGCTTCGGATCCGTGCACGGGTACGTCACGAGCCGGACCGCTCCTACGCCGTGCTGGTCGAAGGACCTGAAGGGGAGGTGCTGGTGGCCGTCACCCGCAGCACGCGGGAGGTGCACCGGGTGGCACGCGAAGGTGCTGCTCGCCTGTTCGGTGTGCCGACGGAGCGAGTCGCCGGGGAGTACGTGGACGTGGTGATTCCTCAGCCGCCATACGGTCGCGACGGGCAGTGGGTGCGGATCGTCTCGACGGGCGAGTCCACCGATCCGGAGGACTCCGCCGACCTCGGTGCGGCCGGAGAGGCGCACTGGTTCGGTCACGAGGGCGCCTGGTTCGTCACGGTTGCCGGCTCCGGCACAGCCCTTCACCCCAGCGAGCATTTCGATTTCGCGCCCGTCCTCACGGACGAGGAGGTCGCCGAGCTGCGGAGTTATCTCGCTCGGTCAGCCCGACGTCCTACCTGAGGGCCTGCAACGTGAGCCGCCGGCAGCGGGGGCGTGCCGACCATCGGGGGAGAAGTCCCGCTCGACGTTGACGTGAGGCGGATCGTCGCGTTGCCCGCGTGTCCATGGTGGACGCGCGTGAGGCCGGTGCTGGCCGCTGGCCACCAGGAGCAACCCCTGCCGTGGACGCTCTTGACACCGCAAGCCGGACCCAGCAAGACTAGCCGTTGCTAATTCGATTTAGCAGAACGGGCCCTGTTGAGGCCGAAGCGGGTCACATCAATCGGGCCAGGTGGCCCGCGGAGGCCAGGAGGAGTCTCCTCGTGCCCGACCACCACACCGCGTCTCGTCCCGCGGAAATCATCTGGCGGCCTCTCTCCGGGCAAGGCCACGGGATCCACGGCGAGAGACCACACAGGAGGGCGCTCAATGAGCACAGCAATCGGAAGACGCAGGCTCAGGCGTGCGGTCTCGTTGCTCGCGTTCGTGTCACTCGGTGCCGGCGCCATCGTCCCCGCGCCAGCTGCCGCCGCGGCCAAGCCCGCGATCGTGGAAGGCGCGACCGTCACGCCGGATCGCGATTCACCGACCGGATACACCGTCACGTTCGTCTACCACAATCCCCAGGCCACCCAGGTCCGCCTTGCCGGGGACCTGACTCTGCTCGACGTCAGCACCGGCAACACGCGCTATCAGCCGGAAGCGTGGCAGCCGGGGCGCTACCACGCCGGAGGCACCGAGTTCCTCCGGGACATGACCAAGGATTCGAAGGGAAACTGGTCGGTCTCGGTCCCGCTGCACGCCGGAGGCCTCAGCTACTGGTACCGGGTCTGGGACCCGACTCGGGGGTGGGAGAACAAGCGGATCTGGGATCCCGCGTCGACGAACCCTCGACCGCCGGGCGAGTCCTCGTTCCGGGTCAGGAACAACGACGTTCTCGATGCCGTGTACGTGCCGTACGCCGAGAAACAGAACGACCCGGTGCTCAAGGAGCGTGCGGAATACGAGCTGCCGATGGCGGACCGCGCGCAGCGAGGAACCGTCCAGTACGTCCCGTACACCACGATCCTGGGCGACAGCGGCCACTACCTCGGCGTCTACCTGCCGGCCAACTACGATGCCAACCGCGCGGAGCCGTACAAGGTCGCCTACCTCGCCCACGGCATCTTCGGTGATGAGACCGATTTCATGGTTCCCGCGAATGTCCCGAACATTTTGGACAACATGACGGCCAGGGGCGAGATCGAACCCACGGTGGTCGTCACCATGGGGAATCACTTCACGGGGACCAGCCTCGGCTTCGCCTCCTACAACCAGACCAACGCGGCCAACAACCTGGTCCAGACGATCCTTCCCCTCATCGAGCGCAGCTACAACGTCTCGACCGAGCGCGCCGGGCGCGCCTACGCCGGGTTCTCCTACGGTGGCATGACGGGCGGCGTCGTCATCAGGAACTACCCGACCACGTTCGCGTTCTACGGACACTTCTCCGGTAACCCGTCCCTGACCGCCCAGGACTACGACACCATCGCGGACGCGGTCGGGGACGACGACCTCTTCGTCTTCCTCGGCAATGGTGTCTTCGAGGGCAATCTCAACGCCCAGAACGCCATCGCGGACAACTTCAGGGCCCGGGGGTTCGCCGCCGAGACGGCCCAGGTCCCCGGTGCGCACGACGGGATGACGGCGGGTCAGCTGTTCACGATCTTCGCCAGGGACCACCTGTGGTCGGGGGTCGACTCCGTATCGGTGACGCCCGCGACCGAGGAGCTGACCAAGGGCTGGAACTGGGTCAGGCAGTTCAGCGCTCAGGTGACGACCAACGACGGTGTGAGCCCGGCGGTGACGTGGTCGGTCAAGGGGGCGACCTCGGCAGGCACAACGATCTCCGCGGATGGTGTGCTCTCGGTGGCCGCTGCCGAGACCGCGTCGTCGCTCACCGTCGTGGCCACGTCGGTGGTGGACCGCACCAAGGCAAGCTCAGCCCAGGTCACCCTCCTGCCACCGGGCACGGCGGGAGTCGTGGTGAAGGCGAAGGCCGCACCTGCGTCGATCGTCCGCGGTGGGACGTTCAGGCTGAACGTCGACGTGAGGGCGCGGTCCCAGCAGAAGATGGCTCCGAAGGCGACCGGTGAGGTAGCTGTCACCTTCGGCGGCGCCACGCAGGTGGTGCCGCTGACCGGCGGCGCGGCCGTCATCGAGCTACCGACTACGGGACTGTCAGTAGGGGTGTACCCGGTCCACGTCGCCTACTCCGGTGACCCGACCTACGCTCCCGCGGCGGGCGTGCATCAGCAGCTGCGGGTTCGGTAACAGCAGGCATGGTGGGCCGGCGACCTCCCGTCGTCGGCCCACCGTCCCGGGATGGTCAACAGACGCGGTCGGTCTTCGTCGGCGGTGCGGGTCAGTGTGTCGGGGATCAGGGCTGTGCGGCATTTCCGCAGGGCCCACCGACAGGACCTCGCAGCGGACCGGGGGCGACTATGGTGCCGGGGTGACGACCGACGGGTCAGATCGGCGACGGACGGCAACGGAGCGAGCGTGATCAAGGAGTGGCACGGCTGGGTCGGCACGTTCACCGGCGTGGTTCTCCTCACGGTGGCCGTACTGCCGTTGGCCGCGCTGGTCGTGTGGGTCCTGGCACGCCGCCGGGCTGCGACCGGCACCACCCCGCCGTGGCGGATGTCGCTGGCCGAGGTCGGCATCGTCTACGGGACGGTGCCGTGGGTGTGGATGATCCTGCTGCCGGGCGATCGGGCCGGTGCCGTTTCCGGGCGGGTGAGCCTGGTGCCCCTGCGAGACCTGCTCACCATCCTCTCCGACGGGGGTCTGCTGACGCTGACGGGCCAGGTCGTCGGCAACCTGCTGGTGTTCGCGGCGCTGGGGTTCCTCGCCCCGCTGCGGTTCGCGGCGCTGGCGTCGGTGCCGCGGATCCTGGCGCTCGCGGCGGGCTGCTCGATCCTGGTGGAGGTCGCGCAGTACGCCCTGCGGCTGGACCGGGTGACTTCCGTGGACGACGTACTGCTCAACGCCGCCGGCGCCGGGTTGGCCGCGCTGGCGTCGCGCCGCTGGTGGCACGCCAGGGCCAGCGCGCTGTCAGATCGGCCTCGATCGGCCCCGGCGTTGGGACGCTGAGCCGCCCACCGTACGCCGATCGACGCCTCGGTCACCCGGCTTGGCAGGGGCACGTCGGACGTTGATCCTTGCCGCATCGTCGCCGCGCGCCAACGCCAGTCTGCTGGACGCGAGTGTGACCTCAGGTCGCCGGGACGCCGACGAGTGGGACAAGATCGCGGCGGTTCGGTTGGAGGAGGCGGGCGTCTCACGCACTGGTGCGGCCGGTCGTCTCCCGGTACGCCAGTGCGAGTCCGGCCAGGCCGCGGGCCAGCTCGGGGCCACGTACCCCGGCGTAGCCGATGACCAGCGCCGGCGGTCGGTCGTCCGCTCGCAGGGCGTAGAAGCGGCCGCCGCGGACCAGTACCGAGCGGCGTCGAGCCGCCTGCACGATCGCCTCCTCGGCGCACCCCGCGGGCAGCACCAGGTACGCCTGCGGTCCGCTGCCCCCGGCGAGGGTGGTGGCGCCGGGCATCTGACGCGCGACGAACTGGTTGACCGTCTGGCGGCGTTTCTGGAAGTCGTCGCAGAGTCGCCGCAGGTGCCGGTCGAAGGCGCCGGTGTCGATCAGCCGGGCGAAGGTGAGCTGCTCCAGGCCGGGGCAGCCGATGTCCCAACCGGCGCGTACCCGTTCGATCCGTGCGGTCAGGCTGGCGGGGGTGGCCAGCCAGCCGAGGCGTAGCGCCGGGGCGAGGACCTTGCTGGTGCTGCCGGCGTAGATCACCCGGTCCGGGGCGAGGCTTTGCAGCGCCGGCATCCGCTGCCTCGGGGCTACGAAGGCGGCGTCGAAGTCGTCCTCGATGATGTAGCCGTCCACCGCCTCGGCCCAGGCGATCAGCTGCGCCCGGCGTTCGGCGCTGAGCGTGGCTCCGGTCGGGAACTGGCTGGCCGGGGTGGTGAGCACGGCGCGGACTCCGCTCGCGGTGAGCGCGTCGACCTGGATGCCGTCCCGATCCACCGGGAGGCCCACCGGGCGCAGGCCGGCCTCGGCGATGAACTTCCACTCGCCCGGGTGCCCCGGGTCCTCCACCCCCACGGTGTCGTGGTCTCGGTCGCGCAGCTCCCGACAGAGCAGCGCGAGTCCCTGGGCGAAGCCCGAGGTGATCATGAGGTCTTCGGGCCGGGTGCGCACGCCCCGCACCCGGCGAGGTAGCCGGCGAGAGTGTGCCGGACGACCGGCAGGCCGGACGGTGGGGCGTAGCCCAGGTCGCGGCGGCCGGCGGAGTTGACCACCGCGCTGACCGCCCGGATCCAGTCCTGGCGGGGGAAGGTGGAGTCGTGGAAGCTGCCGGTGCGCAGGTCCCAGACAGCCGCCGTGGGCGCGCGGTCGTCCGGGGTGAGCGCCGAGCCGATGTCCGTGCGCGCCTCCGCCGCCACGGAGGTGCCCGAGCCGTGCTGGGAGACGAAGTACCCCTCGGCGCACAGCTGTTCGTACGCCTCGACGACCACACTGCGGGACACCCCGAGGTCGGCGGCGAGTTGCCGGCTCGACGGCACGCGGGTGCCCGGGCGCAGCACGCCCTCCTCGATCTGCGTACGAAGCGCGTTACGGAGCTGCACTGCCAGCGTTTCGCGCGATTGACCGTCAATTGACAGGCTTAGATTCATAGACAAGTGGTCCGCTCCGGGATCGTCGAAGTGGTATGGACAGCGCGATCCGTGCCTGAGGAAAGTGTTGGCCGGGCGCGCAACCGCCCAGTGGCCGGCGAATCAGGGCGTTCGCTCCGAGTGTGTCCAATATGGGCGCGCGTGGGTGTATGCGATGCCGGCACACAGCGGTCGTGCGAGTCCTTTCGTGCGGGGGGAAAAGTCCGAACTGCCGCGTCACGCGGTGGAGCCAGCGCCAACGGGGGCGCGGAAATCGGGCTGCTCAGAGGGGGTTCCACAGTGTCCTTATTGTCAAAGGTGTTCGTCGATCGGCCCATTCGGCCTCATTCAGTGGCAGCGAGACGTACTCCACTGGCCGACTCCATTCCAATAGAAGTGACATCTGTCACACTGCCGTCGATCGATCCGTTATCGCTCTATACGGCACTCTCCGAATGTCGTCCACACGACGATCTGTATCTCTTTGAAAGCCTGGACGGGCCGGCTCAGGACCGCTATGCGGCGGCCGTCGGCTGGGGGCGTCTCGCCGAGTTGCGGTTCATCGCCGATCGGCTTGAGGTGATTTGCGACGGCCCGCTCGGCGACGCTCTGGCCGCCGTGCTCACGACGGTCCTCGGCGAGCCGGCCCGGCATCGCGCCCAGGAGCGGGTCTGGCCGGTGGCCGGGCCGCCCGAGGTGTGGGCCGCGGTCCGGGCCGTGCAGCGGGCGTTCGCGGTGCGCACCACCGTCCCCACCGACAGCTTCGCCTTCGGCTTCCTCACCACCCTGGCGTACGAGGCAGCGCGGGACATGGACGAGCTCTCCGTCGACCGGGTGGTCGACGACATCCCCCGCTGCACGCTCGCGCTGTTCCGGCACACCGTGTGGTGGGATCTGCGCGCCGGCACCGTGCGGCAGCTCTCCGCCGCCGGCCCGCACCTGCCCCGGGAGGACGCCTCCGCGGCCCGGATTCCAGAGCAACTCGGCGCACGACACGACGATCACCCGGATGTGCCGGCCGCTCCGCCGCCCAGTCTGGTGCGGGACAACGTCGACGAGGAGACGTTCGCCGCCCGGGTCAAGCAGTGCCTGCGGCACATCGAGGTCGGGGACAGCTACCAGATCCAGATCGGCCACCGGATCGACGTGGAGACCACGCTCACCCCGCTGGAGGTCTACCGGCGGCTGCGGCACCGTAACCCGTCGCCGTACATGTACCTGACGCCCTGGGCGGGCCGGACCGTCATCGGGGCGAGCCCGGAGCTGTTCCTCCGGATCGAACAGGGTCGGCTGTCGATGCGTCCGATCGCCGGCACCGCGCCCCGCGGCGCTGACCCGGAGACCGACCGCCGGCGGGTGGCCGAGCTTTCGGCCAGCGAGAAGGAACGGGCCGAGCACGTCATGCTGGTCGACCTCTGCCGCAACGACATCGGTCGGGTCTGCGTGCCGGGGACGCTCAGCGTCGACGCGATGTTCGACGTCGAGCCGTTCGCGTACGTGCACCACCTGGTCTCCACTGTCTCCGGCCAACTCGCCGACGACGCCGACGTGTGGGCCGCGATCTGCGCCAGCTTCCCGGCCGGCACCATGACCGGCGCGCCGAAGCTGCGGTCGATGGAGATCATCGACGGGTTGGAGGACGAACCCCGGGGCGTCTACGCCGGGTCGATCGGACTGGTCGACGTGCGCGGGTACGCGGTGCTCGCCCTCTGCATCCGCACCGCGGTCCATGATGGCCGCCGCTACCGCACCCAGGCCTCCGCCGGAGTGGTTGCCGACTCCACGCCCGGCGCCGAGTGGCAGGAGACGCTGGCCAAGATGAGCGCCACCTACTGGGCCCTGACCGGTGTGGAGCTGCTGCCGTGAAAGTCCTGCTCGTCGACGCGTACGACAGCTTCACCCACATCATCGACCAGTACCTGCGGACCCTCGGCGCGTCGACCGTGGTCGTCCGCTCCCGGTCGCGGACCAGCGAGCAGCTCGTCGGCCTGCGGCCGGACGCGGTGGTGCTCGGCCCCGGGCCGGGCCACCCGGCGGAGTCCGGGCACGTGGAGCTGGTGCACGCCTTCGCCGGCCGAACCCCGCTGCTCGGCGTCTGCCTCGGCCATCAGGCGATCGGCCTCGCCTACGGTGCGACGGTCGCGGTCGCCCGGCACCTGATGCACGGCAAGACCAGCGTGGTCGCGCACGACGGCCGAGGTGTGTTCGCCGGGGTGCCCGCCCCGGTCACCGTCACCCGCTACCACTCGCTCATCGTCGCGGACCCGACGCCGCCGGCCCTGGAGGTCACCGCGCGGTCGTCCGACGACGGCTACGTGATGGGGGTACGACACCTGACCCTGCCGGTGGAGGGGGTGCAGTTCCACCCGGAGAGCGTGCTCACCGAGGACGGGCTGCGCCTGTTCGACAACTTCCTGCGCCGCGCGTCGGCGCCGGTACCGGTAGCCGGCCAGCGGACGGCGGGAGCGCCGTGAGCGACCAGTCGGCTCCGATCACGGTGGTCACCGGCGCGGCGGGTGGCATCGGCCGGGCCGTGACGGCCGCCCTGACCGAGTCCGGGCACCGGGTGGTCGGCGTCGACGTCGAGCCGGTCGCGACCCGGCGGCGTACGCCTCGCTGGTCGCCGACGTGGCCGTGCCGGAGCAGGTGGAGCAGCTCTTCGCCCGGATCCACGAGCGGTACGGCCAGCCCACGGTGCTGGTGAACAACGCCGGCGTGTACCACGCTCGGGCCTTCCTCGACTACGACCCGAAGACCTACGCGCAGGTGCTCGACGTCAACCTGGGCGCCGTGTTCTTCTGCACCCAGGTGTTCGCCCGTGCCCTGATCGCCGCCGGTCGACCCGGCACGGTGGTCAACGTCGCCTCGATCAGCGGGCAGTCCGGTAGCCCGGATGCGGCGTACGGGGCGTCGAAGGGCGCGTGCATAGCGCTCACCCGCAGTCTCGGCCGGGCGCTCGCCGAGCATCACATCCGGGTCAACGCGGTCGCTCCCGGCCTGGTCGAGACTCCGATGGCCGCCCGGATCCCGGTCGAGCGCCGGGACGACTACCGGGCCCGGATCCCGGTCGGCCGGTTCGGCACTCCGGCCGAGATCGCCGCGGCCGTTGCCTGGCTGGCCGACCCGGCCAGCAGTTACGTCACCGCCACGATTCTGGACGTCAACGGCGGCCTGCACTGACCTGCGCCATGGCCCGCCGCGATCGCACCGCAGCCGGGCTCATCCCTGGAAAGGATCCCGACCATGTGGCTTCCGACCACCGGACCGGCGGCCGACTTCGCCGTCGACTACCTCACTCTGCACCGGGCCTTCTACGACCGCAGCCTGCAACCGACCGACCTGGGGTCGTGGCGGGAACGGCAGCTACGGAGGGTCCTCGACCAGGTGTCCACCGGCTCGCCGTTCTACGCGCGTCACCTGGCCGACGTCGACCTCGCCACGATCACTCCGTCGACCCTCGACCGGCTGCCCTTCACGACGAAGACACATCTGCGCGAGGAGATGCTCGACGTGCTCAGCCGGCCGCTGGCCGACGCGGTCTTCTTCTACGAGACGACCGGCACGACGGGCCGCGCGACCCCGTGTCCCCGCGACGGTCGGGAGGTGGTGGCGAGCAACGCCCACGTCACCGAATCCTGGGCGTCGATCTTCCGCCACCACTTCGGCGACCACCCGCCCCGGATCGGGCTGATGGGCCCGACCGAGGTGCACTCGTTCGGCGACACCCTCGGTGACGTCGCCCGCAACGTCGGCTCGCTCAACGCGAAGATCTGGCCGTACTCGCCGGTGATCGGATTCGCCAAGGCGTTGCAACTGATGAAGGACCTGGAGCTGGAGGTCGTCTGCTGCACACCGGGCGTGGCCATGATGCTTGCCAAGGCGGCCGAGCACTACGGCTACCGGCTGCGCGAGGACTTCGGCGTCAAGCTGCTCTTCGTCACCGGCGAGATGTGCACTCCGGCGTTGGCCCGCAACCTGGAGTCCGTCTGGGGCGCGGACGTCTACAACATCCTGTACGGCTCGCAGGAGGCGTTCGTCATCGCCACCGCCTGCCGCAACAAGCGGATGCACCTCTCCCAGACCAACTACCTGATCGAGGTGGTGGACCCGGAGACGGGCGCGTCGCACGGCTCGCGCGGCAGCGGGGAACTCACCGTCACCATGCTGATCGACGGGGTGAAGCCGCTGATCCGTTACCGCACGGGCGACGCGGTCATCGTCGAGCCTTCGGACTGCGACTGCGAGATGGCCGGCGACCTCGTGCAGATCGTCGGCCGCACCCTGGACCGGATCGAGCTGGGCGGTCGACGCTTCACCGCCGGCCAGATCGAAATGGCCGTGTTGACCGGGGTCACCGGCTCGGGCGGCTATCAGGTGGTGATCGACCACGACCCGAGCGCGGGCACCGACCGGCTGACGGTCCGCCTGGAGCTGCTCAAGGACCTCGTCGACGACCCCGCCGGGGTGGCCGACGGGGTCCGGGAGCGGGCCGGCGCCGCGCTCGGCGTACCGGTCGAGGTGGAGCTGACCGACAGGCTCGACCCGATCGTGAGCACCGGCGCCTTCGTGAGTTGGAAGGCCGCCCGGATCGTCGACCGGCGCATCGAGGTCGACCACGAGACGAGGGTGGCGCAGCGGATGGCGGGCAACCGTGGCTACACCACCTGAGATCGCCGCCGACGAGCGGGTACCGGCGCTGCCCGGGCCGCTCGCCGAGGCGTACGGGCGGCGTTGGCGCAGCGTGGTGGACCGGTGGGCGAGCCGGCCCGGCACGACACTGGCCACCCTCGGCCCGCCCGGGACGTCCAGCCATCTGACCGCGGTGTTCCTCGCCGAGCGGCACGGGCTGCGCGTCGAGCTGTCCGACACCTTCGACGCGGTGCTCGCCGCGCTGGTGGACCGCAGGGTCGACCAGGCCCTCGTACCGAGCGCCTACCAGGGGCTCACCCGCTTCCACTGGCACCGCGACCTGCGGCTGGAGGCCTATTTCGCGCAGGCCACCCCGGAGTACGGCATCGCGGCCCGTCCGGATCACGAGCCGGACCTGGCCAACCATCAGCTCACGGTGGCCGCCCTCTGGGAGGTCCGGCGGATCTTCACCGACCTCGCGCCACCCGCCCTGCGGGACCGGCCGGTGCGGTGGGTCGACGCCGACTCCACCCAGCACGCCGCCGAGATCCTCGCCGCCAACGGCGCCGACCTCGCGGTGACCAACGCGCCCGGCGTGCACCGTCACGCGCTGCGGTGGGTGGCCCGCCGCCCGGGCGCCGAGATCGTGTGGACCCTGTTCGGCCGCCACTGAGACCAGACACCGAGAGAAACCGGAGTGACCGTCTTGTCCCGACGAACGTTGCTGCACCGCGCCACGGTCCAGGAAGGACTGGGGGTGGCCTCCCGACCGCACCACAGCGTGCTGCTCGACGGCGAGCGCATCGTCGCGGTGCTGCCCGAGGCGCAGGCCCCTCTGCACGACCCCGACATCGACGTCCTCGACCTCGACGGCCGGACGGTCATGCCGGGCATGACGCTCGGCCACACCCACATCGCGTACCTGAACGTGCTCGACGGTCGGGAGATGCTCTTCAAGTACACGATCCCGGAGGTCACCCTCGGCGCCGCCGCCAACGCCGCCGACATGCTCCGGCTGGGCTACACCGCCTTCGTCGGGGCCGGCTCGGTGGCCGGCATCGACATGGCCCTGCGCCGGGCGATCGACGCCGGCCGGCTGCCCGGCCCGCGGATCACCCCGTGCAGCCGGGACCTGATGGTGTCCGGCCCGCCGGAGCGCCGCAACCCGGGGGTCAAGCAACGCATCCCGAGCGACCTGATGCGGCTGGCCGACACCCCGGAAGAGCTGATCGAGTACGTCGACACCGAGGTCGCGCAGGGCGCGGAGATCATCAAGGTCTTCTCCACCGGAGACGACACCTTCCCCAACGGTCGATCGCACGAGCTGCTCTTCACCGCCGAGGAGCTGGTGATCGCGGCCCGGGCGGCGCACGAGCGGGGCGTCCGGATCCGGGCGCACTCGCGCGGGCTGGCTGGCATCCGCAACGCCATCGCCGCCGGGGTGGACGTGATCGACCACGCCACGTACGCCGACGACGCCGCCCTGGAGGCGATCGCCGAGCGGGAGATCTTCGTGGTGCCGAGCCTGCATCAGCCGTACCGGCTGCTCACCACCGGCACCCGGTACGGCAAGACCCCCGAGTACCTGGAGACGCTGGAGTTCCAGGCCGAGGTCGAGAACACCCTGCGCATCCTGCCGCTGATGGTGCAGATGGGCATCCCGATCGTGGCCGGCGACGACTTCGGGTTCGCGTGGACCCCGCACGGCCGCTACGCCGAGGAGCTGGAGACGTACGTGACCATGGCCGGTATACCCGCCCCGGTGGTGCTGACCTGGGCCACCGCCAACGGCGCGCGGCTGGCCGGGCGGGGTGACGAGGCGGGCACGGTGCAGCAGGGTCGGCTGGCCGACCTGGTGGTCACCGACGGGGACCCGGCCGAGGACATCACCGTGCTGGGCCGGCCGGAGGCGATCGAGATGGTGCTGCTCGGCGGCCGGGTGGTCGCCGGCGACGCTGCCCGTTACCGCGCCGGGCAGCCGGCGGGGGTGGCGTGATGCGCCGAGGCGTACCCGTCGTCCCGCTGCTCGCGGTCGGCGCCTTCGCCATCGGCACGGACACGTTCGTCGTCGCCGGTGTGCTTCCCGAGCTGGCTCGGACGCTGCGGGTGAGCGTCGCCTCGGCCGGCTGGGTGAGCGCCGTCTTCGCCCTCGCGTACGCGGTCGCCGCTCCGGTGCTCGGCGCGCTGACCGGCCGGCTGGAGCGGCGTACCGTGCTGGTGATCTCGCTGGTCGGGTTCACTCTGGGCAACGTCGCCTCCGCGCTCGCGCCCGACCTGCCGCTGCTGCTGTTGGCCCGGATCCTCACGGCGGTCAGCGCCGCGCTCTACGTTCCCGCCGCCACCGCGTCGGCAGCCGCGCTGGCCCCGCCCCAACGGCGTGCCCGGGCCATGGCGGTGGTGCTCGGCGGCCTCTCCGCGGCCACCGTGGCCGGGGTGCCGTTCGGCACCTGGCTCGCCGCCGACCTGCAGTGGCGGGCCACCTTCTGGCTGCTCGCCGCCCTCGGAGCGGCCTGCGCGTTGGCGGTGACGGTCGGCCTGCCGACGCTGACCCTGCCGCCCGGGCCGTCGCTGGCCGCCCGGCTCGCCCCGGCACGTGACAGCCGGGTCGGTCTGGCGGTGCTCACCACCGCGCTCTTCATGACCGGCGGCTACCTCGCCCTGACGTACGTCGGTGCGCTGCTCGCCCCGGCCACCGACGGCGACGGAACCCTGCTCGCGGTGCTGCTGCTGGTCTTCGGTGTGCCGGCGGTCGCCGGGACCGTGCTCGGCGGCCGGGCCACCGACCGTTTCGGTGGCGTGCCGGTGCTGCTGGTCTCGGTCGCCGGGCTCGCCCTGGTGCTGGTCACGCTACCGCTGACCCGGCAGGCGCTGCTGCCGGCCGCGCTGGCCATGGCGGCCTGGGGCGTCACCGCGATGGCCACCCAGCCGGCCCAGCAGCACCGGCTCTTCACCATCGCGCCGACCTCGGGACCGCTGCTGCTGTCACTCAACTCGTCGGCCACGTTCGTGGGCATCGCCCTGGGCGGCTTCCTCGGCAACCGGCTGCTGCGGTACGGCGGCCCGGACGCCCTCGACCTGCTCGGGCCGGTCGGCGCGGCGCTCTGCGTGCTGGCGCTGGGCGCCACGCTGCTCGGCAGCCGGGCCCGCGCCGACCGTCCCGCCGGCCAGCCGCCGACCGCCGGATTGGCCTCACCGGATCATTCCGGATTGGCCACACCCGGTGGTCGTCCCGCTGCGTACGGTCGGACCGACCATAGGACCCGAACTTCACGAGGATCACGATGACCCAGCTCAGCGACGGTGCGGACACACTCACCGTGCGCATCGACGACCGGGTGCTGACCGCAGTGCCGGACTACGTGCTCGGCGTGATCGCCGTACCGGCGGTCGAGGTCGCCCCGGCGCCTCCCGCCGTGTCGGCGCTGCTGACCGAGGCCGAGGACGCGCTGCACGCGGCGGACCTGGACAAGGCGGGGGTGGCGGAACTGCCGGGCATCGCCGCGTGGCGGGAGGCGTACCGGGCGGTGGGGGTGAACCCGAACAGATTCCCGTGCGCCGCCGAGTCGATCGCACGGCGGGTCGCCAAGGGTGACCGGCTGCCCCGGATCAACGCCCTGGTCGACCTCTGCAATGCGGTCTCGCTCGGCTCGGCGCTCCCGGTGGCCTCGTGCGCCGTCGACGGCCTCACCGACCTCGACGTCCGGCCGGCCGACGGCACCGAGACGTACCTGCCGCTCGGTGCGCCCGACGCGCCGGAGCAGCCCGAACCGGGTGAGGTCGTCTACGCGGACGCCGACGGGAGGGCCCACTCGCGGCGCTGGAACTGGCGGCAGGGCCACCTGGTCCGCACCGATCTCGGCCGGCACCGGCTGCTGCTCACCGTCGAGTCGGCCCACCCCGGTGGCCGGGCGGAGGTGACGGACGCGCTGGCCCGGCTCGCCGCCGCCCTCGACGAGCTGTCCGACGGCACGCGGCAGGAGGCGGTGCTCGACGGCGTGAGGACCAGCGCCGTCCTGCGCACCGTCGGCCCGGTCGGCGACGGCCCGCTCAGTCCCGCCGGCAGCCACCGCGGGAGCCGTCCGTGAACCGCGCGATCCTGGTGATCTACCGACCGGCGGCCGGTCGGTACGCGGCCCAGTTCCGCAGCGTGGTCGCCGCCGCCGCCGAACTGGGCGTGGCCACCGTCGCGCTGCTGCCGAACGGGCAGCCGGCCACCGAAGCCGCCGGTCTGCCCTGCTACCACGCCGACCTCGACGACTCCGAGGCCGTCCGCTCCACGGTCGCGTCGATCCTCGCCACGCACCCGGTGGAGCGCATCTTCCCGCTCTTCGAGGGGGACGTGCTCACCGCCGCGCGCTGCCGGCGCGACCACGGCATCCCGGGGCTCGACCCGGAGGAGGCGCTGACCTTCCGGGACAAGAACGTGATGCACCGCCGGGCCACCGAGCTGGGCGTGCCGGTGGCCCGTTCGTGCCGCCCCGAGACGGTGGGGGCGGTCGCCGAGTTCGCCGCCGAGGTGGGCTGGCCGGTGGTCGTCAAGCCGTACGCCGGCTGGGCCTGCGGCGACACCCACCGGGTGGACTCCGCCGAGGACCTGGCCCGGGTCTGGCCGCTGATCGCCGACGACCGGCACGACTACCGGGTGGAGGAGTACGTCCGGGGCGCCGAGTACCACGTCGACTCGCTGCTCCGCGACGGCGAGGTGGTCTTCGAGCAGCTCTCCCGCTA
The DNA here is from genome assembly GCF_016802865.1 of Micromonospora parastrephiae. Taxonomy (GTDB): domain Bacteria; phylum Actinomycetota; class Actinomycetes; order Mycobacteriales; family Micromonosporaceae; genus Micromonospora; species Micromonospora parastrephiae. The sequence continues at coordinate 4,259 of NZ_JAEVHM010000022.1, read as the reverse complement.
CACGTACTCGGTCCTGGAGTTCCGCGACGAACCCGGCGGCACCGTCTCCCGGAAACACGATCTGACCCCGGCGGAGCGGCGCATTTTGACGGCCAACGCCACCGTGCTGCGCGGCTTCGGGATGCGCACCGGCGTGGCGCACGTGGAGTTCTTCCTCCGCGACGACGGCGAGCTGGTCTTCGGCGAGGCGGCCGCCCGGGCCGGTGGCGGCTCGATCGTCCCCGCCATCCAGGCCGGGCGGGGGATCAACCTGGCCGGCGAGTGGTGCCGCCTCGAACTGGACCCGGCGCACGTTCCGGCGGCCACCCTCGGCCCGGAGATCGGCACCGAGTACCTGTGCTCCGACCGGTACGGCCGGATCACCGCGATCACCACGGCGGTGGAGTTGCGGGCGCTCGACTCGGTGCGCGACGCGGACGTGTGGAAGACCGTCGGCGACGTGCTCGCCGTGCCGACCGCCTCCAACGACGTGCTCGGCTGGTACGTCTGCGAGGGCCGGGACTTCGACGACGTACGCGCCCGGTTCAAGGTCATCCGGGACGCCTTCGAGGTGGTCACCGAGCCGGTCGGCGACGCGTCATGTGGCTGAGCCGGTTCCGGGCCCTGCCGCGCCCGCTGCGGATGCTGGTCTACGCCTCCTTCATCAACCGGGCCGGCATGTTCGTCTTCCCACTGCTCGCGGTCTACCTGGTGCAGAGCCGGCACCTCAGCACCGGCGAGGCGGGCGTGCTGATCTCCGTGGGCAGCACCGGTCTGCTCGCCGGCAGCCTGCTCAGCGGCCCGGTCTGCGCCCGGGCCGGCCGCCGCGCCGCGCTGGTGTCGAGCCTGCTGCTCAACGCTGCCGGCTACCTGGGTCTCGCCCTGCTCGACGGGCCGACCTGGACGTACGCGGCGCTGCTCTTCGTCGCACTGGTCGGGATGGGGATGTTCGCCCCGGCGGCGAACACACTGATCGCCGACCTGACCGAGCCCGGCCAGCGGCCCTTCGCGTACACGGTCAGCTACCTCGCCAACAACCTCGGCATGGGGGTCGGCCCGCTGCTCGGCGGGTTCGCGGCGGCCTACTCGTACCAGCTGATGTTCGCCGGCAACATCCTGCTCGGCCTGCTCGCGGCGGCCACCATCTGGCTCTTCGTACCGGCGGACACCCGGCGTGCCCCGGTGGCCTCGCCGGCCGCCACCACCCGCCGGGCCGGGCTGCTGCGGGACCTCGACGTGGCGGTGCTGGTGCTGGTCTCGTTCTGTTACGTCGCGCCGCTGATCGGCCTGGAATACACGCTGCCTCTCGCGGTCACCACCGTGCTGCACTCGTCGGTGGCGGTGGTCGGCGCGGTCTACACCATCAACAGCGTGGTCGTGGTCACTGCCAGCCTGCTCATCGAGAAGCGGATCAAGGCGTACTCGACGCGGACCCTGCTGATCGTGGCGGGCCTGCTCTGGTCGACCGGGATGGCCGTCCTGGTGTTCGCGTTCTCGCTGCCCGCGGTGCTGCTCTCCACGGTGGTCTGGACCCTCGGGGAGATCATCGCCTCGGTGGTGGTGCCCACCTACATCGCCGACCACGTCCAGGAGCACCGGGTCAGCGGCTTCATGGCCCTGAACGGTTTCGTGCTCAGCTCCGCCCGGCTGGTAGTGCCGATGGGTCTCGGCTTCGTCTGGCAGACCCAGGGGCACCGCCCCGTCCTCCTCCTGCTCCTGCTGACCCCGGTGGTCGGCGTGGTCGCGTTCGCAGCGCTGCGGATACGACCGGCTGCCCGGCCCGTGCCGTCGGCCGCCGAGCCGGCCACCGCCAGTCCCTGACACCCACCCTCATCGGAAGAGGCCATGACCGCGACGAAGTTCGTTCTGCCTGAGAGTGACATCCCGACGACCTGGTACAACGTGGTCCCCGACCTGCCCAAGGGGCTGCCCCCGATGCTCCACCCCGGCACCCGGGAACCCATCACCGCGGCCGACCTCGAACCGCTCTTCGCCAGCGGCATGATCGAGCAGGAGTTCTCCACCGAGCGGGACGTGGACATCCCCGGGCCGGTGCTCGACATCTACCGGCAGTGGCGGCCCAGCCCGCTCGTCCGGGCCCGTCGCCTCGAGCAGGCCCTCGGTACGCCGGCCCGGATCTACTTCAAGTACGAGGGGGTCAGCCCGGCCGGCAGCCACAAGCCGAACACCGCCGTGCCGCAGGCGTACTACAGCAAGCAGGACGGCGTGCAGCGGCTGACCACGGAGACCGGCGCCGGCCAGTGGGGCAGTTCGCTCTCGATGGCCTGCGCGTACTTCGGCCTCGAGTGCGAGGTCTTCATGGTGCGGGTCAGCTATGACCAGAAGCCGTACCGGCGAGGGCTGATGGAGACGTTCGGCGCGTCGGTCACCGCGAGCCCGAGCGACCGTACCGAGGCGGGCCGGGCGGCGCTCGCCGCCGACCCGCACTCCACCGGCAGTCTCGGCCTGGCCATCTCCGAGGCCGTGGAGGCGGCGATGCACAGCGGCGGCACCGCCAGGTACGCCCTCGGCTCGGTGCTCAACCTGGTGCTGATGCACCAGACGATCATCGGTCAGGAGGCGTTGCTCCAACTGGCGATGGCCGACGACTACCCGGACATCGTGGTCGGCGCGGCCGGCGGCGGCTCCAACTTCGCCGGGCTGGCCCTGCCGTTCCTGCGCCGGCAGTTGGGCGGCGGCCCGACGGTGCGGTTCGTCGCGGCGGAGCCGTCCTCCTGCCCGTCTTTGACCAAGGGCACCTACGACTACGACTTCGGCGACACCGCCGGGCTCACCCCGCTGGCCAAGATGCACACCCTGGGCCATGACTTCCACCCGCCGGCGATCCACGCCGGTGGGCTGCGCTACCACGGCATGGCGCCGATCGTCAGCGCGCTGCGGGAGATCGACCTGATCGAGGCGCGGGCGGTGCCGCAGACCGCCTGTTTCGAGGCGGGCGTGCTGTTCGCCCGCAGCGAGGGAATCGTGCCGGCGCCGGAGTCCACCCACGCGGTCCGGGTCGCGGTGGACGAGGCGATCCGCTGCCGGGAGACGGGCGAGTCGAAGGCCATCGTCTTCTCCCTCTCCGGACACGGCCACTTCGACATGCAGGCCTACATCGACTACTTCGCCGGAAAGCTGACGGACTGACCTCGCAGGGGGTGGGTGCCGTGCGGCGCCCACCCCCGCTACGAGCACCGGGGGTGCCATTGCACAGCGACGTTGGGACCATCCTCGCCATCAACGGATCGGAACGGGCCGGCGGCAACACCGACCACGCCATCGCGTACGCGGGTCGGCTGATCGCCGAGCGGGGCGCGATCCTGCGCACCATCCAGCTACGTGAACACCGGATCTCGCCGTGCAGCCCGTGCGGCGACTGCAACAGCCGTACCCTGCCCTGCCAGGTGGACGACGACGTCCCCGCCCTGGTGGAGCAGATGGCCAGCGCCGACGGGCTGATCTACGCGGCCCCGGTGCACGGGTTCGGCCTGGCCCACCTCATGCAGGTCTTCATCGAGCGTGCGGGCGTCGGCTACCTGCGTTTCACCCGTCCGCTGGCCGACAAGGTGGGCGGCATCATCGTCACCGGGCGGCGGTACAGCGACTCCTCGGTGCACAACCAGATTGTCAACAACCTGCTGCTCAACCGGATGATTCTGGTGGGCAGCGGGTTCCCCGTTCTGTTGCGCAACACCACCGGCACACCCGGCCTGACCGACACCGAGGGCGTCGACGCGCTGGAGCGGATGGTGCACCGGATGCTCGACATGGTGCAGCTGCTCAAGCGGCACCAGCGGGTCAACGGCGATCCGGTGCTTCCGCGCCGGGACCGCAACGAACGCGTTCCGCGGCCCCGCCGCAACGAATCCGCCCCGACCAGAGGAGATATCGAGAATGTCCACTGAGCAGGTCGCCGCCCCGGTCGGCATCGACTTCCCGGCCACCGAGTGGGAGAAGTGGGACAAGCCGGGAGCCGAGGGGCGCGTCAAGATGACGTACGTCGGGGGGCAGCGACTCCGCCTGCTGGAACTGCCGCCCGGCTTCGACGAGCACCACTGGTGTCTGCGCGGGCACACCGGCTACGTCCTGCAGGGCGAGTTCACCATCCACTTCCGGGACCGGTCGGTGCCGTGCCGCCCCGGGATGGGCTTTGTGATCCCCGACGACGAGGAGCACCGGTCCCAGGGCAGCGATGCCGAGCCCACCGTCGTCTTCGTGGTCGACCAGGTTCCCCAGCCGTGAGCGACCAGCACCGGATCGCGGCGCCGGCCGGCTCG